>NZ_JAAMOX010000002.1:353334-706668 GCF_011758565.1 Lysinibacter cavernae
ACTCGGTACTCGATGTTGTGCGCGCTGCACCACTCCACCGTGCTCGCGATGGATTCTGGCGTCACCGTGAGAATGCTGCTGCTGTAGCGGCTGCGAAGGGCGGCCGCGGTTCCACGCACCGCGATCGTGCCGCTCTTGATGATGCAGACCTCATCGGATTTTTCGGTTTCTTCCATGTAGTGCGTGGTGAGAAACACCGTGATGCCCTGCGTGGCACGCAGGGTGTCGATTGCTTCCCACACCTGCTCTCGACTCTGCGGGTCGAGGCCAGTTGTCGGCTCGTCAAGAAACAGGATAGAAGGATTATGAATGAGCGCCCGCGCGATATCTGCCCGGCGTTTCTGCCCGCCTGAGAGCTTTCCGTATGGCCGGTCGAGCACCTCTTCAAGGCCGATGAGCGTCGTCAACTCGGCGATGCGGGCCTTTGCCTCGCCAGCGGGGATGCCGTAGAAGCTCGCCCTGACACGAAGGTTTTCGATAACCGTGAGCAGTGGATCGAGCACGGAGTTCTGAAAGACCACGCCAATTTGGCGGCGGATGGTCGCGTTACCGGCATCCCTCGACCCCTTGCCAACACGCTGGCCGAGGACTTCGATCTGGCCGGAGTCGAATTCGAGCAGTGTGGTAATGCAGCTAATTGTTGTGCTCTTGCCGGCACCGTTTGTGCCAAGAAACGCAAAAACGGTGCCCGGCAGCACGTCAAAGGAGACGTCGTTTACTGCGGTCACGTCGCGGTAGGTCTTTGTGAGATTTCGAACCGAAATCGCAGGGGAAGTTGTCATACTTCAAGTTTGGCCGACCGACAGTGGCCCGAGTAGCCACAGTCGGTTGACACCGTGTCAACCGATCGATGGACACGACACATCGTGGCACCGGCCCCGCCCATCCCACGCGTGTTGGTGGCGCTCCGCGGAACGGCTATCCGCCGAGGTTGGCGAGCAGCCTTGCGGTCACCTCGTGTCCACCAGACTCGGCAATTGACCGCACGCTCTTGCCCGTCGCGTCAGTTGTGTTCACCGGAGCGCCAGCCCGTAACGCCAGCGCCGCCAGATCGGGGTCCCCTGTCAGCGCCGCCTGCACAAGAAGGGCGGGAGCGTCAGCTGCGGCGGCAGGGGCATCCACCGCGCGCGTCAGGATCTGTGCCTGCCGGCTCAGACCGTACCGATTGGCCAGCATCACCGGGGTCTCGCCGGTACCAACCGTAGGAATAGTGAGGTCTGAGCCTGCGGCGACGAGCACCCATACGGTGTCCTGGTAGGCCTCGACCTGATCTGGCTTTGCGTAGATCAGCGCCTCGTGCAGGGCAACGTAGCCGGGAAAGTTCACGTGATCGAGCGAGACGCCGGCTTGGATCAGCCGACCAACAACGGCGGCATGTCCGCGCTCGGCCGCTCGAATGAGGCCAGTACCGTTATACGAATCGAGGCTCGTCACATCTGCGCCGTTCGCGAGCGTGAGGTCAAGCAGCTCGGCGTAGCCCTCACTTGTTGCGACAAGGTAGGCGCTCTGCACGGTTGCATCTTTTGCGTTGACATTTGCGCCGGCTCTGATGAGTTCCTGCGCTTCTGCAACGTCGTTCGCCCAGGCCGAAGCGATCAGCCGCGTATCCAGCTCGGTCTGCGGCAGCCCAATCAGATCCTGACGAACCGGCGGCTCGGCGGGCGTTGGGGCAGGCGTCGCAACCGCCGCAGGTGTTGGGCTCCCCGTTGTAGCGCTCGGGGTTGGGAGCGGCGGCTCAGGGGCGCATCCGGTCGCCAAAAACGCTAGGACAGCCAGCATTCCCATCGAGGTCACAGCACGTTTCGTGAAACTCATGACACGGCCTTTCAGATAGCGGCACTTATTGCGCCCGTTGATTTCGGATGATGCCGCGCTGCGTTGCGACGGCGATGGCCGCCCCTCGCCCGTCGACACCAAGTTTTTCGTAAACATGCGCAAGATGCGTCTTCACGGTGGCTTCGCTGATAAACAGTTGCCTGCTAAGTTCTTTATTCCCGACGCCAGACGCGAGCAATTCAAGAATCTGCGCCTCCCGAGGAGTCAGGGTCAGTTGAGGGCGTTGCAGCTGTTCAAGGATGCGCGACGCAACCGGTGGCGACAGCACGCGTTCGCCCCTGGCGCCCGCACGGACGGCAGCGTAGATCTCAGCGGGGGCCGCATCTTTTAGGACGTATCCGATTGCCCCAGCGTCAACCGCGCGAACGATATCGGCGTCGGTGTCATACGTGGTGAAGACCAGGGCCTGGATGCCAGGCCACTCGCCGCGCAGGCGCTGGATGGTTTCGATTCCGCCCATCCCCTCGCCCATCGCAAGGTCGACCACGACCAAGTCGGGAGCAAGCCGACCGACGGAGGCAAGACATTCCTCGCCAGTTGAGGCCTCACCAACAACACGGATATCGTGCTGCGTCTCGAGAATTATCCTGAGGCCTGCCCTCACCACGGCATGGTCATCAACAAGCATCACGCGAATCATGGTTCCTCCACCGTTCGTGGCAGATGGGCCGCGACGGCAGTGCCCTCGCCAGGCGCGCTCTCAACGCTCAGCACACCGCCGAGGCCCGCAACGCGCTGCGCCATTGCCCTGAGCCCGTAACCGCCGTCTGCTGATGGCTCGCTCGTCGCGCTCGGATCAAACCCAATCCCGTCATCGCGAATATCAAGACCAAGATAGTCGGGCAAGAAGGTGAGGGTCACCCTGGTCTGCGCTGCGGAGGCGTGGCGTCGAACATTCTCGAGGGCGCTCTGCGTCACACGCAAGACGGCGTGTGTGGTGTCTGCGTCGAGCGCATAGGGCTGCCCCTCAACAACACATTCGGCACCGGGCAAATCGTGGGTCAGGTTTCGGATCGCCGCAACAAGGCTGATCCCGTCGAGCCGAGGGGACCCAAGTTGGTGCACAAGATTGCGCGTCTCCGCGAGGTTCGCCCGGACCGCCTCGGTGGCGGCGTTGATGCTGAGCGCGGCTCGTTCGGCAGGTCCGTCGAGCGACTGCGCTGCGGCCTCCATCATGAGCAGCGAACTCGTGAGCCCCTGGGTAACGGTGTCGTGGAGCTCGTGCGACAGCCGCTCGCGCTCGGCGAGCACACCGGCCCGACGCTCGGCCTGCGCCAGCTGCTGCTGCGCCTCAACCAGGTCGGCGATGAGTCGCTGCTGACGGTCGTTGTCCTGCTCAATCCGGCTAAACACGGAGTTCACGAGCACCGCAACAACAAGGATGCCAATGGCCACCGTGAGATCGAATGAACCCGACAGTCGCATGAGCCCGTACCCGGTCATGATGGCAACCCCGGCGATGCACACCAGAGACCACGGCGACGCGAGCCGGAACCGGCAAATTAAAGAACAGCGAAAAGGCGCACCACCAGAAGCTTGGGGCGATCACAACGAGTGGCGCCCACAGGACCAACACCGCGACGGTCATCCCTGCGGTGGCAGATGTTGGGACCACCAGGCTCACGGCAAACGTGATAATCAGTGACGCACTCAGGGCGGCAACCCACAGCCAGCGGTCGCCAAGCCCGTGGCTCAGCAGGTATCGCGTCGCGGATGCGATCACGAGCAACACAAACGCTGCGTTAATCAGCGGATCGAGCGGAATCGAGGGGCTGCCCTTCTGGCGCCGGAGCGCTGCGACAAGATTCATTCGGCTGCTCCTCTCTTGCCCGCAGAATACCCGGATGATTGTGGCGGTTTGCACGGCACCCAGCCTACGGAGGCGAGTTGGGGAAGACATCAGCCAATCGGATGATGTCTGGAGTGAGGATCACGCCGCGCTCCGCATTCACGCAGCGCCCAGCAGCGCCCAGCAGCCACGCAGCGCCCAGCAGTCACGCCGCGCCCAAGAGTCACGCCGCATCGCACTGACAGCGTTTTCACAGGCAAAAACTTAGCCAACTATTGATTCGATCGCTCAGGCCTGCTATTCTCTTTATAAGTTGTGAATGACTCGCGCCCATTTCTCGGGAGCGCTTGAGTCAGAGCAGCACTTTACGAAGCATCTACTACTCCGATGCGGTGCGCACAACGAATTCAGAAATACAGAAGAAAGCTTTGCAATGTCCAATTTAACACTCAACCAAATCGAACTACCCACCCAATTACCCGAACTCATCGATGAGTACGTCGACGTGAAGATCAAGAGCGACCTCTACCGATTCACAACCGTGAGTCCTGATGTCTGGCTTGTCCACAAGCCAGGCCGCCCAAACTACCGAGGAACCCTCGCGAAGCGCGGTCAGCTCTTTGATTACCACACGCGGGCACGCAACGGAAAAGGCTACGCCTCGACCATCCCTGCCGCCCCGCTCGACGCAATCCTCGAAGCGATCTAGCCACAACTCAACACCCTCGGAGGAGCCCTCCGAGCATCGCAGCGCCCGTCGCAGCAGCCACGAAGATCCCGCACGCAGCCCATGCTGCTGGCGGGCCGAGAACCGTGGATGCAGTGGCGGGCGCTGCGCGTGTTGTGTCAGGCTGGGATCGCTCACCCAGCACGAACAGGGAACGTGTCGCCGGATGGCGGCTCCAGCCGTCAGAGGTTGCCAGCGTGTGCCCGGCCAACCGGAACCTAGCAGCCAAGCAGCCGAGCAACCGAGAACCTAGCAGCCGAGGAGGAACCGTGCACATAGTGATCGACCAGTCGTCGGCCGTTCCACCGTTTGAACAGCTCAGGGAGCAGGTCATCGCTCAGGTTTCGAGCGGCGACCTCGCCGCGGAAACCAAACTGCCAACCGTACGGAAACTCGCCGCAGACCTTGGAATCGCCCCAAACACCGTCGCGAAGGCATACCGAGAGTTGGAGTCGGCAGGCATCGTTGAAACACGCGGGCGCAATGGCACGTTTGTGTCAACGCACGGCGACCCCGCACACCGGGCCGCGCAACGCGCAGCCGCCGACTATGCGAGCAGCATCCGCAGGCTCGGGATACCAACTGACGAGGCCATCTCGCTAGTAACGGCTGTACTCACCGAACGCTAATCCCTCACGCGCCACGACCCCGCGCCGGCGAGGCGAGCATAATGTTGCGCGGCGGTAACGGCCGGGTCACGCAACTTTCTCCGCGCATCCGAAACGCCCTTCCCAAGGGAGGCATCCGAGCGGCTTTATGCAGACTGCCTAGCGTTCACGCCGGCAAACAGGCATTCCGCACACTGCGCGACAAACGGCTCACTATAGCTTGATCTCTCAACACGGGCACGAACAACAGCCCCCGAGGAGATTACACATGCCGAACTACAGAGTCTCGATGGATATCGGTGGCACCTTCACCGACATCGTTGCGTACGACCAAGAGACCGGAACCTATTCCGCGACCAAAGCATCCACAACCCCTGGCAACCTCAGTGGGGGCGTCATCACCGGCCTCGAATCGATCGTTGATGACCTCTCCGACATCGAGTTCATTGTGCACGGAACCACCCAGGGCCTCAACGCCTTCCTCGAACGTCGGGGCGTTCGTGTGCTCCTCCTTGCAACGGCGGGACTCGAAGACGTGTACCACATCGCCCGCGGGCCCCGCCTTGAGCTCTACAACGCCCAGTACCGCAAACCAGAGCCCCTGCTCGAACGCAGCGACGTCATCGGCATCGGTGGCCGCTTCGATGGCAAGGGCCGCGAGATCCGCCCGCTCGACGAAGTTGCAGTGCGCCAGGCGGCCCGCCGCGCACTCGCTGAAGGATACGGTGCCGTCGCCGTCGCGTACCTCTTCAGCTACAAAAACGCCTCGCACGAAGACCGCACCCGCGAAATCCTGCTTGAGGAACTTGGCGAAGACTTCACCGTTTCGCTGTCGCACGAGGCGGCAAAGGAATGGCGCGAATACGAGCGCACGTCATCCGCAGTGATCGAGGCCTACACCGGCCCAGTTGTGCGCAACTACCTGCTCGACCTCGAACAGAAGATCGCCGAACGCGGCGTTGAGGCTCCCCTGCACATCATGCAGTCATCCGGCGGAGTGCTGACCGCGAAGTCGGCCCGCAAGCGCCCGCTGCAGACGCTGCTCTCCGGCCCGGTCGGCGGCGCCATTGGTGACGCCGAGCTCGCGTCGGTCTCGTCGCGACCAAACCTCATCGGCGTCGACATGGGCGGCACCTCGTTTGACGTGTCACTCGTGGTGAACGGCAAGCCAGATGTCTCGACCGAGGCAGAGCTGGAAGGCCTGCCGATGCTCATGAGCGTCGTGAACATTCACACGGTTGGCGCCGGCGGCGGCTCTGTCGCCTGGCTCGAAGCCGGAGGGCTCCGTGTTGGGCCACGCTCGGCCGGCGCGACGCCTGGCCCGGCCTGCTACGGACGCGGCGGCACCGAGCCAACCGTGACCGACGCAAACCTTGTGCTCGGTCGCGTTGACCCCGACTGGTTCGCCGGCGGCCAGGTATCCCTCGACCGCAAGGCCTCGCTGGATGCGCTCACCACCGTTGGGTCGCAGCTTGGCCTCGACCCCATGCACATGGCAGAGGGCATCTGCGACGTTGCCAACTCGCAAATGGCCCAGGCCATCCGCACCATCACGATCTCCCGCGGCATCGAGCCGCGCGACTTCAGCCTCGTCGCCTTCGGCGGCGCCGGCCCGATGCACGCGGTCTTCCTCGCGAAGGAGCTTGGCATCCCTGAGACGATCGTGCCCCGCTTCCCCGGCGCCTTCTCGGCGTGGGGAATGCTGCAGACCGACATCCGCAAGGACCTCTCTGAGCCGTACTTCTTCCTCGATGAAGACCTCGACGTTGCCAACATGGCATCGACCCTAGGCGGCATGGAGTCTGAGGGCAAAGGCTCGCTCGCATCAGAGGGCGTCTCCGAAGAAAACCGCTCATCATCGGCATCCGTTGATGTGCGCTACCACTCGCAGGAGTTCACGCTCAACGTGCCGCTGGCATCCTCAGACGAGCCAAACGAGCCAGGCTTCCTCGACACGCTCAAGCAGCGCTTCGCAACGATGTACCACGAGCGCTACGGCCACTCAAACATCGAGGCACCCATCGAGATCGTGACGCTGCGCACCCACGCGGTTGGCGACCTCGGCCACCTCGAAGCGCCAGCCTTCCCCAAAGCAACCTCGCAGGAGTTTGCCCACGAGATCCGCCCTGTGGTCTTCGAGCAGGTTGAGCACGCCGCAATCGTCGTGCGACGCGACGCCCTCGGCGCAGGCCACACCTTCGAAGGACCAGCCGTCATCGTCGAAGAAACCGCGACAACGGTTGTGCCGCCCGAGTACACCGTTTCTGTCGACCAGCTCGGCTCCCTCATCATCCGCTCACACGATTCCGAAGGGAACTAACCCATGAGCACCCTCACAACCACCCTCGACACCACGCTTGATCCCGTAACGGTCGAGATCATCCGCAACGCGCTCACCAGCTCGGCGGCGGATATGAACGCAACGCTCATCCGTTCGGCCTACTCGCCCATCATCTACGAGGGCGGGGACTGCGTTGTTGCGCTGCTCGACACCGAGCACCGCGTGCTCGGCCAGTCGGCAGGGCTCCCGCTGTTCCTCGGCAACCTCGAGACCTGTTCGCTCGCGGTCGAGGAGCTGCACGGCCGCGAGGTCTGGCAGGAAGACGACATCTGGATCCTCAACGACTCCTACCTCGGCGGGACCCACCTCAACGACGTCACAATCTTCGCCCCCGTCTTTGTCGACGGCGAGCTTGCCGGCTTCGCCGCGACGCGCGCCCACTGGATGGACATGGGTTCAAAGGATGTTGGCGGCTCGATGGACTCGATCGACATCTTCCAAGAAGGCTTCCGGATGGGGCCCGTCAAGCTCGTCGAGGCAGGAACCGAAACCTCGGTTGTTGACCTCATCCGCACCAACGTGCGCTTCCCGTACCAGACCATCGGCGACATGAACGCGATGATCGCGGCCCTCCGCATGGGAACCATCCGCATGCAGGAGCTCGTCGAGCGCTACGGCACCGACACCCTCAACGCGGCCCGCGACGAGATCTTCCGCCAGACCGAAGAGATCGAGCGCGAAACCGTTCGCGGCATCCCCGACGGCGTCTACGAAGCTGAAGGCGTGCTCGACAACGACGGCATCAACCTCAACCAGACCATCCCGATCAAGCTCAAGGTCACGGTCGCAGGCGACAGCATCGACTTCGATGTGACGGAGTCGGCAGACCAAACGCGCGGCCCCGTCAACTGCGGAATCGCGCAGGCCGTTTCGGCGCTTCGCGTTGGCTACAAGCTGCTCGTGAGCCCAGACTCAAACTCGAACGGAGGCTCGTTCCGGCCGCTGAGTACCCAGGTGCGCTCCGGCTCGGTGCTCGGCGCCGTCGCCCCCGCACCCTGCCAGTGGTACTTCTCGCACCTCGGGCTGCTCATCGACCTGGTCTCAAAGGCCATGTCGACGGCGATGCCTGACCGCGTATCAAGCGCGAGCCACGGCGACTCGATGATTATCACGACCGCTGGTTTCGACCCGGATGCTGGCCGAAACTTCGTCACAATGGAGGCCACGCTTGGCGGATGGGGCGCCTGGAACGGCACCGACGGCGAATCGGCAATGATCAACAACGTCAACGGCTCGCTCAAAGACCTGCCCATCGAGATGCTCGAAACGCGCTATCCCTTCCGCATCAACGAGTACTCGATCAGGCCGAACTCGGGCGGACCTGGCCAGTGGCGCGGTGGCAACGGCGTCACCCGCGAATACGAATTCCTCACTGACTGCGTTGTTGGCCTCTGGTTCGAGCGTTCAGAGACCCCGGCGTGGGGCCTCTTCGGGGGCTCGGACGCGCAGGGACCAGAAGTGGTCATCAACCCCGGCCGCGAAGACGAGTTCCACACCCTCAAGGCCAACGCCCGCCCGGTCAAGGCCGGCGACATCGTCCGCCTGTCGGTAGGCGGCGGAGGAGGCTTCGGCGACGTGAGCAAGCGCTCGCGCGACGACATCGAGTACGACATCCTCAACGGCTACATCACCGAAGAGTTCGCCGTCTCGCACTACGGATACACCAAGTAATCACACAATCCCTGCAACACCCATGTTTCACACGAAAGGACTGTCATGAAAAAACGCACCCGCACAGCAGCCGCGGCAGCATCCGTTTTGCTCGGCACCTCGCTCTTGCTCACCGCATGCTCGCCTCCCGCGGCATCCGACTCGACGACCCAGACGGCGGCAAGCGCCGACGAGAAGCTTGAGGTTGGCTTCTTTGGCTTTGCCAAGACCAACAGCTTTGCCCAGGGCACCTTCCTCGGCATCGAGGAGGCGGCAAAGGCAAACAACGCAAACGCCACCTTTGTCGACTCGAACTTTGACGCCCAAGTCCAGGTGCAGCAGGTCAAGGATGCCATCACCTCGAAGGCATACGACGTGATCGTTATTCAGGCCAACGACAACCAGGCGCTCATCGCCCCGCTCGAAGAAGCTACAGCAGCAGGTATCACGGTGGTTGTTGAGTTCTCGGTTGTTGGGCCAAAGTTCGATACCGTCGACCCGCAGGTGAAGGATGCCATCAGCATCGTTGACCTGCCGACCACCAACGGCGAGGCGCTCGGCCAGCTTGGTCTTGATGCCTGCGACGAGGTCGAAGGTGACACCTGCAACGTTGCCTATCTTGAAGGATTCAAGGCGCTGCCCCTCGACAACGCGCGTACCAACGCGGTCAAAGACAAGCTCGCGACAAATCCAAAGGTGAACCTCGTCGCCTCGGTTGAGGGTGGCTACACGGCTGACAGCGGTCGCCAGGCGTTCCAGAACGTGCAGCAGGCGAACCCAGACGTTGACGTTGTGATTGGCGCATCGCAGGCAATCACCGGGGCGGCTGCGGTTGCCGGGGCCGATTCCGGCATCAAGTTCATCGGAAACGGGGCGTCAAAGTCAAACGTCGCTGCGGTGCTCGACGGCAGCTGGTTTGCCATCTACGTGACCGACGTGTTTGCGAATGGCAAGAAGGCAACCGAGCTTGGGCTGGCAAAGGCCCGTGGCGAGCAGGTCGAAACGGCGATCAACGAGCAGACGCTCGCGCCAAACAACGGTATGGGCACCAAGTCGGCGCTCACCGAGAGCAAGTTTGAGTCGATGTACTCCGACTAGGGAAAGCTCAACCAACCGGATGCGCCCAGCTACCCCCTACCTCTCGGCCGGGCGCATCCACCCCTCACCTGCATCTATTTGCGAGTTTCTGCGCGAGAAGACGGATTTTTCCGCAGAAAGTCGCAAATAGATGCAGGTTACCGACGCTTAGAAGGGAGTCCGAACGTGGGACAGGCAGCGAATATACCCGCCGCTCCGCAGATTGGAGTCGCCCAGATCACCAAGAAGTACGGCCCAGCCGTTGTGCTTCACGACATCTCGCTCACCATCGAACCGGGCGAGGTGCACGGCATCCTCGGCGAAAACGGCGCGGGCAAGAGCACGCTGCTCAAGATCTTGGCCGGCGTTGTTGTTGCCGACGGCGGCACAGTGAGCCTCGACGGCGAGCAAGTACGGCTCGGGACGCCCCGCGCCTCCATCGCCCACGGCATTTCGCTCATCTCGCAGGAGCTCGCGCTGCTCCCCCACCGCTCTGTCCTCGAAAATGTCTTCCTCGGCAGGTGGAGCCAGACCCTCGGCTTCAGCAGGAGAGCAAGCGACCTCGAAACGCTCAACCGCCTCATCGAGGAAACCGGATTTGAGCTAGACCCGCACGAGAAGGTTGGCCAACTGCCAATTGGGAAAGCGCAGCAGGTTGAGATCCTCAAGGCACTCGCCCGCGGGGCAAAGGTGCTGTGCATGGATGAGCCAACCGCTGTGCTCAACGAGGCAGAGAAGGAGCAACTGCTCGGGGTCATTCGCAGGCTCGCGGCTGGCGGCACAACCGTCATCCTCGTCTCGCACTACCTCGACGAGGTGCTGTCGATCGCCGACCGCATCACGGTGCTGCGCGACGGCAGTCACATCATCACTGACTCGGTTGCCGGGCACACCCCCTCCTCGCTTGTCGCCCTCATGGTCGGCCGCGAGGTCGATATCTTGACACCGGATGTTCCTCCCATCAACGAGGATGCGCCGGTTGTTCTCGCGGTCAACGGAATGACAAATGCCAGGGTGAACGATGTCACGTTCACCGTGCGCAGCGGCGAAATCGTTGGCATCGCAGGCCTCGTTGGCAGCGGGCGCAGCGAGACCCTCCAAGCAATTTTTGGCTCAGACCGTCGCCAAACTGGCACGATCACCATTCACGGCAAACCGCTCAAGGGCAACAGCATCCGCTCGGCAATCGCGAGAGGCCTTGCGCTCGTGCCAGAGTCTCGCAAGGACCAGGGCCTTGTTGTCTCGCGGCCCGTAGTCGAGAACATTGCATTGCCAACGCTCGGCGCCCGCGCGCTCGGCGGCTTCATCAAGCGGCCAACCGAGCGAACCGCGGTTGAGGAGGTCAGCGCGCGCGTCGACCTCCGCGGCGCACGGCAGGGGTCGCTCATATCGAGCCTTTCCGGCGGCAACCAGCAAAAGGCGCTGTTTGCCAAGTGGCTGCTCAATCCGCCGGCCGTGCTCATGGTTGACGAACCGACCAGAGGCGTTGATATCGCTGCCAAGGTTCGCATCCACCGCCTCATCGTTGACCTCGCTGGCCGCGGCACCGCCGTCATCGTAGTGAGCTCCGAACTCGATGAGGTGATTGGCCTCTCGCATCGCGTGCTCGTGATGCGGCACGGTCACCTCGTAGACGAGTTCGACCGCAATGCCTCCCCAGACGACGTAATGACTTCAGCCTTCATGAAATAGGGAATCCCATGACCACAACATCTACCCCACCGATTATCGACGCTCCTGAACCCCAAGAGCAGCGCTCGCCACTGGCTTCGCGCAAGTTTCGATTGAACCTTCGCGACTTCGGAATCGTGTTTGGGCTGCTCGCCATCATGCTGTTCCTTGCGCTCAACACCACCACGTTTCTGACGGAGCAAAACTTCATCAACCTCTTCGACCAGGCCGCGATTGTTGGCCTGCTCGCAACCGCAGCGACCCTCTGCATCATTAGCGGGGTGTTTGACCTCTCGTCGACGGCAACTCTCGCTGCCTCGGCAATTATCGGCGTCATGGTCACGCAGCAGTTTGGCGTTGCCGCCGGGTTCATCGGCGCGATCCTCGCCGGCGCCGTTTTTGGCTTCTTTACCGGCTTTGTTGTGGTCAAGACTGGCGTCAACTCGTTCATCGGGACGCTCGCTATCAGCATCATTTACCGCGGCATCGCCATCGTCATGACGGGCGGCAACATAGTTGCGCCGACCACAGACCAGAGCCTCGCGTTCAGTGTCTGGACCTGGCCGAGCATCTTCGGGCTCAGCGCTGGTTCGGTGCTCATGCTGGTCACCCTGATTGTGCTTGGCATTGTGCTCTGGGGAACCACGTTTGGCCGCAGGATCTACGCGGTTGGTGGCAACGCGGAGGCCGCGCGTCTCAGCGGAATTCGCACGGGTTCCATCCACATCGCTGTCTTCACCATTAGCGGGGTGTGCTCGGCGATGGCTGGGATGATCCTTGCCTCGCGCGCCGGCTCGGCCCAGCCGTCGATGGCGACGGGCATCGAGCTCACGGCAATCGCGGCCGTTGTCATTGGCGGCACGAGCATCCTCGGCGGGCAGGGCGCTATGTGGAGGGCGTTTGTTGGCGTGATGATCCTGACGGTTATCGGCAACGGCTTCAACCTCATGCACTGGGACACGACGTATCAGCAGGTGGTCACTGGCTCGCTTATTCTGCTCGCTGTGGCGGCCGATGGGCTCTTCGTACGGAAGCGCCGAACCTAAAGCGCTTAGGATGTGACCACAACAGCAAATGGAAGAAGACCATACATGCACTCAGGGGGGACACTGCGCGCGGGGATTCGGCTGAGTCCTTCGGCGTTCCACTACGCCATAACCGACGGTGACGCGTGCGTCGCGGCCGGAACGCGAGCGGGATTCACCACCCTGTCAGACACCGTCGCTGCCGCCTTTGCCGAGATCTCGAGCGCCGCGCCTCGTGTGGTGAGGGAGGCGACGGTCGACGTGAGCGGGGTCCTCGAAACGCTCACCCCGGCGCCGGTTGTCGCCATCCGGGTATCGCCACGGCCGCCCGACGCGATGCACGCGCACCAATTGCCTGCACAAGCTGCGGATGCCGTCATTCTTTCGGTGCATGTCAAGGGCGGCCACGACCTGCGCGGCCAGGAACTCACGAGCCTCGACCTCGACGGTTTTCGCGAGCACATCCCGGCGATACTTTCGACGGGAGCGCGGGCTATCGCAATTACGGGTGTTGGCGCAATGACCACGCGCGATCACGAAACCCGTATCGCCGATGAACTCCTTGAGGCAAACAGCGAACTACATGTGACCATCTCGCACGAGTTCTTGTCGAGCAGTTTTGTGAACCGCGACTACACCGCTGTCATGAACGCAGGCCTCGCTTCTGCCGGTGCAAAGCTTGCGTCGATGCTCGAGCTCTCGTGCAGCAGATACCTCCCAAAGGCCGAACTCTCGCACCTCAAAAACGACGGAGGTAAGGCGCCGGTTCGCCGCCTCGCGGTCACGCCCATCCACGCCCTGTACTCGCGCTGGGCTGCCGAACTGTGCGGCGTTGCGTTCCTTGCATCCGCCCCCGATGGCGAACTCGTTGTCAGCTCGGACGAGGGCACAAGCGTGAGCTGGATGCACTCTGGGCTCCCCCTCGCCAGAAGCGTCGTCGACGAAGGCTCACACCTCACGATCGCGAGCAACACGGCCATTCGCCACCCGTTCACCCTCAACCACCGCGTTCCCCCGCTCATTGCCGATCTGCGGGGCGACACGTCGCAGCCGCTGCCGTTTCGCCTGCAGAGCACATTCACGCTGCCGGACGGGCTCGAAGCGGTGAGCGTCGGCTGTGCCATCGCCCCCTACACCGTGTGGGTTGACCGCTTCGCAACGGCCCCCGATGTTGACACCCTCAACCGGGTGCTGCGCGCCGCCGAAGAAGACGCACGCTCAATTGTTGTGCACCTGGGGGCCGAACCGACCACGGCATCCATCATCGAGGCAAACTCGTTTGCCGTTCCGTTTGGGAACCCGGATGTTGTGCGGCTCCGCGTGCGAGCGGCAGGTGAGGTCTCGTGACCAAGCTCACCGCAGACGATATTGCGAGGCTCACGACGGGGGCTCATTTCCTGGCCTGCTGCATCGACCCGTCATCGCTTGGCATCTACGCCGACATGATCACCAACGCAATCAGCGATCATCCCATCAACCTCGTCTCTGTTGATGATCTTGACCAGGATGCGCTTGTTGTCTCAATCGGGATTGTCACGCAGGGCCCGATGGTTGCCGAGATGCTGCCGTCAGGCGACGAGTTTTTGACCTGTATCGCCGATATCGAGAAGCGCCTCGGCCGCAAGGTGACCGCAATTTACTCGCTGGCCGCCGCCAATGTGAATGCAATCATCCCACTCATGGTTGGGCTACAGTCCGGCCTTCCCGTGCTTGATTCGGATGGCATGGGCCGCGTCTTTCCGATGATTTTCCAGTCGACCCTCAACGCGGCAGGCCTCTCGATCAGCCCGATTACCATGATGGGCGTGACCGGCGAGCGCGCCACGATTGAGGCGGCAACCGCGTTTCGCGCCGAGATCCTTGTCCGCGCGGTCGTCACCGAAATGGGCGGTTGGGCGGCGACGGCGATGTATCCGGTCACCGCAGCGCAGATGAGCACCAACGGCGTGCACGGTTCGATCAGCAGGCTTATCAAGATCGGGCGCATCCTCGACGGTGAGGGCTCTGCCGATGCCAAATTTGTCAAACTCGTTTCGCTCCTCGGCGCAACACGAATTGCGAGGGCGAGGGTCACCCACCTTGATTCCCTCGCCAGGCAAACTGACCGTCAGGTGCCGAGCCACGCGGCGAGTATCACCCTCGAGGATGAGTCAAACGGGCGCATCGTTCGGCTTGAGATCCGCAATGAGATTGTGCTCGCACTTGTTGACGGCGCAGTCGCCTCTGCAACACCAGACATCATCACCATGCTCAGCACCGAAAACGCCAAGGTGCTGAGTCTCGAAGACATCACGGTTGGCAGGGTCATCGATATCCTGAGCGTTCCAGCAGACGAAAAGTGGTACACGCCAGAGGGCCTCGCGCTCTCGTCCCCCCAGGCTTTCTACATTCCCGTAAAGCATCCGAGGCAGGCATGATCAGACCACCGCACAGCACACAGCTCAACGTTGCAGAGCTGATTGCGAACGGGTCGCTTCGCAGCACCCGTCCGCTCTATCTGACAAGCACAAGCGCCGTCGTTGAGGGCGTGGTGATTGTCTCCCAGCCCGATGAGATTCGGAACGTAGCGCCGCACACGGTTGTGGTCATCCCTGCCGGCATCGGAACAAGCGGCTGGCTTGTTTCGTCTGCACTCCGCCAAGCGTGGGAGCGAAAAGCGAGCGCCGTCATCGTCGCCGATACGCCGTATTCAAGCTCGATCGTTGCACTAGCGAAGCGGCTCGACATTTCGCTCCTTGCCGCGATTGACGACCCAACCACCGTTGCCCTTTCGCTTGCCGGCGAGCTCGGGACCGCGGCCTCAAGTATGAGCATCCGGCTCGCCCGCTTCGCACAGGCCGTCGCCGCAGAACACACCATCAACACGGTCCTCAAGGCCGCCTCAAAGGAGCTTCGCGGCGCCGTTGTCTCGCTCGAATTTGATCACATTGTTGTTGCGTCAGCCGGTTCAGGGACGGTAGATGCAAGCACCGCAGGCCACACGCTCGTGACGGCCGACCTGCCCAGCGTTGGTGGCGGAGTCTCCGGGCGGATATCGACGGTTGTGCTGAGCAACGGAACCGATGCCGCGAGCGCGCAGGCCATCCTCTCGGTCGCGGCGCCGTCGGTGCAGGCCGCGTGGCTTGCCGCCGACGCCGCCGAGTCACGTGGGGCTGTGCCGACGTCGGCGCTTGTTGGGCTTCACGCGATCGCTACGGCACCTGACGAACGAGCCAGCGATAACGAGGACGAGCCCTCGCTCGACATCAACGGGGCCAAGGTGAATGCGGGCGGAGGGAACCCTGGTAGCCGCCTGCTCTCGCAGCTTGGCTGGCAATCGGACCAGCGCTACGTCGCCGTCTGGATTCGGGGTGAGCCCGGTGCTGAACGAGCGCCGGCGCTCACTTCCGTTTTGCGTCTCCTCTGGCGAAAAGTTGCACAGCGTTGCCCACTCGCCGAGGTGGACGATGGCTGGCTCGCCGTTGTCCCCTCAGGCTACCCAGACAGCGTTGTGCAGCTCGAGCGCAACATTAACACCCGTCTTGGCGGTGCCCTCGCGGAGCTTGGCCTCACTGCAGGGCTCTCCCGCTGGCAACACAGTCCGAGCCGTTCGCTCACCGAGCTAGCCCACGAGGCACGGCTTGCGGCGCAGTGCGTACCGCCGAGCGGTACGACCAGGGTGGTTGCCTTTGGTCAGCTCGGCGTTGAGGCCGCCGCGCGGTTTGTCGACACCGACACCATCCTGCAGATCGCCCGCCTCACGGTCCCACGCCTGCTCGAAGCGGCAGACGGCGAACACATCGCGAGCGCCCTCGAAACCTACTACGCAAATAACGGCTCTGTGGTTGCCGCGGCGCAGGCCCTCGGTGTGCACCGCAACACCATTCAGGCGCGACTGACGAGGGCACGGGCGCTTGACGTTCCCATCGATGACCCGAGCAAAACGCTTTCGGTGCACCTCATTGTTGCGGCCCTCCGCAACTCTGGCATCCTGGTCAGTGGCACCGTCTCAACCGCAACCGCAAGCGTTGGCATCGTGCCAAGCGCGCTGCAAAACCCGCCAACCAACAGCATCCGCACGGTCCGCGCACCGCAGACCGGCACCGCCCCAACCACATCGGAGGACCTATGACCACCCAGTTCGACTCGCTCGACGCCATCCACGCTGCGGCCCTCGAGTCGCCGGGAGCATTGTTGTTCACGATCTCTGCGATCGCTGACAAGGGCACAAGCATGGCTCGTATCTTTACGACGCACCCGGAGGTCTATCCGGTTGGCGGCATCAAGACGTTTGCCGATGACACCAACCAGGTCTGGATCGAGCAGGTCATTCGTGGTCAGCAGCCATTTTTCGGGCCTGATGTGCAGGCAGTTCGCGACTTCTTTTTTGATTCTGCCACCATCGAGGAGCTCGGCTGCGGGGCAATTATCAACGTGCCAGTTATCGCTGGCGGCGAGGTCATCGGTTCGATGAATTTCCTCGATGCAGACGGCGCGTACGGCGAATCTGACGTGGCAACGGCCGTTGACATTGCGGCACGCTCGGTGGATGCCGTGGCGGCTGCGTACCGGCAAATCCTTGCCGACGCCGAATCACGCACGATGGACTAGCAGCCGAGGACGCAAAAGCCCTATGCTCAAAACCTGGCCGCCGATCGTGCGGTGCATCGCTTAGAGGGGGGCCTCAGATTATGACCGAACCGGTTACGGTATCACCGTGGAGACGATTCTGGGAGCGCGGAGGCTGGTGGCGCGCCGTTCTGCTTGCTGCCGTGTATTACGCGCTGTACCAGCTGAGCGGGCTCACGCTCCTGCCAATTCTCTCGCGCATTGAGGACACCTCGAGTCCTGCCTATGTCCTCTTTGCGTTTGCGGTGCCCGTTGCACTCGGCGGAGTGTTGCTCGTCGTTTTTGCGTGGTCGATGAATTGGCTCACGCAGCTGTTTCGGCCGCAGCCCATTCGTGGGTCATGGTGGATGTGGATCGCGGTGGCGGTTGTCCTGATCTTCAACATCCTGCGTTTTGCGACGATCGACTACGGGGCCGTCAGCGTTGGGGTCGTAGCTACGTGGCTTCTTGCAGGGCTCTTCATTGGGTTCGCGGAAGAGACGCTCACGAGGGGCCTCGTTGTCACGATGCTTCGGAAAGCGCACTATCGCGAGATCACGGTTGCGGTGCTTTCGGCCACCGTCTTTTCGGCACTGCACTCCGGCAACCTGCTCACGGGCCAGTCGCTTTTTGCAACGCTGATTCAGCTGTTGTACACGTTCGGATTCGGAATCTGCATGTACCTTGCCCTTCGCGTGACCGGTAACCTCATCTGGCCAATCCTGCTGCACGCAAGCACCGATCCGGCCATTTTTCTGCAAACCGAGTACCACGTTGACGGCCCGCTCGCGACGCTGGCCTCTGTCGGGAACATCCCCGTCATCGTTGTTGGCCTCCTGCTGCTCATCTTCATTCGGGGCAAGGTTGTGGAGCGGGACGCCTTCGCACTTCCCCTCCCGGCTGCTCGCTAAGCACGGTATGCCCCAGCGAGGTTCTGGGCAGCCCAAGTGCATAAACGCCACCCCGGCATGCCGGGGTGGCGTTTATGTCAAGCCGTTGTTGTGGCGTTAGTTCACGCGGCGAAGGGCGAGGCGATGTGTTGTCGCCAGCGCGCCCCCAAGAACGAGCAAGATTGCGGTCAGGATACCGGCGGCAGACAGATCCGAACCGGTCTGCGCGAGCGGCTGGTTGACGGCCGCTTTACCCGTGTTCTGGGTGTCAACGGGGGCCGGAGCCGCTCCGTCCGTCTCTGGATCAATCGCGGGATCAGTCGGGTCAATAACCGGCACAGCCACGGATGCCTGTGTGATCGTTCCGCTGAAGGGGCCAGTGGCTGAACCGATGGTCACTTCAGCATCCCAGGCAAGCTCATTGGCGCCTGCCGCGGCAAAGCTCCAGGCGTTGCCGGCGGCGTCAAGCGTCGCGGTTGCGGACGTTGGCATGATTGACACGCCGTCAACCGAGACGACCGGGTTCGCCTGCACGGCATCAACGAGCACGTCTGGGAGGCTCAGCGTCTGGCCGTCAGCGTACAGTTCCGAGAGGGCAGCGTGCTGACCGAGAGTTGACAGGCTCGCAATGTGGTTATTCGACAGTTCCAGTTGCCACATCGACGAAAGCCCAGCGAGCGGCGCCACATCCGAAATCTCGTTGTTGCTCAGGAGCAGCTGCTCCATGTTGCTCAGCTGAGCCAGCGGGGTGAGGTCGGAAATCTGGTTGCCATCAATCACAAGCTGGCTCAGGTTTGGCAGGGTCTCGATTCCGGCGAGCGACACGATTCCGTTGTTCTGGGCGGCAAACTGTTCAAGCGATGGGAGGCCAGCCAGCGGGGTAAGGTCAGTTACGCCCGTATCGCTCAGATACAGCCCAAAGATCTTGGGAAGGTCGGTTAGGCCGCTGATATCGTTCACGCCCGTCTGGTAGAGGAATACGCGACTGAGCTCAGGGTGTCCACCGATGCCGGAGACGTCGCTCAACGGGTTGACCGCGAGTGAGAGCGAGGTGAGTTTGCTCAGGCCGCTCAGCGGTGTTGCATCGGTAATGCTGTTGCTTGAGGCATAGAGGTATGTGAGGTTGTAGAGCTCTTCAGCGCCGGTGAGCGATTCAATGCCCATGGAGTTACAGGAAAGGTAGGTTACCGAACCGCCCTGCTCTGTCGTAATGTCGGCGTCAGCAGGCTGCCCCAATCCGGCATTAATGCAGGCCCGAAAATTGTCATCAGTGAAGTTAATGAGCGCGGCGTCGGCAGCCATTGCCGGAGTGCCAACGGCACCAGCAAGCAGCAAGCCGGCGATGCCGGATCCGAGAATCGTTTTCGCAGATACGCGAGAAGTCATAGATATGTCCCCAAATAATCAAGTAGCAATCGCTACGGCCATCACATGCCCCCAATGAATCATGTGCACGCGTCAGGAGAACTCATACCGGCCTGAGGTGATGCACCCAATCCCCATCGGGTGTCGATCACATGTTGCCTCGGCAGGCTGAGCCGCCTTAACGCTTATCCGCGAGATTACCGGAGAACCCTGAGAATACGGCTATTGACAACGCGATACGCTTAGGCATGCGAACACGGCGATCAACGGGCAGCTACGAAGTCGGGCGCGCAAAGCGGGCCGAGATCATCGAGGTTGCGGCCGCCAAATTTGGTGCGGCCGGCTACTACAAAACGCCGCTCGCCCAGATTGCTGCCGATGTTGGGCTGTCTGAGGGTGGTCTCATGTACCATTTTCCTTCCAAGAAACGGCTCTTGCTCGCCGTCGCCGAACACCGATTTGACCAGACCGCCCACTGGTGGAGCGGGGTTGGACCGGCATCAGACCCCTTCGATATTTTCCGAGGCATGGTCGTCTCATCGCTGCGCTTTGAACGCGAACCAGGGCTTATCGAACTCTTTGTGTTGCTCTCGGCAGAATCCGCCGATATCACAAGCCCGTCACACGCCCTGTTTGCTGAGCGCTACGAGCGCACGATTACCGACCTTGCGGCGCTCCTGCACTCTGGAGCAGAACGCGGGGTGTTCAGGGCGGATGCCGATTACCTCGCTATCGCCCGCGAAACCATCGCAGTGCGCGACGGCCTGCAGTTGCAGTGGGTCATCTCCGGCGGAAAGGTTGAGCTTGCGAGGGGCGTCCGCGACCATGCGCTTCGTGTGCTGTCATCAATCGTGACCGACGCATCCACCGTTGGACCGGACCTGCTGCCGCTCAACTTGAATGCTGTACTGCTCCCGTAACGTTTCAATCGAGCGTTGGCCCGGCCACAATCGCTGCCTCGAACAACGAGGGACGGCTGGCCAGGCCAAAACGCGGCTACAGGTCGAGCGCTATCGTGCGGGTTGGGGGCGGCCCAACAACCACAACATCCAGCTCCGATTGCACCCGCCCGAAGGCCTCGCCGGGGAAATAGGGCTCGCCCTGATCGACAAACTCGGTATCGTCGGTGAGCGGATACATGTAGTCGAAGAATTTCTCAAAGATTGCTGGCCCGAGGAAGCCAACCATCTGCGTGTGGTTGGCGTCGAAGCTGAACGAGTGGATGGTGCCTGGCGGCGCGTGCACAACGTCACCCTTCGTGAGCAACACCTCCCGTCCATTGACGTAGAGCCAGATGCGGCCTTCGAGGCACAGGAAGTTCTCGGTGTGACGCTCGTGAAAGTGCAGCGGGATATAGCCGTCGCGGCCGCCGGTTGTGTGCACGGCGAACGAGTCGGAGCCTGTCGTGGTTGCGCGCGAGATGAACGTGTTGAGCTGCTTATAGAACGTGCGGCGCTCACCTTCGCCCGCCGACAGGTAGTACGGTTCGACCGAACCCGGCAGCTTGGCGTCGTGCTGCCGTACCGGGTCTGGGCGCTGCGCATCCGGATAGGTAATGCCAAGCAGCTGACCGTGCTCGCGAAGCTCCTCAGTCGAGACGTGTGAGGTTGGGCGGTTTGGCCGCACCCTTGCATCCACCCGCTTGCCAACGGCCGTGATGAGTCCGACCGACGTTCCTGGTACCGACCACACCATGATGCGCGTGTAATTGCTCGTGAAGCGGAATGAATACGGGGTGTTTGCCGGAATGAGCACCTCATCGCCAGGCGCGAGCACACGTCCCTCGCCGCCGAGCCAGAACTCAACAACGCCGTCAAACACGATAACCGTCTGATGTTCGGATGCGTGCGAGGCAAACGGGGTCTGATAACCGCGCCCGCCCGTCACGTAGTAGGCGCCGTGCAGCCCGCCGGTATCCTCAGGCCGTGCGATCACGGTGTACAGCGCGCCGTTGATCTCGTAACGGTCACCTTCGCCCGCCGCGAGGTAATAGGGCTGTGGCTCGCCTGGGAGCTGGTTCACGACGGGCACAGCGGCGCCGGGTTCGATGAGGGACATTGTTACTCCTTTGTAAACGGTGGTCTGGCGGATGCGCTGGCACATTCCGCTGCAATGAAGCGGTACACAAGATCAAACGAGGCCGATGCCGGAAGCTTCGCGAGCCGCTCTTGGCGGGTTGCTCGCACCGTTGCTGGCGCATTTGGTTCGGATTCGAGTCGCCCCGAGTCGAGCGGAAGCCCCGGCAGCTCATCGCCGCCTGCCGGGTTGAAGAAGCCGTGACCGAAGCCGTCGATGAGGTAGAGCACGGCATCCGCGCCGGCACGTTCGTAGGCTTCGTAGAGCGCAACGCTCTGCGAAGCGGGGACGAGCGTGTCGCCCGTGCCGTGCAGGATGAGGATTGACGGCGCCGCGGCATGAACCCGATGCGCGGGGCTCGCCTCGCGGGCGAGTTCGGCAGCATCGGCAGGGGCCGCGCCCAGCAGGCCGCGTGTTGGTGGCACGTCTTGGTCGGTGGCCAGCAAATCTGATGGCCCGTACCCGTCAACAACGGCAACGATATTCATGGATTCCGCCGCAGTCACTCCGCACAGCGCGGCGAGGTGTCCGCCGGCGGACGAACCCCAGAGCGCAATCGGATGCCCCGCCGTGCCGAGGCCAAGCGGATCGGCCACGAGCCACCGGACTGCGGCCTGCACATCCTGCAGCTGGGCCGGGAAGACGGCATCGCCGCTCAGCCGGTAGTCGATGCTCGCCATGATGAGGCCGCGCTCGGCGAAGTACCGGCCGAGGTCTGGGGCGAGTGTGCGGTCGCCAACGCGCCAGGCTCCGCCGTGCAGCCAGACCACAACGCCGGCCCTCTGCTGACCGTCTGGCGGGAAGCTGAGGTCAAGCTTGAGCCCCGGTGCAAATTCCAAGTCGGGTGCGTGGATGACGCTGTTCTTTGTTGACATCAGTTCTGCTTCCCCGCGGACGGCTTCGTCTGCACCCGGTCGATTGGTAAAAACTGAGCCTACATTGTTTTAAGATTTTGGGTCAAGCACATGTTTTTCCAACACCAGGAGCGCACCGTTTCAGCGGGGCTTCAGCTACGGTGTGAAAGAGTTGCCCTGAAGCTGCACGTGGCGCATACCGCCAAAGCCAACCCAACGCAGCCGCCCACCCAACACCAGAGGAGCCTCCAGCATGCGCATCCTCGTAGTCGAAGACGAAAAAGGGCTCGCGATTGGGCTCCGAGCCGGCCTCGAAGCCGAAGGATTTGCCGTCGACATCGCCGAAAACGGCACCGACGGACTCTGGCTCGCGCGCGAAAAACCGTATGACGTCATCCTGCTCGACATCATGCTTCCCTACCTCAACGGCTACCAAGTGTGCCAAGCACTCCGCGACGACAAAAATTGGACGCCCATCCTGATGCTCACGGCGAAGGACGGCGAATGGGACCAGGTTGAAGGCCTCGATACGGGAGCCGACGACTACCTCACCAAACCGTTCTCGTTTGCAGTGCTCCTCGCCAGGGTTCGAGCGCTCCTCCGCAGGGGCGCAACACAGCGCCCGGCCGAACTCACGGCAGGCGACCTCGTGTTTGACCCGGCCTCCCGCACGACGCGGAGGGGAGACCAGCCGATCGACCTCACCTCACGCGAATCCGCCGTGCTCGAATACCTGCTGAGACACGTCGGGGAGGTCGTCACAAAACGGCAGATCCTCGACCACGTCTGGGACGACGATTTTGAAGGCGACCCCAACATTGTTGAGGTCTACATCCGGCACCTGCGCAACAAGGTTGACCGACCGTTTGAGCGTTCCTCGATCAGTACGCTGCGCGGTTCCGGCTATCGTTTGGCCTCAAATGGCGGATAAACGCCGCCCGCCGCTCCGCTCGGTCCGGGCGCGGGCCACCATCGCAGCCGTCAGCGTGCTCGCGGTTGTGCTCATTATTGGCGCAGCGGTCGCCCTCAACTTCGCGCGCCAATCGCTCGGTGTCGACAGTCTCGCCGAAACCGCCCAGCAACGGGCAGACGTCTTCGCTACCCGATTGGCAAGTGGAGAATCCGCAGAGACCATGATCGACGAGGTTGACGATTCACGCCGAGATTCCGGCCTCATCCAATTCATCGCCCCGGACGGTTCGGTGCTGGACGCATCAGAAGACCTCGAAGACGAAGGGCCGCTCAGGTTCGACTCCTGGCCCCAATCCGTCACCCTCACCGACGATGACGAAACGGAAAACTATGTTGCCGTCACCCAAACGGTGCCCTCCGATGCCGGCGCCAACGAGGGCGTCACGATCGTCTACCTCTACAGCCTGAGCGACGCGGAACTGCCAACTCAGGTGCTGCTGCTGGTCTTCGCCGTCGGCATACCCGCGGTTCTGCTCACCGTTGGCGCAACGACCTGGTGGCTCACCGGCAGGGCGATGCGCCCCGTCGAGCGGATGCGCGAAGAAGCCGAACTCATCACCTCCGCAAACCTTGGCCAACGCATCGCGCATCCCGGAGGCCGAGACGAAATCGCCAGGCTAGCGGTCACCCTCAACGGAATGCTTGACCGGTTGCAGGCCTCTCACCTCGCCCAACGCCAATTTGTGTCAGACGCCTCCCACGAGCTCCGCTCGCCACTCGCCAGTATCCGCCAGCTCGCGGAAGTCGCACAGACGTACCCAGGCACGGTTGACGAGCAACAACTCGCCGATCACACCCTGACAGAGGCGCTTCGCATGCAACGCCTCGTCGAATCGCTCCTGCTGCTCACTCGGTCGGATGAGCTGCGACTTAACGTCGCGGCAGCCGCGGTTGACCTCGACGACATCCTCGCGCGGGAAGCGACCCGAATCCGGTCGACTCACCCGCTGACCGTGCACACCTCAGGCGTCTCGGCGACACAGGCCCTCGGAAGCGCCAGCCTGCTCGACCAGGTCATCCGCAACCTCGTAGATAACGCTGCCCGTCACGCACACTCGGCGATCGCGGTCAACTGCGGGGTGATTGAGGCCAACGGCAACCCGCCGCGGGCCTGGGTCACCGTTGACGACGACGGCACGGGCATCCCTCTCGCCGAGCGAGGCAGGGTCTTCGAACGGTTTGTGCGGCTTGACGAATCACGGAGCCGTGATGCGGGAGGCTCGGGACTCGGCCTTGCGATTGTGCACGACATTATTCGGGCACACGGCGGGACCGTCAGGATCGATGATTCCCCGCTTGGCGGAGCTCGTTTTGTGTTGTTCCTGACGCCCGTTGACGAACGAGAAACGGGATTCTGACGGGCGCTCAGCCTTTCTGAACGTGCCTTCAGAATGCTTCAGGATCGCTTCAGCACCCCTGCGGCACTCTTGAGACATGAACACGATGAACATCCCCCCAGTCCCCGAATCAACACCGGCATCTAGCGAGCCACAACCAGCGCTACAACCAGCCGGTGGGCGCACCCGCACGGAACGCACCTGGATGACCGTTGCAATCGTCTCGCTCAGCGCACTCGTGCTCGGCGGAGGAATCGCCGCAACAGCAGCCATAACCAATCTGGCCGACCGGAACGACGATTCTCGGGTTATCGCGCTCAGCGACAGCCGCAACAACGATCGATCAGACGATACCCGAGCCGAATCCGCAGCACCCCAGACCTCCTCGACGCCAATTCCGCTGGTTTCTGACATCGACATCGATAACGACGGCAACGCCTCCCTCAACGAAGAAACGATCACGGCAATCGCTTCGGCAGCACTTGCCGCAGCAGGTGGTGCCGGGACCGTCACCGATATCGAGAACGAACTTGGGAGAGGGAAGCCCTACGCCTACGAAGTTGAGGTCGAACGCGACGACCGGACCGAAGTGACGATTTACCTCACCGACACCTTTGACGTGCTCAAAGTTGTTGAGGACGACCTCTGGGACTAGCGGGTGTGCCCTGTTGCGGCGTCCGCGGCGGTGAGCTCATCACGGCGTTCCGCCGGCGAAGCGCAAGGCACGCAAGGCCTGCGAGCGTGAGCAGCGCGGCGAACGCGGCAATCCAGGTGACGGAAGCACCGGTCAGCGCTACGGCCGGAGGGACGGTGACCGTTGCGGTTGAGTCGAACGAATCGACGGGGTCGCCGTTGGCATCAGCTCCGTGAGCGATGGCAGTATTAGCGATCTGCCGCGCCCCCGAGTCGGCGTCTGTCAGCACATAGGTTGCCGTACAGACAACGCTCGCACCAGGAACCAGCACGGGCAGATCTGCTGGGCAGGTTGGCGTAGGCGCAACGCCACGACCAGTGAACACCGTCTCCTCGACCAAAATATTCTCGATGGGTTCGCTCCCCGTATTGGCGACCACGAAGCGGTACTTGAGCACCTCCCCTGCCGCGAACGTCGCAAGCTTCACGGGATCAACAAACTTGGTCAGCGTCAAGGCCGCCCCGCCAGACGGAGGCCCGGCAGTGACAACCGCGGACGACGGGTCAGAGACCACGGGCGACCTGACAATGCCTGAGGTCGTTCCGCTCGCCGTCGCGACATTATCGAGGTGGCCATTCGCAACGTCCAGTCCCGTCGCGTCATAGGTCGCGGAACACGTGAGTGTCTCCCCTGGGGCAAGCGCCACCCCGACAGGGCAAGCAGCCACTGGAATCGGCCCGCTGCCGCTAAACGCCACCTCGTTAATCACAATGGCCGTGAGCGTTGCATTACCGGTGTTGGTGACAACGAACGTGTAGCCCACGTGATCGCCTGTGCCATATTCCGGGGCATCGGCAGTTTTCGCAACGGCGAGCGCCGGCGCGATTACGGAGGTGAACGTCGCCTCTGATTCGGGGCTCAGGATGCCTTCAGCTGCGCCCGGCGGTGTTCCCACTGCGACAGCAACGTTGGAGACTGAGCCAAGGTCAACGTCGGACTGCGTCGCAACATAGTCTGCGGTGCAGATGACCGAATCAGCAGGGGCAAGTGACGCAGCGGCAGCCGGACAGCTCACAACTGGCGGCGTTCCGTTCCCCGCAAACGAGGCTTCAACAACTTCAACATCCGAAAGCGTCACGTTGCCCACGTTTGTCACCTCGAACGAGTACCGCACAGCATCCCCGGCCGCAGCAATCGACGTCGGCGACACCGATTTTGTCAGACTGACAGCGGGAGACACGACCGTCGGAATATGAACCGTTGATGGCGGCGACAGCACTGGGTCTCCACCAGCTGGCGGAATACCCGACGCCGATGCAGTGTTGCTTACCATTCCGGCATCAAGGTCTCGCTGCTGAACCTCAACCGTCGACGTGCAGATCATGGTCGCGCCCGGTGCGAGCGCCGGGCTCGGGCAGGCTGGCGGGCTTGGTGCGCCAACACCGGTAAAAACGCCCTCAACGATGCGAACGTCGCTGAGGGTCACGTTTCCGGTATTTGTCACCGTGAACGAGTACTCGATAGGGTCGCCAACGGCCGAAACCGAGTAGACATCGGCCGTCTTAATGACGGTGAGATTTGGCACGGGTGCCGCCGTCACTAGCGCCGTGGAGGGCTCCGAGTTCACCTGTCCACCCCCTGCTGGTGCCGTTCCGTGAGCTGTCGCCGTGTTCGTTATCTGGCCAGCATCAATGTCAGGCTGGGTCGCCTCGTACGCTGCCGTGCAGGTCACCGATGCGCTTGGCGCGAGCGATTGTGCCCCAGCTGGGCAACTCACAACGGGCGCCGCCCCCGTGCCCGAGAACGACGACTCAGTGATGCCAACGTCGGAAAGAGTCACGGTTCCGGTGTTGGTGATCACATACGAGTATGTAATGCTCTCACCACTCTGATCGGCCTTGGCTGGTGCCGCCGTTTTAAGCAGCGACACAGAGCGGAGCGGATTGGCAATAACTGTCGCAGAGGAGGGCAAGGAATCCACCGATGCTCCGCCCTGCCCAAGGGCAGACGCGACGGCGGTATTGGTAATGACCCCGGCATCCACATCGGTGAGCGTTGACACGTACGTTGCCGTACAAATCACGGACTCACCGGGGAGCAGGGAGGATGCTTGGGCCGGGCACGCCACGGTGGGCGCCACACCCGCGCCGCTGAACTGAGTTTCGGAAACGGTGATCGTATTGAGTGTGACATTTCCTGTATTTGTTGCGACGAAGCGGTACTCGATCGACTGCCCCGCGGCTGTAACGGTGCTTGGGTCGGCCGACTTCTCAAGCGATAGCGATGGCGCCTGATCCGCTGGAAGCTCAGCAATGGCCTCGCCGGAGTCAACGGGGCCGCCGCTCGGGGTGGCCCCGTGAGCAACGGCGCTGTTCTTCACGGTGCCAGCGTCGAGGTCTTGTTGTGTCAGCACATAGTTGGCATGACAGACCAGGTGATGGCCAGGGGGAAGAGAGGCGGCCTCCGGCCCACAGGCGATGGGGTCGATGGGGCCGGAGCCAGTAAAGACACGCTCCTCAACCGAGAGGTTCGACAGCGTGACGTTACCGCTATTCGTGAGAACAAAGGTGTAGGAGACGCCCTGCCCCACAACAAACGAGGCGGTGTCGCTTGGTTCAACGGATTTGCTCAGTTCCAGCGACGGAGACGCAACGACTGGAATTTCGACCGAAGACTGGCCTGAGGCCACTTCGCCACCCGCGACTCCATTCGCCGTCGCGCTGTTAAGAACCGAGCCCCTGTCGATGTCAGCCTGAGTTGCGATGTACTCGGCGGTGCACGTCATCTCGAGCGTCGGTGCCAACGTGTTTGACGGACATACCGCTGACGGTGGTGTGCCCGTTCCAGTGAACACGTCCTCGGCAATGCTGATGCCCGAGATGGGAACGTTACCCGTATTCCTGACCGTGTAGGCGTAGGTGTAGTAATCCCCAGCGAGCGAAAGTGACTGCACGGACGCTGACTTCACGAGCTCAAGCATCGGGGCAGCAACCTCGGTCGGTGTGGTCGTCGAGGAAGTATTCGAGGTGATCGTGGCGTTTGAACCTGACGGCGTCGCCGTGGCAACGGCAAGATTCAGCACAAAGCCTCGTTCGGCGTCCGCCGCAGTCACGGTGTAATCCGTCGCACCCGCACAGACTCGGGTAGCCCCCGGCAGAAGCACTCCGACGGGACAGGTCACCGCGCCGATCACCGGGTCATCAACCACCACGTTGTCCATCGCCAGTTCGCCCGTGTTTTTCACCACAAACGAATAGCCGATGGTGTCACCTGCGTCCGTAATCCAGTTGCCGTTCACATCCACCGGCTGGCCGGCACTTTTTTGGAGGGTCAATCCGACGGGTCGTGCAGTGTTGGTCACGGTGCAGTCGATGAGGTCACCAATTGCCGGACTCACCGTCACCGAATCTCCCGCCTGGCCGTTCGGCAGGCTGGGGTCGGCGAACCCGTTCTTGGTGCACGCCCAACTCGTCACATACCCAGAAAGGCTGCCGGGCGATGTAGTCTCGGCAAGCGTAAACGGCGCATTCGCGACGGCGCCGATTGTTTCAACCTCGCCCGTTGTCGCCGAGGACGTTGTGCCGGTATCGCCGGTCGCAATTGCGGCTCCCCCCTGTGGGCTCACCGAAAGCGCAAAGCTGTCCAGCGGGTCGATTCGTCCGTCAACGATTTTTTTCAGCTGTACCTTTGGTAGTAGCACCGCAAAGGCGACGCCCTGAACCCCCTGGGTGGCATTCTGCATCCGCTGTGTCATGAACGAGGGGTTCTCGGCGGCCAGCATGGCTGTTCCCGTTCGGTTGAGCGTATTGTCCGAGGCGCAGACCACCGTTGTAGTTCCAACACCGGAAAATGTTTGCGGACAGGCGTTGCCAATTGGTGTGAGCTGAGTCATTGGCACGTTCGATGTCCAGGTGTCGGTTTCGCCTGTTGTGGTTTGCTCAACATCCACCCCAACAATAGAAAACGCCGTCACCTGGTTGCCGTTGGCGTCTCGCATGGTGATGTCGGTCATCCGCAACGTTGAGCTTGTTGCAGGATCGACGGCGCGGTTCACCTGGTACAAACCGGGGCGACCTGAGACGCCACCGTAGTGACCTGCAGAGCCGATGAAGGCGCTCGGGATGAGGGGAAACGGGCTTGACGAAATTTGCCGACCACTGCGCTGGATGGAGTACGTCATCGTGTAGCCGCCGGAAAGGTTGAGCACCATTGCCTGGCCATTCCCTGCGCCGGCAGCGGCATCCGAATAGCCCGTCATATCCACCCAACACAACGTTCTGGCATATGCACCCTGCCCTGCAGCGGCATAATTGCAGGTTTGCGGAGTTGGCGCGGCGACCGCGGCCGAGGCACCAACGAGGCTGCCCCCAACAGCAAGCGCTAGCGCTAGCGTTGCCCCAACCCATTTTTGTACCACACGTGCTGCAAACATAGAGTTTCGACTCTCGTCCGGCGAGGGGAAAGAAAGTGTCGTGTTGATTCTCAGTACAGTGTGACACCCGATCAGCGAGGCGACAAGGAAACAAAACGTATTACCGCAGAGGCATAAGATCCCCTCCCTTGGGAAACATTCGAGTGAAACACTGAAAGAATGGAACCGAATCGGCCTGCCGGTTGCCAAATGAAATGAGATACGCGCTACGGAGGTTGAGGAGTGACCAGCAGAAACACGCTGCACCTCGACAACGCTGTGCTTGTTGTTATCCCAAGGGGATTCGACAAGCTTTGGGGATTCCGCACGCAAATCACTGTGCCGCTCGACAGCATCGTCGATGTTCGTGTCGAACTGCAGCCAAAAACAATCAGAACGGGGCTGCGGTATCCGGGGCTGAGCGCGTTTGGCAAGCGAAGCGGTACTTTCCACCCCGGTCGAGAAAAGCACTATTGGAATTACTCTGGCCGTGGGGAGGCACTGGCGATTTCCATCGCCCCAGGTCACGACTTCCATCGGTTATACCTGTCAGTGGAGAACGCAGAAAGCTCGCGCACCGAGCTTATGAATGCGGTGTCTGCCCGGCAATAGGCTCACGAGGCAACCTCATCAGCGGATCATCCGCACTTCGTCAGCACCGGTGCCGAACCCGGTCTCTTGGCGCGCACCTTCTACACGAAACCCGTTGGGTCCGTAAAAGGCCCACGCCCTAGGATTCTCTCCAACCACCCAGAGGCTCGCGGGGTCAGTGCCAAGGACTGCTTCGAGGAGCGCCTGCCCTGCACCAGAACCGTGTCAATCAGCCGCCCGAATAACCTCGATCAGGTCCAGAACGGATGCGCTGAGGCCTCTTGGATCTTCTTGCGGGGTGTTATGCCCAACTGACGAATGACGGTAGTCGACCAACCGAGTGAAGTTCGCTTCGTGCCCTTCGCGAGAAAGCGGCGGCATAACCGCATCATTTGTTGGATCGATGACAATGGTGGGTGTTTCGATCTGCGGCAAGGTCGACAGAATTGTCTCAAGGGAATCGTACGCGGGATCTGCAGGCGCAAGGCCGTACCGCACCCGGTACGAGTGCACGACCACGTCGACGAAGTCCGGATTGTCAAAGGACCGTGCGGTCGTCTCAAAGGTGTCGTCGTCGAATTGCCAGCCAGGGGACCATTCGCTCCACAGTTGCCGCGCGATCTCACGCCGATACTGCTTCAGACCTTCTCGCCCGCGTTCGATCTGGAAATACCACTGGTGCCAGTCTTTCGCCTCAAACTCGGGTACGTCTGGCACCGAGGCCATGCGCTTCACGCTGTACACGCTGTAGCCGCCAATCGCGACGAGCCCGCCAACCTTGTTTGGCCAGAGCGCGGCCGTGGCGTTGGCCGCGCGCCCTCCCCAATCGAAACCAGAAACGACCGGTTTGTCGAGTTGCAACCCGTCGATCAGATCACGCAGGTCGGCTGCCAGTGCTGCCTGCTGCCCTGACCGAGGAGTGCGATCCGACCGGAAGCGTGTTGGCCCGTACCCACGCAGATACGGCACAATAACATCCGCGCCGTTCTGCGCAAGTTCTTCGGCTGTAGCGTCAAAGCTTCTCGGGTCATACGGGAATCCGTGAAGTAAGACAACAGGGAACCCGCTTGAATCTCCGCGCCGCTCGAAGGCTATGTCGAGGACATCGGTCGTCAGGTACTCCACGGTAGGCTGCATCATGCCAACTGTACAGGCAGCCATCCTCTGATCTGGGTCGTGAGATTGGCGACTATTCGGCTTTTTGCCACCCAATGGCCGGCGCGATATCGCGCGCGATCGTTTCAAGCAGGCGCGAGTTGTAGTCGACGCCCAGCTGATTTGGCACGGTCAGGAGCACGGTGTCGGCCGCCTGCACAGCGGCATCCTTTGCAAGCTCAGCCGCAATCACGTCTGGCGCTCCCGTGTAGCTCTTGCCAAAGCGGGCGCGCACGCCCTCGAGCATCCCAACCTGGTCCTCGCCGTCCCCATCACGACCGAAATACTGTCGGTCGAGGTCAGAGATGATGGGGATGACGCTGCGCGAAACGCTCACTCGCGGCTCGCGCTGCCAACCAGCCTTCTTCCAGGCCTCGCGGTAGAGCTCAATCTGTTCAAGCTGCAGCTCGTCAAATGGCACGCCGGTATCCTCTACGAGCAGCGTTGAACTCATGAGGTTCATGCCCTGCTCCGCCGTCCACACAGCGGTGGCGCGTGTGCCAGAGCCCCACCAGATGCGCTCTGGCAGGCCGGGCGACTGCGGTTGGATGGCGAGCACCCCGTCAGGGCCCATCCGGGGGTCTGCACGAACCACTGGCTCTCCAGCAATCGCCGCGCGGAACAGGGCCGTCTTTTCGCGGGCGAGCGTTGCATCATCCTCGCCCTCTCCCGGAACATAGCCGAAGGCGTGCGAGCCGTTGAGCGCCGTCTCGGGTGAACCGCGGCTCACACCGAGTTGCAGGCGGCCTTCGCCACCGGAATGGGCGCTGATGAGGTCGGCCGCCGCCGCTTCCTCCGCCATGTAGAGCGGGTTTTCGTAGCGCATATCGATCACGCCGGTGCCGATCTCGATCCGCGACGTGCGCGCTCCGATTGCAGCAAGCAGCGGGAATGGCGACGCCAGCTGGCGGGCAAAGTGGTGCACCCGAAAATAGGCGCCGTCGATGCCAAGTTCTTCGGCGGCAACCGCGAGCTCAATGCCTTGCACAAGCGCGTCGCCGCCGGTGTTGGTCTTGCTCGATTCGTGTGGATGCCAGTGGCCAAAGCTGAGGAAGCCGATACGTTTGCGGTGCATACCAGGTGCAACAATCTGGGGCGGGGAGTATTCCGAGGCGCTTCGCGCGCAACCGCGTGGCGCAGCATCCCAAAGCCAACAATCCATGGGCATACGCAACGCAGAACGCCCCGCCCAGCAGCTGAGCGGGGCGGGGCGTTCACACAACGGAACGTGTGCCGTTAGCGGTCGGTGCGCGAGCGCAGCCGCTTCATGAGTGTTGTCGGGCGAAGCAGCACGGCGCCGAACAATATGAGCAGCAGCGCAAGCACGGCGATGCCAAACCCACTGTTGGCCCCGGTGAGGGTCAGCTGCTCTGCGGCCGTGTGTCCAATAACCGCTGCGGCCTCCGGACCGGCAACCGTCGTTGAGACCTTGGCCGTGTCAGTCACCTCACCCGGCGTGATACCGGCGGGGGTCGCGGCGCTGGCCGTTGCAACGTTGAGGAGCGCTCCCGAAACATCCGCCGCCGTGACGGTATACGTGCCGGTGAACACAACCTGCTGACCAGGGGTGAGCGTGCCATCGAACCCATCTGGAGCGGTTGGGCCACCATCCAGTTTGAGTTCAGCTCCGTTGCCGTTGGTGAAGGAACCTTCGTCAACGGTGACATCGAGAAGCGGCACGTTCCCGGTGTTGCGCACCGTGAAGTTGTAGGCGATCTGCTCGCCAGGGGTGAAGGCCACGCCGTCGGCCGGTGCGTTTGCAACCGACTTCACGAGTTCAATCCCTGGCTCAGCCTTATCAACGTTTACGGCGGCCGTCGACTCATCAGTGACGGCATCCCCCGCGTTTGGGGTTCCGCTCACATCCGCGGTGTTTGCAATCTCGCCGCCCGCCATCTGATCGGCAACCGTCACGTCGTAACTTGCGCTGTACGTCACGGATGCCCCGGGGGCGAGCGTACCGTCAAAGTCGGCGGGCTGCGTGGCCGTAATTGGCGTAGTGAGCTCAAGCGCTTCGCCGGCGCCGTTCACAAAGTTCGACTCGCTGAGCGTCACGTCATGCAGCTCACGTGAGCCCGTATTGGTAACCACAAAGCCATAGTTGATGGTTTCGCCGGCAACATAGCTCACGCCGTTGGCAGGGGCGGATGCCGATTTGACCAGGTCAATCGAAACGGGCCCAGGAACCATGGTGGTGGTCACGGTGTTCGACAGCACACCAAGCGGTGCCTCAACCGTGCGGAACGTTGCGTTGTTCGCCCAGATGCCGCCCTCACTGCCCGTGACGTGTGTGAGCGTGTATGTGAAATGGGTGTTCGACAGTGGCGGCATCGTGGCAAACGTCACCTTGATACCCGTCACCATGGCGAGCTGATTCTCAACAGCGGCAAAATCCTGCCAGGTCACGCCCGCGCCGTAGGTTGTGCCTTGGCCAGAACCAAGCGTCTGCGACAGCTGCACGGCCTCGGCATCATCGGTTGTGTATTGGGCGGTTGCACCGGCCGGAAGCGAGACGGGGCCGGTCAGACGGTACTCTGCCTCGTTCGTAGTTGCCGGCACGCGCGAGGTCGATCCGGCCCTCCCGTCGCCAAGAAATGGCAACACATCGATGACGGATGCGCCGGTCTGGGGAGTCACCGTCGAGCCGTTTGCGACGTCTACCCGCCACGAAAAGTCTTCACCCGCTGTAATCACCGGGTTGAGGGCAATTTTCGACACGGCAATTCCGGCAACACCGTCAACCGACACGGTGGCCTGCGCCATGTGCCGGTCACCAGCAATAATCGGGAGGTCTCCCGGGGCAGGCGAGGTGCCGTCTGACGGAGACGAAACGGCAACCGTATTGACGTAGTCTCCACGCGCGGTCAGCGCCGCACGGGCCCAATAGGTCACCACGGGTTCTTGACCCCTCGTCAGAGACGAGAACTCCCACGTGACCGTTGTTGAACCGTCGGCGTTCACCACAACCGAACTTGGTGCGATCGAGGGGGCCTGCACGGTTTCGCCACCAATGGATTCAGCCGTTGGGAGGAAGGTGAGGCCGGCGGGAATCGTATCGGTGAGGGTTACTGACTTCGCCGTATCGCTTCCCTGCACCCCAACGTCAAGCACGCGGGGGCTCAGCGTAAAGCTTCCCGCAGCACCTGCGGCGATTCGGGCCGGATTTGCCGTTTTGCTCACACTAATCGCGGCATCAACCGCAATCATCCGGTCACCCGTCGTTGGATTATGCGATGCCGTCGAGCGCTCGATGTTGGCCGCCGGATCGTAGTCATTTCCACGATAGGTTCCACCGCCAAGATCCGGGCTGCTCCAACCGGCCATGTTGGCAATAATCTGGCCGGAGGGAACGTCCTGCTTCCGCTCAAGGTTGATGAGGAACACAACGTTGTTTTGACCGGCGGCAACCGTCGCGCCCTGATCAGCAATGAATCGCACGGCAACAACCGAGCTGAGATCAAAACCGGGAGTCGCAAGCGCGGTGGCCTGATCCGTCCACACCCCAGCGCTATCCGCGCACGTAAACGTCTGCATCTGACCCCAGCGGGTGTTTTGATCCTGGCTTAGCGTCATCCCAGTGAGGTACTCAAAATGACCGGCGAGGTTGTTTCCACGAGCGTACGCTGGCTGCCCCTCGCTACCTGCTGGCCAGGCCCAACCGCCTGAGGGTGCCGTACGGAATTTGGCGAGGTTAAGAACGGTTGAGTCCCAGATGTCACACGCTTTCACGCCGCTAAACGCTGTTGCGGCCGATCCGTTCTGCAAGGCTAGGTAGGACTGCACCTGCTGTCCGGCTTCAAGCGGCCCGTCGCCCGAGCGGTCCGATGCGGTGCCAAGCGGAAGGTATGGGGTCCGGCTCGGATTGTTGATGATATCGGTGAATCGTTTGGACATTGCGCCCTGATTCGCGATAGTCAGCTTGACGGGAACCGTATTATCCGACGGGTCTTCCCCCACATTTGCAACAATGTTGCCCGCCGCGTCATAGCCGTTGGCCACGAGGTCACTCACGACGTTTGAGGTCTGGAGGATTCCGGCACCGGTTTCATACCCTGGGACGTCACTCATCGGCACAAAGACAACCACGTATCCGAGCGAGAGGTAGCCCTTATTGTCGGCGAGCACTGAGCCGCCCCGAGATTTGGTCGGCAAGTGGTTACCGGTCAGATCTGCGCTCTTGATAGTGACGGTCACCTTTTGCGGGTTGGCGTTATCCGCCACCGCTGACCAGGCTCCGCCGTTGGCAACCGCATCGGCCGAGGTCGAGTTGCGGCTAAAGAGCGGGAATTCGGCGTGATTCGTAATGTCGCTTCCCTTCACGCTAACCAGCTGCGCGTGTGGGCTGATGCCGCTCAGATCGTCAACAAAGGTGATGGGCTGATCGGGCGTTTGGTACCCCCTGAGCCCCTTTGTGCTCATCTCGGGAACGGTGATCGTCACGCCGTACTGGATGTTCCAGCCGCGCGTCACGCCGTCAGGCCCGAGCACGTTTGATGCCGTGTAGGGAGACTTCACCTTTGTCATGTTCAGTCGCGGCGCAGACGTAATTGTCAGCGGAGTTGGGCTTGTGCTCACAGCGGGAGTTGTTGCGTCATCCGTCACAAACGAAATGGCATCGGGCGCAAAAGCAAGCGTGGTGCCGTTTGGCTGACTGCCGGCGGTGGCGGAAAACGTGATGACCGGTGACGAACCAAGCTTGATATCTCCGAGGTTACACGTCGCCGTTTTCCCGTCAGCGCTCACACCAGAAGGCGTGCCTCCAACGGGCGATAGGCACTGGGCCGGCAGCGCGTTCCAGGTGAGCCCGTCGGGCAAGACGTAGGTAATGGTCGCGTTCTTTGCGTCGTTTGAAGCCCCCGTGAGCGAGTTCACCGACACGGCGACGTCCCAGGCCACCGTGTCGTGCGACCGCAAGATGTTGTCAGTTGGCGACGTATCACGTCCGGCCCCAGCGGTCGCATCAAACGGCGCCGTGCCCGTCTGCACGTCGCCAATGGACACGGCGTATGACAGTTCCGGATCCCCCGGCGCCGCCAAAGCTGGCGCGACGGGAGCCAAAACGACCCCAGAAATAACCGCTGCAGCGAGTGCCGAACGGAATAGATGTTTATTCACAGTTCTCCCCTAAATACCAAACAACGCTGCCGCGAGAGACCCCACAGTCGGCGACAGTCGTTTATTGATCAGGGAGCAATTCTGGCTCAGCCGGTCGGGCCCAGAGTATGGCTCGCGGCCTCGTTGAGTGGTTCTTCGGCGCGAATAAGTACGCCGCGGGGCAGGTTACGTACCAGGAAGGACGGTACTGAGGAGACGGAACGCTTCCGCAACAACTACCCGTTGTCACCCTTGGCGTGCTCGATCTCCCGCACTGCCTCGAGGTGCTGCTGCGCGATCGAACGCACGCCCTCCAATGCAAACGCGATCATCAGGGCAGCAAACCCCGCAGCAAAAACCACACCTCCAATGATGACTTGGGTTGGTGCGCCCTCAAAGAATCCGCGGCTCGATGTTCCCATGAAAATCATGTATCCGAGCAGCAACAGGAACGGCGAAATAATGAAGAATCCAACCGCGATACCGGGAAGGAGTACCCGTGAGGGAGGACGGGGAGCTGGGAGCATTGGCTGTGCGTCAGTCATACCTCAAGTCTATGAGAGGCGGGGCCAGCAGCACGCGAAGCGTGGCTACAGCTTCACGATGTTGTACACAACCACGCGCTGCTTCTCGATCTGCGTGAGCACGATAGTGACGTTGACCTTGTCGTTCGTGAGGGCGTAGGTCTTGGCCCCGTCGGCCTCGTTCTCGCCGACCACTCGGAAGCCGGCATCCGTAAGTTTCTTGACGGCATCGTTCTGGGCATTCTCATCAGCTACCTCGACCGAGAACGACCAGTTTGAGTCGCTTGACGAGGCGACGTTGGTGACCTCGCCGGAGACCGCCTTCACGTCAGCAGGTACGCCCTCAGGCAACGCTGAATTTGACCCGGTGCAGCCGGTGAGCAGCAGCCCACCAACCAAGACGGCGGCAATTGATGATGTGCGGGCGAAGGTTGTGAACGATTTCATGAGTTTCTCCTGTGTTTCAAAACGTGTGAACTGGTGTGCCGCGGTGGATGCCCTGCGGCAAGGATAACGGGCGAAAGGTCGGGAGCGCACAGCTCCCGACCTTTGCCCTATCTATTGATGCTTAGGCGCGATGTGCACCGTTCTGTTCGGTCTCTTCCCGACGACGCTTGGTAGCGAGCAAGAAGAGCGCGCCACCGGCAAGCACCAGCAGGATTCCGTAGCCGAGCGGCGCAAGATCGTCACCACCCGTTACGACGAGCCCGGTCGTTGCGACAACCTGGAACGTCTTCTTGACGCTTCCGCTGTAGTCGGCTGACAGGGTCACGGTGTGCGTACCGATCTCGATGTCGCTTGGCAGCGTGAACTCGAAGGTCACGTCACCGTTGCGGTCAGCCACCTGCGTGCCGAGGTCAACTGGGGTCGACTGCAGCAGACCGGAGACGGTCTCACCCGGCTGGAAGTTGTGACCGTAGGCCACCTGCTTCTGTCCAGCTTCGAGGGATGCCGCTTGCAGCTCCATCCAGATGAGTCCAACCCGAACGGTGACCTTCCCCGAGACGTTTCCGTCAGGGTCAGTTGCCACTACCGTGATCTCAGTTCCCGGCTCCAGCTTGGGGTTGAGCACGATCTCAAAGCGGCAATCGTCTCCGGCAATGGCCGATCCGATTTCGTTGCCGTTTGCGTCGTAGATCGTGACGGTCGAGCCGGGCTCGGCGCATCCCGTCACCGTTCCACCATCCGTGACATCCACAACTGGCGGCTCTGGAGCCGTGCGGTCGAGGAACACAACGTCGGCAGAGGCACCTGTTGCTGCGCCGTTGACGTCAACCGTCACTGCGGCGGTTCCGGCAATCTTCGAGCGCAGCTGAGCCGTGTAGGTTCCGGCGTCGAAGGTGACGGTTCCGAGCGTTCCGATTGTGCTGTGCAGCGCAACCGGGGTGCGGGCCGTGATGAGGTTACCGTACTGGTCGTGCAGCGTCACCGTGACCGTGCTGGCGTCTGTGCCGTTGGCGACCACGGGCGAGACCGCCGTGATCACTGTCTGACTCGGGTCCATGACGTCGGCGATGAACAGTGCGGCGTTGTTTCCGCCGCGCGTCACAGCGCTTCCACCGTAGGTAACCGTCTCGACCTTGATGCCCGCCGCGCTCGATGTGATCGTCGCGGTGTAGGTTCCCGCCGTTGCCGACTCAATGAAGCTGCCAATGGCACCAGCACCGAGGTCGTCGCTCGTCAGCGCAACCAGCGCATCCGCTTGTCCACTCACCGGGTTGCCGAAGCTGTCAGCGAGTGTGGCCGTCACGGTGTGCGTTTCGGCGACTACGGTTGCCGCACCGGTACTGACCGAGAATCCGGTCGCTCCGTTTGTGAGATCAACGTCTCCCGCAACGAAGCTTGCCGCGTGGTTGCCAACGCTCAGCACGTCACCCGCTCCAAACTTCACTGCCAGGTCCTTGACCCCCGCAACCGTCGAGCTGATGCTCGCGGTGTAGGTGCCTGCGGTTCCCGTCTCAACAAAGGCCGAGATGGTTCCCGTTCCGATGGCGTGGATGCTCGACGCGGTCAGTCCAGCAGCCTGCCCAGGAACCGGGTTGCCGTTGGCATCCGCGAGCGTCACGGTCACGGTGTGCGAACCAGTTCCAACGAGCTCGTCGCCGGTCGAGACCTCAAACGAGGTTCCCGGGTTGCTCGGGTCAACGCCACCAGCGACAAAGCTGGCAATGTTGTTTCCGTTGAGCGTTACCGCGTCACCATCAAACTCAACGCCGATGGTTTTGGCACCAGAGACGCTTGAGGTCACAACGGCCTCGTAGACGCCAGCCGTGGCGGTCTCGGTCACAGCGCTGATCGCGCCGGTTCCGAGGTCGTCGCCGGTGGTGGCGACCAGCAGGGCAGCCTGCCCTGGAACGCCGTTACCAAACTCATCCGTCAGCGTGATCGTGACGAGGTGCGAACCTCCGATAACGGAGACGTCACCAAGCGAGACACCGTAGTTGGTTGACCCGTTTCCAAGATCAACGTCACCAGCGGTGAAGCTCGCAACGGTGTTACCAGCGGGAGTCACCTGGCTGCCACCAACGGTGACGGCGATCGTCTTTCCACCGGTGACGGTGGAGGTGACGGTTGCCTCGTAGGTTCCGGCAGTTGCCGTCTCTACAAACCCGCTGATCGAGCCGGTACCGATGGCGTCTGCCGTGGTCGCAGCGAGCGTTGCCGCCTGCTCCGGAACCGCGTTGCCAAACTCATCCGCAAGCGAAACGGTTACGGTGTGCGAGCCAGAGCCAACCAGTTGGTCGCCGGTGGTCACCACGAAGTTCGTCGCGCCATTTCCTGGATCAACTGCGCCTGCCGTGAAGCGAGCCACATCGTTGCCGTCGGCCTGAACGTCGCCGCCACCAAAGGTGACCGTCACATCCTTGCCGCCCGACACGCTTGACGTGATGGTTGCCTCGTAGGTTCCAGCTGTGGTCGTTTCTGCGAAGGCAGAGATCGAACCGGTTCCAATTGAGTCAGCCGTTGCAGCGGTCAGGCCGTTTGCCTGGCCGGGAACCGCGTTGCCAGCAGTGTCGGCGAGCGTCACGGTAACGGTGTGGGCACCAGTTCCCACCGGCTGGTTGCCGGTCGAGACGGAGTACGACGTTGCCGAGTTGCTCAGGTCCACGCCGCCGGCCACGAAGCTTGCGACTCCGTTACCAACGAGGGTAATTGCCTGGGCACCAAATCGCGCGGTAACCGTCTTGCCTCCTGAGACGCTTGACGTCACGGTCGCGGTGTAGGTGCCAGCGGTTGCCGTCTCGGTCACGGCGGTGATGACACCGGTTCCGAGCCCGTCAATCGTTGCGGCGGTGAGAGAGGCTGCCTCGTCGGAGACGGGGTTGCCAAACTCATCGGCGAGCGTGATGGTCACGCTGTGCTCGCCACCCTCAACCGAAACATCACCAGAGGTCACCACAAACTGCGTGGCAGCGTTGGTCACGTCGACTCCGCCGGCCACGAAGGTCGCCGCGCTGTTGCCAGCAAGCGTGACCGGGTTGCCCGAGAGCGTCGCGGCGATGGCCTTTGCGCCCGCAACCGTTGAGGTCACGGTTGCCGTGTAGGTTCCTGCCGTTGCCGACTCGGTGAAGGCGCTGATCGCGCCGGTTCCGAGGGCATCCGCCGTGGTCGAGACAAGCTCAGCTGCCTGTCCGGCAACCGGGTTGCCAAACTCGTCAGCCAGCGTCACGGTCACGGTGTGCGAACCGGTTCCAACCGTCTGATCTCCAGTGGAGACCGAGTAGCTCGTGGCCGAGTTCCCGAGGTCAACACCTGCCGAGACGAAGGATGCCGTGTCGTTGCCGTCAAGCGTCACGTCGTTGCCACCGAAGGTAGCCGTGATCGCCTTGCCACCGGCGATGGTCGAGGTGACCGTCGCCGTGTAGGTGCCAGCCGTCGTCGACTCCGTGAAGGAACTGATCGAGCCGGTACCAAGGTCATCCGTAGTTGATGCCGTCAGGCCAGCAGCCTGACCGGGAACCGCGTTGCCATCGGCATCAGCCAGCAACACCGTCACGGTGTGCGAACCTGTTCCAACAGTCTCGTCACCGATTGAAACGGAGTACTTCGTACCCGCGTTTCCGGTGTCAACGCCGCCAGCGATAAACGTCGCAACGGTATTGCCGTCAAGCGTGACGTCGTCACCGTCGAAGGTCGCCGCGATGGTTTTGCCACCCGACACACTCGACGTGACCGTTGCCACGTAAGTGCCAGCCACGGTCTCAGCAAACGCCGAGATCGAACCGGAACCAAGCGCATCCGACGTCGAAGCCGCAACAAGCGCAGCCTGACCCGAGACCGGGTTCCCGAACTCGTCAGCAAGCAGCACCGTTACCGAGTGCGAACCACCGTCAACCGACGCGTCACCAGAGGAAACGCTGTAGGTTGTCGAGCTGTTGCCGAGGTCAACACCAGCCGAGACAAACGTCGCAACATCATTGCCGTCAAGCGTCACGTTGTTGCCACCGAAGGTAGCCGTGATGGTCTTGCCACCGGCAATGGTCGAGGTGACCGTCGCCGTGTAGGTACCAGCCGTTGCCGTCTCGACAAAGCCGGTTACTGTTCCGGCGCCGAGGTCGCTGAGCGTTGTTGCGCTCAGGTCTGCCGACTGTCCGGAGACGGGGTTTGCGAACTCATCCGCAAGTTTCACCGTCACGGTGTGCGAACCGGTTCCAACCGTCTGATCTCCAGTGGAGACCGAGTAGCTCGTTGCCGAGTTCCCAAGGTCAACACCAGCAGAGACGAAGGAAGCCATGTCGTTGCCGTCAAGCGTGACCTCATCGGATCCGAGGGCGACGGTAATCGTCTTGTCTCCGGCCACAGTCGAGGTGATCGTTGCCGTGTAGGTTCCGGCGGTTGCCGTCTCGGTGAAGGCGCTCAGGGCACCCGAACCAAGCGCGTCAGCCGTCGAGGCGGTGAGGTCGCCAGCACGAGCAGGAACGCCGTTGCCAAACTCGTCAACCAGGGTCACGGTTACGGTGTGCGAACCGGTGCCAACCGTCTGGTCACCGGTGGAGACCGAGTAGCTCGTTGCCGAGTTCCCAAGGTCAACACCAGCGGAGACGAAGGCTGCCGTGTCGTTGCCGTCAAGCGTGACCTCATCGGAGCCGAGCGTCACGGTCAGCACCTTGTTGCCGGAAACCGTCGAGGTGACTGTTGCCGTGTAGGTGCCGGCAGTAGCCGTCTCGGTGAAGGCCGAGACCGAACCGGTTCCGAGCGCCTGGGCGGTTGCCGCGGTGAGGTCGCCGGCAAGGGCTGGAACGCCATTGCCAAACTCATCAACCAACGTCACCGTCACCGTGTGCGAGCCGGTACCGACCGTCTCGTCACCGGTGGAGACCGAGTAGCTCGTTGCCGAGTTCCCAAGGTCAACACCAGCCGAGACGAAGGCTGCCGTGTCGTTGCCGTCAAGCGTCACGTCGTCGCCACCAAAGGTAGCCGCGATGTTCTTGTGGCCAGTGACCGTCGAGGTGACCGTCGCCGTGTAGGTGCCAGCGGTAGCCGACTCCGTGAAGGCGCTGATCGAGCCGGTGCCGAGGTCATCCGTTGTGGATGCCACGATGCCAGCTGCCTGACCGGGAACCGGGTTGCCATCGGCATCAGCCAGCAGCACCGTGACGGTGTGCGAGCCCGAGCCAACGGTTTGGTCGCCGGTTGAAACTGAGTACTTCGTACCCGCGTTTCCGGTGTCAACTCCACCGGCGATAAAGACCGCGGTGCCGTTGCCGTTCAGCAAAATACTGTCGCCAGCAATCGTGGCGGCAACAACCTTGCTGCCTGCGACGGATGACGTCACGGTTGCCGTGTAGGTTCCGGCGGTCGCCGTCTCTACGAAGGCCGTGATCGAACCGGTTCCGAGCGCGTCAGCCGTTGCTGCGAGCAGTTCGGCTGCCTGGCCGCTGACCGGGTTGCCAAACTCGTCGGCAAGCACGGCAGTAACCGTGTGTGATCCGCCGGCAACCGAGACCTCGCCCGTCGTGACGGAGTACGAGGTGGATGCGTTGCCCACGTCGACGCCTGCCGAAACGAAGCTCGCGGTGTCGTTGCCGTTGAGCGTGACCTCGCCAACGCCGAGGTTGACCGTGATGGCCTTTGCCCCTGCGAGGGTTGAAGTGATCTCTGCGGTGTAGGTGCCGGCAGTGGTCGACTCGGTGAACGAGGTGATGGATCCGGCGCCGAGGCCCGCAACCGTTGCGGCAACAAGGCCCGTGGCTTGTCCGGCAACCGGGTTGCCAAACTCGTCAGCCAGCGTCACGGTCACGGTGTGCGAACCGGTGCCAACCGTCTGATCTCCAGTGGTAACCGAGTAGCTCGTGGCCGAGTTACCAAGGTCGACACCTGCCGAAACGAAGGATGCCGTGTCGTTGCCGTCAAGCGTCACGTCGTTGCCACCGAAGGTAGCCGTGATCGCCTTGCCGCCGGCGATAGTCGAGGTGACCGTCGCCGTGTAGGTGCCAGCCGTCGTCGACTCCGTGAACGCACTGATCGAGCCGGTACCAAGGTCATCCGTAGTCGATGCCGTCAGGCCAGCAGCCTGACCGGGAACCGCGTTGCCATCAGCGTCAGCCAGCAACACCGTCACGGTGTGCGAACCTGTTCCAACAGTCTCGTCACCGATTGAAACGGAGTACGCCGTTCCAGCGTTTCCGGTGTCAACGCCGCCAGCGATAAACGTCGCAACGGTATTGCCGTCAAGCGTGACGTCGTCGCCGTCGAAGGTCGCCGCGATGGTCTTGCCACCCGACACACTCGACGTGACCGTTGCCACGTAGGTGCCAGCCACGGTCTCAGCAAACGCCGAGATCGAACCGGAACCAAGCGCATCCGACGTCGAAGCCGCAACATGCGAAGCCTGGCCAGAGACAGGGTTCCCGAACTCGTCAGCAAGCAGCACCGTTACCGAGTGCGAACCACCGTCAACCGAGGCGTCACCAGAGGAAACGCTGTAGGTTGTCGCCGAGTTCCCAAGGTCAACACCAGCCGAAACGAAGGATGCCGTGTCGTTGCCGTCAAGCGTCACGTCGTTGCCACCGAAGGTAGCCGTGATGGTCTTGCCACCGGCGATGGTCGAGGTGACCGTCGCCGTGTAGGTGCCAGCCGTCGTCGACTCCGTGAAGGAACTGATCGAACCGGTACCAAGGTCATCCGTAGTTGATGCCGTGAGGCCAGCAGCCTGACCGGGAACCGGGTTGCCATCGGCATCAGCCAGCAGCACCGTCACGGTGTGCGAACCGGTACCAACGGTCTCGTCACCGATTGAAACGGAGTACGCCGTTCCAGCGTTTCCGGTGTCAACACCACCGGCAATAAAGGTCGCCGTGTCGTTACCGTCAAGCGTCACATCGTCGCCGTCGAAGGTAGCCGCGATGGTTTTGCCACCCGACACACTCGACGTCACCGTTGCCACGTAGGTGCCAGCCACGGTCTCAGCAAACGCCGAGATCGAACCGGAACCAAGCGCATCCGGTGTGGAAGCCGCAACAAGCGCAGCCTGACCCGAAACTGGGTTCCCAAACTCATCAGCAAGCAGCACGGTTACCGAGTGCGAACCACCGTCAACCGACGCGTCGCCAGAAGAAACCGAGTAGCTCGTTGCCGAGTTACCAAGGTCAACACCAGCCGAGACGAACGTCGCAACATCGTTGCCGTCAAGCGTCACATCGTCAGAACCGAGCGCAACCGCAATGGTCTTCGCTCCTGCAACCGTCGACGTAATGCTGGCCGTGTACGTGCCAGCAGTTGCCGACTCGACAAAGCCGCTCACCACGCCGGTGCCAAGGGCATCTGCTGTGGATGCCGTGAGCGCGGCAGCCTGGTCGGAGACCGGGTTACCAAACTCGTCGGCGAGGGTCACCGTCGCGGTGTGCGAACCGGTGCCAACCGTCTGCTCCCCCGTCGAAACGGAGTAGCTCGTCGCCGCGTTGCCAAGGTCAACCGAGGCAGCAACAAACGTCGCCGTCTTGTTGCCGTCAAGCGTGATGCTTCCGGCGCCAAGCGCAACCACAACATCCTTGCCACCAGCGATGGTTGAGGTAATCGTGGCCGTGTAGGTGCCAGCGGTTGTCGACTCGGTGAAGGCGGTGATGCTGCCGGTTCCGAGCGCATCCGTTGTGGATGCCGTGAGCGTTCCTGCCTGTCCGGGAACCGGGTTGCCCTCGGCATCCGACAGCTGAACGGTCACGGTGTGCGAGCCGGTACCGACCGTCTCATCACCCGTCGAAACGGAGTACTTCGTTCCGGCGTTACCAAGGTCAACCCCGCCAGCGATGAACGACGCGACGTCGTTCCCTGCGAGCGTGATGGGGTCTCCGTCAAATGTCGCGGCGATGGTCTTGCCACCGGCCACGCTCGACGTGACCGTCGCCGTGTACGTCCCGGCCGTTGCCGACTCGGTAAAGGCGGCGATGCTGCCAGAGCCGAGGCTGTCGGCGGTCGCGGCGAGTAGCTGAGCGGCCTTACCACCAACGGCGTTGCCAAACTCATCCGCCAGCGTGACGGTTACCGAGTGCGAACCGCCATCGATCGATACGTCACCGGTTGAAACGGTGTAGTTGGAGGCAGGGTTGCCGAGGTCAACTCCGCCGGAGACAAAGTTGGCAAGGTTGTTGCCGGCCAACGTCACGGCGTCGCCGTCGAACGTAACGGTCACTGGCTTTGCGCCAGAGACGGATGACGTCACGGTTGCCGTGTAGGTTCCCGCCGTCGCCGACTCAACAAAGGCTCCGAAGGAACCTGTGCCAAGATCGCCGGTCGTCGCTGGAGCGAGGAGGCTGTCCTGTCCGGAGACCGGGTTGCCAAACTCGTCGGCAAGCGCCACCGTGACGGTGTGCGTGCCAGAGCCGACCGGCTGGTTGCCCGTCGAAACCGAGTAAACCGTCGCGCCGTTATCGAGGTCAACCGAACCGGCGGTGAAGCTGGCCGCTCCGTTGCCGGCGAGCGTCACGTCAGCTCCATCAAGGGTGACGGCAATATTCTTGCCACCCGCGATGGTCGACGTGACCGTTGCCTTGTAGATGCCCGACTGGCCGACCTCGGTGAAGCTTGAAACCGTGCCGGTTCCGAGCGCATCCGTTGTGGTCGCCTCAAGCAGTGCAGCCTGGCCGAGTACCGGGTTGCCAACCGCATCCTGCAGCGCCACCGTAATCGTGTGGGTTCCCGTTGCTACGGGCTGATCCCCGGTAGAAACCGAGTAGTTGGTTGCCGGGTTGCCAAGGTCAACGCTGCCGGCCACAAAGGTGGCGACGCCGTTGCCGTTGAGCGTGACGGGGTTGCCGTCAAACGTTGCCGTGAGCGCCTTGGCTCCAGCGACGGATGACGTCACGGTTGCCGTGTAGGTGCCGGCGGCCCCGGTCTCAGAAACGTCCGAGACGCTTCCGGTGCCAAGGTCAGCAGCAGTCGCAGAGGCGATAAGCGCGCTCTGTCCCGAAACCGGGTTGCCAAACTCATCGGCCAGCTTCACGGTCACGGTGTGCGAGCCAGACACAACGGTCTGGTCACCACTGCTGACCGAGTAGTTGGTTGACGCGTTGCTCAGGTCAACACCGGCCGCGACGAAGGACGCAACATCGTTGCCGTCGAGCGTCACCTGGTCGGCATCAAACTCAACCATGATGGCTTTTGCCCCTGCAACCGTCGACGTGACGACTGCCGTGTAGGTGCCTGCCGTTGCCGACTCGGTGAAGGAACCGATCGTTCCAGTGCCAAGCGAATCCGTGCTTGAGGCGCTGAGCTTGCCAGCCTTGCCACCAACCGGGTTGCCCTCGGCGTCAGCAAGCGTCACCGTCACGGTGTGCTCGCCGGTGCCAACAGTCTGGTCGCCAGTCGAAACGGAGTAAGCCGTTCCAGCGTTGCCAAGGTCAACGTCACCGGCCACAAAGGCGGCCGATCCGTTGCCGTCGAGGCTCACATCGAGCCCCTCAAAGGTGGCGGTCACTGCCTTCGATCCGGCAATACTTGAGGTGACGGATGCCGTGTAGGTTCCGGCCGTTGCCGACTCGGTGAAGGCCGAGATGGCTCCGGAGCCGAGTCCGTCGGTCGTAGCGGCGAGGATGAGCGAAGCGGCGCCAGAAACGGGGTTGCCGTAGGCGTCGGCCAGCGTCACGGTTGCCGTGTGCGAGCCTCCGTCAATCGATTCGTCGCCGGTCGAAACCGAGTACGAGGTGGCGGCGTTGCTCAGGTCGACACCAGCCGCGATGAAGTTCGCGACGTCGTTGCCTGCCTTGGTGACCTTACCTGCCCCAAAGTTGACGGTGACCGTCTTCTCTCCGGCAATGGTTGAGCCGATGGTTGCCGAGTAGGTTCCTGCCGTTGCTGTCTCGGTGAACGCGCTGATCACGCCGGTGCCGAGTGAGCCAACTGCCGTTGCCGACAGGCCAGCTGCCTGACCGGGAACCGGGTTACCGTCGGCATCCGACAGCGTCACCTCGATGCTGTGCGGCGTCGAGCCAACAACTTTGTCACCGGTGCTGACGGTAAACGCCGTGCCAGCGTTGCCGAGGTCGACTCCACCAGAGATGAAGGTCGCGACGTCGTTACCGTCAAGCGTGACGTCATCGCCGTCAAAGCGTGCGGTGACAGTTTTGTCTCCCGCGCTACTTGAGGTGATGGTTGCCGCGTAGGTGCCGGCGGTGGCTGTCTCGACAAAGCCGGTGATTGTGCCGGTTCCGAGCGAGTCGGCGGTCGAGGCGTTGAGCTTGGCGACCTGTCCGGAGACGGGGTTGCCAAACTGATCGGCGAGGATGACCGTCACTGAGTGCGATCCTCCCGCAACCGAAACCTCACCGGTTGATACCGAGTAGCTTGTTGCGGCGTTGGCCAGGTCAACCTCGTCAGAGACGAACGCTGCGGTGTCGTTGCCGTCGAGCGTGATGCTTCCGGCGCCAAGCGTGGCCGTGATGACCTTGCCACCCGCAATGGTCGAGGTGACCATCGCGGTGTAGGTTCCGGCGGTTGAGGTCTCAACGAAGGCTGAGATTCCACCGGTTCCAAGCGAGTCAGCTGTGGAGGCGGTGAGTGCGGCTGCCTGCCCAGGAACCGCGTTACCCTCGGCGTCCGACAGCGTCACCGTCACGGTGTGCGAGCCGGTACCCACGGTCTGGTCTCCACTGGAAACCGAGTACTTCGTACCCGCGTTGCCAAGGTCAACACCACCGGAGGTAAAGGAGGCCACGTTGTTGCCAACGAGCGTCACCTGGTTGCCGTCGAAGGTCGCGGTAACCGTCTTGTCACCAGCGATGCTCGACGAGATGGATGCCGTGTACGTGCCAGCCGTCGCGGTCTCGGTCACTGCCGAAACAGAGCCGGAGCCAAGCGCGTCAGTTGTCGCGGCGACCAACAGTGCCGCCTGACCCGTTACCGGGTTGCCAAACTCGTCGGCAAGCTTCAGCGTGACAGAGTGCGAGCCTCCGTCGATCGATACCTCGCCTGTTGAGACGGTGTAGTTCGAGGATGCGTTTCCAAGGTCAACCGAGCCGGACACAAACGTTGCGATGCGGTTGCCGCTCAGCGCAACATCCGCTGCGCCGAGGGTGACCTCAACGGTCTTGCCACCGGCAACGGTTGACGTGATCGTCGCGCTGTAGGTTCCAGCGGGGCTCAGCTCGGTGAAATCCGTGATGGTTCCGGTGCCGAGGTCTTCAGCAGCTGCCGCTGAGAGCTCAGCAGCCTTGCCAGAAACCGGGTTGCCAAACGCGTCGGCAAGCTTCACGAGCACAACGTGTGTTCCCGTTCCAACCGGCTGATCGCCAGTCGATACCGAGTAGTTCGTGGATGCATTGCCAAGGTCAACACCGGCGGAGATGAACGTCGCAACGTCATTTCCGTCAAGCGTGATCTCGTCTGCTCCGAAGGCCGCCGTGATCTGTTTGGCTCCCGCGACCGTCGAGGTCACGGCTGCCGTATAGGTTCCCGCGGTTGAGGTTTCGAAGAAGTCTGCAATCTCACCGGTACCGAGGCTGTCGAGGGTCGAGGCGGTAAGGCCGTCTTCCTGTCCAGACACCGGGTTGCCGTTTGCATCCGCAAGCGTCACCGTCACGGTGTGCTCACCAGAACCAACCGTCTGATCGCCCGTGGATACGGAGTACGTTGTTCCCGCGTTGCTCGGGTCAACACCGCCAGCGGTGAAGCTCGCAACGTCGTTTCCGCTCAGGGTCACGTCGTCGCCGTCGAGGGTTGCCGTGATGGTCTTTCCCCCAGAAACGCTCGACGTTACCGTTGCGGTGTAGGTGCCTGCAGTAGCCGACTCGGTGAATGCCGAGATCGAACCGGTGCCAAGCGAACCGGTGTTTGAGGCAGTGAGCAGCGCATCCTTGCCCGAAACGGGGTTGCCAAACTCGTCGGCAAGCGTCACGGTCACCGAGTGCGAGCCTCCGTCAACCGACACGTCTCCGGTCGAGACCGAGTAGTGGGTCGCCGAGTTGCCAAGGTCAACACCCGCAGAGACAAACTGCGCGTCGCCGTTACCGGCAAGCGTGATCGCCTGGCCGGTCAGCTGAGCGGTCATTGGCTTTGCGCCGGCGATGGTCGAGGTGACCGTCGCGGTGTAGGTTCCGGCGGTCGAGGTCTCGGTGAACCCGGAAACCGTTCCGGTTCCGAGGTTCGAGGCCGTTGCGCTCACGAGCTGCGCCGACTGACCAGAAACGGGGTTGCCAAACTCGTCGGCAAGCGTCACCGTCACGGTGTGTGAACCGGTGCCAACCGTCTTGTCCCCCGTTGACACCGTGTAGGTGGTTCCGGGGTTGTCGAGGTCGACGGCACCGGCAGCGTAGTTTGCGACGACGGTACCGATATCGAGCGTGCCGTCAAACGAGACGGTAACCCTCTGCGCGCCAGCCTCCGTCGAGGTCACCTGAACCGTGTACACGCCTGGCGTCGAGGTCTCTACAAAGGAGCCTGCAACAACAGCCGCATTAGCGTTGTCAGCAATCGTGGCGCTGAGGGATGCCGCCGCGCCGGTCACTGGGTTGTTGTTGGCGTCCTTCAGCACGGTTGTGACCGTGTGTGATGCAACGCCGTTTGCGACGCGGTTGTTGTTATCGTCGATGCTCACGGTTGATTTGCCGGCGCCAACCTCCGGCGTTCCGGCGGTGAACGAGGCGACGTTGTTGCCACCAACAAGCATGGTGAGCGAGTGAGCAACGGATGCGTCGTCAGTCACGGTCACGGTCACCGTCTTGTTGCCGCTCACGGTTGATTTCACGGTGGCCGAATACAGGCCTGGCGTTGCCGTCGCGGCAAAGGCCGAAACGGTCACACCGCTGTTGGGTGCGGCTGCGGCTGCAAGCGAAGCTGCCCAGCCGGTTGCCGGGTTGCCAATGTTGTCGCGCAGCGAAACCGTAATCTCGTGCGTGCTCGCGCCATCCGCAACAACCCCTCCAGTCGAAACGGTGAAGTTTGTGTTTGCCGAGGTGAGGTCAATCGGGACTCGAGTAAACGAGACCGTCTTTGGAGACCCAGAGATCTCCTGGTTGCCGTTCACATAGGCGTGGATGGGGTAGGCACCAGCGGTGATCGAGACCAGCTCGATGGTGGCAACGCCGGAGGCATTGGTTGCTACAACCGCCTGAACTCCGTCGCCGCCAACCACGTCATCCGCTGTTCCTGGGATGCCGTCGGCACCAACCCACGACGTGTTTGCTGGCACATTGAACGTCACAGGGGCATTGCTCACGAGGGCGCCGTCAGCGTTCTTCACCGTTGCGGTCAGCACGTTCTTGAGCTGCCCCGTGGCCAAAACGTTGTTTGTCTGCACGGCAAGCACAGAGGAGGCGGCGACCGGCTGATCGTTATCAAGCACCGAAACGTCGAGGTCCTCAAGCAGCAACCCTGCAAATTCCTCATCGGTCGAAACAACCGCGGTGCTCAGTGCCACGTGGCGGGTGCCGTCAACAACGAGGTTGTCGATTGCCTGCGTCTTGATGTCGACAAAGCGGTCAAGCGTTGTCATCGTCGGCGAGGTTGCGTTGATAGCCGGGTTGTTTGCGAGCGTTTTTGCCAGCGCGTTTGCGGCCTGGCCCGGGTTCGGCAGTGCCGGGTCCGGGACAAGGTTGCTCCACGACTGCTCGAGTACGAGGGTGTCCTGCGGAGCCTTCTTTACTCGGCCCTGGTCATCAACCGCAACGTTCTCAACGCGGTATGTGCCGTCGAGGGCAGCAGTTCCACCTGGCTCGGTAACCGACAGCTTGAGGTCGGCAGGAGCGGTGAGGGCGAGCGGCGAGTTGTACAGCACCGAGTGGTCAAGGTCGCGAACATCGGTTCCAAGAATCTCATCAGCGTCAACCGCGCCGGCGAAGTTCACCGGGGCGCGCTTGATCGTTGGGTCAACCGGGTCTGGGCTTCCCATGGTGTTGGATGCGCCGGCGTTGAGGTTGCCAACGAGGTCCTTGACGGTCCCCGCCTTAATGGTTGGCACAACGGTTCCGGTTGAGTTTGCTTTTGTCACAACCGTCCAACGAGTGTTCGTCGCTGGGTTGCTGTCAACTGGCGTGATGCTCACAACCTGCTGGCCCTTTGCGGTGCCGCTAAATTCAAACGCGGCAGCGGTCAATCCACCCTGGATTGCCTCAGACGACATCACGTCGAAGACAATCTTGCGGTCAAAGGTTGGGTCGGCCTGCGAGATACCCTGCTGAATCCAGAGCGCCGGTCCACAACGGTCAGGGCCAGCGGCGTTGACGGTTCTGGAGATCATGCTGGACTTGCCTTCTGCATCCACCGACTGCAGGCGGAGCAGGGCGCCGTCGCCGGCTCCCGTGTACCAGAAGGTCACGGTCTTTGCGAGCTCGGCTGCGCTGCCGATCTTGACACGTCCGAGGTACTGACCAAGGCCCTTGTTTCCACCGATGTAGGCGTCGACGAGCACCGGATAAGTCGGCTGCGTTCCACCGGCGACGGGCGGCTGCACCGTCACATCAATTCGGCAGGCTTCTGGCTCATCTGGAACCACCGCGGCCGAAGGGAACACGGTACGGACGTTGTTGTTGGCGTCGTCGTTGTTCACCTGGTTTTGGTTGGTACCGTTGGCCGTCTCGTACGTGGCGTTCGTGGTGAATCCGCCGATGTTCAGCATGGTGTTTCGCACGGCGCTCACGCGGGCACCTGTGCCAGAATCGGCCAAAATGACCTCACCGATGTTTGTGCCGCGGTTCCAGCCGGCGATGTTGTTATCGCGGATTGTCACGTAGGTGTTGTTCACTGCGGTGCCGGTTGGCCCCTGCACGTAGAAGGCTGCGCTTCCCGGGCTCCACGCCGCCTGGTTGTTCACCACGCGGTTGTTGGCGATGACCACACCGGCAGAGGTGGTGGTGTTGGCGTAGATCGCTACCGCGCGGAGGTAACCGGGGTTGTACGTTGGGGTGACGTTTTGCACAAACGTGTTGTCTTGGATGAGGGCACCGTCGAGGATGATGCGCGAGGCAGGCGTGTTGTAGGCCCGGTTTCCCGTGCTGATCCAGGTTCCGGCATCGCTGTAGTTTTCGAGGTGTCCACGGCTCTCAACCATGGTGTTGCCCGTCATGACAAGATTCTTCACGCGAGCGCTCGCGTTCGCTGAGTTCACGTACCAGGTTCCAAAGGCGCCGCCGGTGTCATCTGCACCCGACGAGTAGGCGTTGCTCTGGGAGAACTTGGAATTTGTAATGTTCAGACCGTTGATCTGGGTCGTAGGGGCAGCATTCTGCGGAAGAACGGATACGGCGGCCCCGCGCCACTGCGAGTTCACCTCGACGTTGTTGATGGTGACGTTCTCTGCGCCACCGATAACCACGATTGGACGCTCGGTTGCGATCGAGAGGCCGCCAGCCAACGGGCTATTGGCAATCGAGCCGTTTTCGAGCAGGAAGTTCTTTGCGGTCTTTCCAACGTAAATGGCGCTCTCAGAGCCGTAAACGTTGGCGAAGTTGCGGAGCACCTGGTTGCTGCCGGAGAAGCCGAAGACCGATCCGTTATACATCGAGTCACCGTAGGGGGTTGAACCGATTCGCTTCTGCAGGTCAATGACGACGTTGCCCTTAAACCAGAAATTCACACCGGTGTCGCCATCGGTGTAGCCGCCCATGATGTTTTGCATCTCGGTGCCACCGTTGATCATTCCGGTGAAGTTGCCGGCCGGGGTGTTGTTTGGGCAGTACGGCTGGTTGTACATACAGATCGAGCCGTCGTTGGCGTACGTTCCGTTTGCCTGGCGAATACCGCCGGTTCCTGCCGCCAGCTGCGCCGCGGTAGCCACGGGGGTCGGCGCGATCAGGTACCGCTTGGAGTTATCCGCGTCAAAGAGCGCGTTTGTCTCCTGGGCGGCGGCAAGCATGGTACAGGTCGACCCGTAGGTGCTGGCCGTGGCACAGATCCCGTCGCCGGGGTTCGCATCTGGGATGATCCGTGTGTCCGTAATGTAGAACGTCTTGTCGTAGCCGTTATCAAGCACAACGTTTGCCGACGCGCTTGTGGTGTCAGTCACCACAAGCCCCGCAACAAGAAGCGACAGAGTAACGAGCGCTGCGAGCACGCGCGCGACGATGCCGCGCGTATCTCTTGTACCTAAGTCAGCTGCTGAGAGAGCAGTCATCATTGGTGGACCCTTCGGATTAGAGTGAGGCCCTAGACCTCAGCAATAGCGTAAAAACAGGCAGAATCCTGCCCGGCGCTGTTCCCCCTGAACATGTGACGCAGTGCTTAGATCATCCGATGGCCCGTTTATGACTCGAAAAACGGGAAAACTTTTATGAGCGTGTCGACCGACGGGTTCGACCCCTGGTTGCAAGGATTCCTGCGACTCCCGCGAGCAGGAGCAGCGCGCCGAACGCCACCATCGACGACGAATCGTTTCCGGTTGTTGCCAGCGCTGATTCGCCCATCCGCCAGACCGAGTGCTCTGCAACGGTGAAGGTTTCGGATTGGAGGCTGAACTGCGAACCAACGAGGGTGACGGTGTAGTCGCCAAGCGCCAGCTTCCGATCGAGCGGGATGCTGATAACCACGTCGCCCGTCGGTCCCGCCGTCGCCGTCACCGGGGGAAGGTCGGTCCCGTTCACCGTCGCTGTCACCGTTTCGCCACGGTGATACCCAAAGCCGTACACCGTTTGGGTGGCATCGTTTGAGAGCAGCGAGCGTCCAAGCATCACGGATGCTCCGCTCAGGCGAAGATGCAATTCTTCTGAGTCGTTGCCCGCTTTGTCGGCAACGAGCACTGCGATCGTTTCGTCCCGAGTCGGGGCGAGCAAGTAGACAACCTCAAAGTATCCGTCGGCTCCGGCGATGACGGTTCCAAGCAGCGCCCCAGCCTCATCCGTCACGGTGACGGTCGAGCCGGGCTCCGCATAACCGGCAAGCATCTCGCCAGTGAAATGCGCAACCACTGCGGCCGTCGGCCGCGTACTGTCAATCAGGACCGGAGCCTCAACGGCATTTCCGACGGGGTCAGTCACCCGGATGACAACATCGTCGCCTGTCTGCAGCCTTGGTGCCGGGCTGAACGTAAACCTGCCCTGCTCATCGATCGCTATTGTGCCAACCAGGCGGTTTCCGTTGCCGTCAAGGAATACCAACTGATCGTCGTATTCGACAACTCCGCCCGAAATTGTCTTGCCGTTTGACGGCGCGATTGTTGGCGCGACTGGCGGCGTGGTATCAATCAGGGGAACGGCCGGATCGCTCCTATTATTCGCAGGGTCAACCGCAACTACGCGAAGATCATCCTGCTCGGTCAGGCGCGTGCTCGGGGTGAACACAACACAGCCGTCAACAAATTCGCCAAAGGAACCGTCAACGTGAATGCCGTCGGCGTCTTCAACAACAACGGTGGTGCCGTCTTCAGCGCAGATCGTGAGTGACCTACCATTCGACGGGTCAACCCAAGGCACCGAAGGAGCGACCTGATCGATGGTGACATTCGTGACCGGCGACACAAACCCGTTGGTGTCTCGCGCCTCGACGTGCACAACCTGACCATCCACGACTGGCGCGGTCAGCGTGACTACGAACCAGCCGAAGGCGTCAGTCGGCGCGCTGCCGAGCGACAGACCGGTTTCGGTTGTCACAACGACCGTGTTGTTTGCGTCAGCTCGGCCGGTCAGGGTGACACCGTTTGAGGGGTTTGCCGCAGGGGCCGAAGGCGTTGGAACAAACGTGACAGTTACTTCGCCCGAAGCCTTCACTCCCCCAACGGTCACGCTTGCGTCGGCAGTTGCCGCCGCGTCAGAGGTCAGGATGGCTTCGTAACGTCCATCGCCGACAAAGCGGGTCTCGGCAACATCGCCAGCGCTACTCAGAATCACAACATCGTCAACCTCGCTCGTGATGAGGTTGCCGTGTGCGTCGTGGAGGTGGGCTTCAAGCAGCACCTCGTGGATGCCGTTTGCCTCGGCGACAGTGACGGATGCGCGCACTCCAGAATCTGGTGCAGAGAAGTCTCCTGCCCCAAAGCTGATGCTCGCCGGCGAGCCAGAAACTTCGACCCCGCCAATGGTGGCGACGACGGTCACTGATTGTGCAACTTCGGTGCTCAGGTCAACAAAGGCGATCCCGTCGATTCCCGACTGCGCTATCCCGTCACCGCTCATCGTGGTGACCGGGTCTGTCGTAACGATCACGGTTGCGCCGCTGACGGCGTTGCCAAACGCATCAACGACACTCACGGTTACGCGATGCGGGTCGGCATCGACGGAAACCTGTTCCGCAGAGACGCTCAACGCGGAATGCTCGGCGGAGGCCACTCCCGGCACAAAGCTGACAACCGCAGGAGCGGTGCCGATGCCAACCGGTGCCCCGCCAGAAATCACCGTCGACACAATCGCAAAATCGGTGTGGGCTCGGGTTGAGCTGAGCAGAAGCGTTGCCCCACCGGCAGCATCCGTTGTTGCCGTCACCGTGCTTGGGCCCGCGATCGTGTCGGCTCCACTGAGCGCATTCACGCCCTCAGGAACCTGGAATGAGACAACGGCGTTCTGCACCGGCTGGCCTGCGGCGTTTCGGATAAGCGCACTCACGCTATTTGTTGCGACCCCGTCGGCGACGGCACCGTTCGCGGTAACAGAGATGACGGAATCGGCGGCAACGGGGTCATCGTCATCCGTCACGGTGACGGAGAGGCTGTCGAGCATGAGCCCGTCAAACTCTGGGTCGTCAGAATGGAGCACGGGGGCCAGCTGCACGCTGCGCGTGCCGTCCACAATCGTGTTATTCACGGCGGCAACACCGACGGCAACCTCGCGGTCGGCAACGTCGATGACCGCATCCGTTGAGCTCACGGTCGGTTGGTTTGGCAGCAGCGTCGCCTGTTCCGCCTCCGTTGTGGCTGGATGCGGCATACGTTCGTCGCGCACCAAGCCTGACCATTGCGGGGTGACCGTCACGAGGGCAGCAGGTGCGAAGGCGGTACGGCCGAGCGCATCCCGAGCCTCAAGCGAGATGCTGAACTGATCGCTGACGTTCCCCAGTTCGGAAACGCTGAGCGTGCGGGATTCCGGCGCAGTAAGACGAATCGGCAGCTGGTACGTTACCGCGTTATCGATCAGGGCTCCGGGTGTCGTCTCGACCCCGGCAGGGTCGGACGAGCGGATGAAGTTGTTTGGCGCATCCATGGTGTTTGCCGGTTGCGGGTTGGTGTTTCCGGCGCGGTCGCTCACACTGCCGGCACCAACGCCGAGCGTGACCGTCCCTGCGGCATCCGCCCGCACGGTCACGGACCACCGGGTGTTTGTGGAGGCATCTGCGGAAGCCGGCACGACGCTCACGATCTCTGCCGCCGCCTGGCCAAGGTCAAGCGCGCCGCGCAGTGCGTCGTTGGCAAGTGGCTCGGAGGAGAGCACCTCAAATCGCAACGAACGGCTCCACGAAGGATCAGCCTGAGTCTCCGCCTGCTGCACCCAGAGTTGTGGGCCGCAGGTGTCTGCACCGGCTACCTCAACCGTTCGGGAGAGCGGCGACACGTTTCCGAGGGCGTCAACGGTCTGCAACCGCAGTTTGGCGCCACCCAGCGAGTACGGATAGGTCAGCTGGACGCCGTCGGCACCCCAGTCCGCGTCGCTATTCACGGCTACGCCGCCAAGATAGTTCTCTGCGCCGTTTACGCCACCGGCAAAGGCATCAACTCGGATCGGGTACGCCGGTTGGCCTCCCCCCGCTTGGGGTCGCTGGGTCGTGACGGTGAGCTGACACGCCCCCGGCTCAAACGCTGCGGCACTCGGGAAGGCGGTGCGAACATTGCCGTTTGCGTTGGCCACATGCACAGGGTTCGCAATATCGCCTGGCAGCTCTGCCGAGTTTGTCGCCGACTCCGTGTATCCACCAACGGAGCTCAACGTGTTCCGATCGAGCGCAACGCTCGGGCCCCCCGTTGAAGTTACCGAGATGACCTGCCCGACCGCGTTGCGATTCCAGCCGAAAAATGCGTTGTCGGTTACCGAGACGCGGCCGGCAGATGAGCCTCCGCCGGCAATCTGCACCGCAGGCCCGGTTGGCACCCAGGCCGTCGTGTTGCTGAAGACGTTGTGATCGATACTCAGGCTCGAACCAGGCGCAGGTTCCTGGACCAGCCGAATATCGCTGTTCCGGTCGCTGTAGATTGATGCGGCCGCCAGCGTGTTTTGGAACGTATTGCCGCTCACCCGCGAGGTTCCGCCCGTCTGGATTCGATCGCCGCTAATGGGCACGTTACTGTCGTACCCGGCACCGCGACGAAAATCCAGAAAGCTGCTGTCACGGATGTCAAGATCGTCGACCCTGACCGTGCCCGCATCCCATTTGCCAAGCCCGTATGCAAGATTATTGGCGTCTCGGTTCTCCCACGAGAAGGTCGATTCGGTGATGCTCAGTCCGTGGATCGGCTCACCGGCGTTTCCTGACTGGGCAACGACGTTGATTCCTGCACGCCACATCGAATCAATCGTGACGGCGTGCACGCGTGTCTGCGTTGACCCGCCAACCACGTTAATTCCGCGTTCCGTTGCATAGGCGAGGCCGCCGCTCCCCGCCGGCCCGTTCGCAATGGTGCCGTGTTCGATGAGCACGTTTGTCGCGGTCTTTCCAACCGAGATCGCTGACTCAGCGCCCGCGATATTAGTGAAGTTTCTCAGCACCTGGTCTGTTCCCGTGAATGACAGTGTGGTGCCAAGGAGTCCACCGTCGCCGGGCGGAAGTAGCTCAAGTCGATTCTGGAGGTCAATAACCACGTTGCCTGAGAACCACAGGATGCTGCCGTAGATGTCGCCGTCAATGCTCCCACCGACGATAGTGTTCATGGCCGCCTGACCCTGAATCATCCCGCTGAAACCGGTTGGCGTGTTTGTCGCGGAGTTGGTAAGCAAGACGATGCCGTCATTCGCGAAGCTGCCATCGAGCTGACGAATCGAACCGGCAGCGGTTGGAGTGGCAAGCGTGACCAGCACCTGTTGCGTTGGGTCGAGGTCGGTCAGCGCGTTGGCCTCTTGCGCGGCGGCGAGGAGCGTACACGTTGAGCCGTAGGTCGCGGCGGTTGCACAGACCCCGTCACCTGGAGTGGCATCGGGAATCAGCCGGACATCGTCGACTCGCAGCGTGTGATCGTATCCGTTAGCGGATGGGGCCGCCGCAGCGGGAAGCGCGCCAACCCCGGTCAGCTCAACACCAGCTGAGGCGGCGAGCGCACCTGCCAGCACCAGTGCAACGCCAACGACGAAGGACCGTGGCCGTGTGTGATTCCGCCTCAGATGCACCCGCATGGTTGATGTGTTTCCCCTCAAACGTATGTTCAGACTGCGCAGCAACATCGCGGCTACAGCTCAAGATCAGTCAAAATTGGAGCCCCGACGCGTGTTCCGTCCTCTCCCGTATACACGGAACGCACGGGACGAGCCTTTTCGACGGATTGGAGCGTCGAATTATCAAGCAGGCGGATTCGGCTCACGCCGTCAGTTGCCGCAATGCGATGCGTGAAGCTCAGGCCGTCGGTGACGGTTACCGAGCTCTGTGGCAGCGCATCAACAATCAGCACCGTCTCTGACCTCGACTTGTCGAGCTCAATCATCGGTGCCGTGAGTTCAAATGCTTGTGCATCGGTCTCGTGGCTGTAGGTCAGCGTCGCCCGGTCTTTCTGCCGCACGACGAGGGTGTTTCCTCCGGCGATGCCACCCCGTGTGGTGGTCACCGACCACGTTCCGTCAGGTGCGATCGCGCTATCGTTCGCGACGCCGTTGACGAGCACGCTCACGGTGGCTCCTGGGATTCCCGTGCCGGTCACGATCGGGAGGAAGCGGGTATCCGCCGTGTCAACGCTGGCAACGACCGGGGTGGGGAGGACCTGGCCGTTGCGCACTATAAAGGCCCGCGTTGCCGTGTCCGACCTATCCTCGCCGCTGACCTGCTGGTACGCATGCACGGTGTATTCGCCGTCGGGAAGCGTCTCAGAGCTGAGCGACCACGAGCCTGCCGCCGTCGTCTGCACGACGCGCTCCTGGTAGGCGGCTTCGTCGCCTGAAACGAACAGGGTTACCTCGGATCCGGCCGTTGCGTATCCGGTGAGGAGCGGGGCTGACGTCGCAAACACGGTGCGCTCGTCAAACGAGTATGTTGGGGCTTCGGTTCCTGCCACAACTGGGATCGAGAAGAGCGCAGCCGTCTCGGCCTCCCCCTGTCGCTGGGTCCAGTCGCTGCGGTCAACGACCGTTGGGTCCTGTGCGGGGTTGTCGCTCGTGCCGTCCCGCTCCGCGGAAGGAGTCGGTTGCTCCTGCGCTGAGGAGCTTCCGGTTACGGGGTTATCGGCCGCGGATTCCGAGGGCTTCGCCACGGTTGATAACACAATTGCGGCCGAGATCACCCCCGCAATGAGCACCCCAGCTGCGGCGAGCAGGGCGACCTTGGTGCCACCGATTGTTGCGGTCTGTGTGGTGCCAGAGACAACCTGTGTTGCGGCTTGAGCCGAGGATGCCGGCGCGGCGAGTGATGCGGTGAGGCCGGCGGCCATCCCCCCGGTCAGCAGCAGCGGGAGAACCACAGAGTGCAGGCGAGAAGCCGTTGACTCGGCTTCGGCCAGCACCTTGCTGCAGCTTGCACAGGTTGCCAGGTGCGCCAGCAGCTTCTCGCTCCGCTTTTCGGTGAGCGTTCCTAACAGGTATGCCGGGAGCCGGTCGATTGTTTCAACGCATGCTGCAGGCAGGTTGTTGTCGTTCAGGTGGGCCCGGATCCATGCCTGTCGAAGGCCGTCTCTCGCCCGGTATGAGAGGGCGGAAACACTATTCGGTGTCATGTTGAGCTTGGCAGCGATTGCCTGCGGCTTCAGCTCGAGCACTTCGGTGTACCACAGCACTTCTTGCCACTGCGTTGGCAGCGACGTAAATGCCTCTTTGATGATGCTTCGCTCGACGCGAGAGTCGGCATCGTCGCTCACGGTTTGCAGTGACTCGCTGCGTTCGGCTGACTCAAGGTCGACCAGTCGCCGCTGCTCGTTCCGCCATTTATTCGCAATGTTTCGGATGGTCACCTGCAGATACGTGCGAAAGGCCGTCTTTGGCCCTCCACCACGGGTCAGCGCGATATAAATCTTTGAATAGGCTTCTGCGACCACGTCATGTGGGTCAAGATCGGTGCTGAAGTAGCGGGCACTCACCAGCCCAGAAGCCGAATGTCGCGTCCAGAGCAGGGCGTAGGCGGCTCGGTTGCCCGTGCGGGCAAGATCAAGCAGCTCTTCGTCGCTGAGGTCGCTGTAGTGGTCGGTTGCCGAGCGGATTGAACCCACAACGGCGTTGTTGTCTTCGGCCGTTTTTGGGTTCACCGATGAAGCATCATTGCTGCGAATGGTACGTCGATGATCAGTCTGCTGTTGCGATTCGTCATCAAGTTGAAAACTCAAAACACCCCTTCCATCAACTACGTTGATCACCGAGCACGGCGTTTATGACGCGTTTTAAGAAACGTATTTCGATAAACGGTGCGCACCCCTCGCCGTAGCGAGCGTCTGCTGATTCTCCCCAGAATCCCCTAGACCATGTATTAAATCATACCGAGCAGCATATTTGCTGGGAAAACCGGCCAAACACCCACGCCGCATCGAGAAGGAGGTGCCGCCCCACGTAGGGGAGGGGGCGGCACCTCGTGTGGTTACTCGCGATTGCGGCAACCCGACCAACACGAGAACCATCCGGACCGATTAATCGGAGGGGAAACAGTAACCTGCTACCGGATGAACTATGGGGTGCGTCGGTGCGTTGAGCGGATACGGGGGTGTTCTCCGCTCACCAGTTAAGATCACCCCCGAGCCGATTTATGACGCGTTTTTTACACTGATCTGTTCGCACATTGCCATTAGCTAATAGTCGTAGTAAATTACCTATGAGCATTAGGAAATAAATCATCAGGAGGGCACCATGGCGCGCGCAGGATTAACCGCTGAGCGACTCGCGCAGGCTGGCGCCGAGCTTGCTGACTCGATCGGGTTTGAACGCGTCACGGTCGCCGAACTTGCTCGCCGCTTTGGCGTCAAACCGGCCAGCCTGTACTCGCACGTACACGGCACGGTCGACCTCAAAACCCGCATCGCGCTGATCGCACTCGAAGAACTCGCGGATCGAGTGGCGGATGCCGTAGCCGGCCGCTCCCGCAAGGCGGCACTTGCTGGGCTCGGCAACGCCTACCGGTTGTACGCGCAACAGCATCCCGGTCGTTTTACGGCAGCGCACGAGCGCCTCACCCCCGAAGCAGCAGCCAGCAGCGCCGGCCCACGGCATGCCAACATGATGCGTTCCATTCTCAGGGGGTACAGCCTAAGCGACGCCGACAAAACCCACGCCGTCCGCATGATCGGCAGCACGTTTCAGGGTTTTGTCACCCTCGAATCACACGGGGGCTTCGATCACAGTTCTCCAAGCTCAAACGAATCGTGGGAGCGCATCATCGAGGCTCTCCACTCCTTGCTCTCCTCGTGGCCGGCGGCCACCCCGGCCGGCGCCTGAACACAGACGAAAGAATCGCAGTGAACACCAACTGGACCATCACCAAGCCCGTTGACGAGCCGTATCTCCGAGGGGCCAACCACCTCGAGCGTACGGCCGCAGGTATCCTTCCCCACCGCCTGCCAGCTTGCGCCCGTGTGCAGGCCAATGACCCGCAGCTCAGCATGGTCGAGAGTCAGCCGTCGGGAGTCCGCGTGACCTTTCGCTCGGCTGCCTCGATGATCGAGCTCGACACGGTGCGCTCGCGCACGGGCTACGCCGGTGTGCCGGCAAGGCCAAACGGCGTCATCGAGCTCGTCATTGACGGGCAGGTCGTGGCCGCGTCAGAAACGAGTGGTGGCAGCACAACCACAATCAACATGGCTACCGGCGCGGCCGACTACGAGCAGGGGCCGGTGTGCACCACCAGGTTCGCAGATCTGCCAGCCGGCGAACACCTCGTTGAGCTGTGGCTCCCCCACAACGAAACGACCGAGCTCGTAGAGCTGCGAACGGATGCCCCCGTCAGCCAGATTCCCGCCTCAAACCGCCCCGTCTGGCTGCACCACGGCAGCTCAATCAGCCACGGTTCAAATTCGGCAACGCCGACGGGCATTTGGCCAGCCGTCGCCGCACGACTCGGTGGCGCAGACCTCGTCAACCTCGGGTTTGGCGGCAGCGCCCTCCTCGATCAGTTCACGGCCCGAGCCATGCGTGATACTCCCGCAGACATCATCAGCGTCAAAATCGGCATCAACCTCGTCAATACCGATCTCATGCGCCTGCGGGCGTTCCGCTCCGCAGTCCACGGCTTCATCGACACGCTGCGTGACGGTCATCCAACAACGCCACTGTTGGTTATCACGCCAATCTACTGCGGCATCCACGAGCACACCCCTGGCCCAGGTGCCTTTGACCAAGAGGCCATCGCCGCCGGCAAGGTGCGGTTCATCGCAACGGGCGACCCGGCTGAGGAACGCACCGGAAAACTCACGCTCACCAGCATCCGCGCCGAGCTCGATCGAATCATCCGCGAGCGCGCGGCAACCGACCCCAACCTGCACCTGCTCGATGGCCTCACGTTGTATGGCGAACAGGATGCCGCCGATCATCCGTTACCGGACGCCCTCCACCCCGACGCCGAAACGCACCGCAGTATTGGCGAGCGCTTTGCGCGCCTCGCGTTCGAAGGCGAGGGGCCGTTCTCCTCGCTCTAGAACGTTTCCTCTCGTTCGGAGAAGCGACGCCTGCTTACCCAACGCGCGGCGAGGATTCCTGCCCCAACCAGCATGAGCAGGGCGGCAATCCCCCACTGCTCAACCGGCATCGTCGAACCGGTATTGCTCAGGGAACCCGAAGGAGCCGATGGGGTTCCGGGTGTCGAGGGCGTTGGAGGGACAACCGTCGGCGGCGTCGCGGGGAACGTGTTGACAACGGATGCGGTCACGGTTTGGCCTGAACCGTTTCGTGGAATCACAAACTCAACGGGGTCCGATTCGGGGTGATCAGAGATGCCACCGGCAGTGTCGCTCTCCCACACGGAACAGTCCGCGCCAGCGGGGATTCCAGGCACTCGGGTTTCACCCGCGCCGGTTATGGTGGTCACACCGGAAATCGGGGCGGCATCTGGATCGTCGAGCCATGGGAGTGTGCAGGCGTACGAGAAGCCATAGGTCAGCGCCTCCGGGTCGACTCCCGCTGCGTTCGATCCGATGGACTTACTCACGTCAAACCCGCCAAAGGCAACCCCGATACCAACCTTGAGGGGCTCGAGCACCGAAAGGTAGCGTGGCTGACCGTTCTCGCGAACGGTCTCGGCGCTCCGTGCGATCGAGTTCCACGCAACGGTCGGCGCAACGTCGTGCACCTGCGTGATCTGCACTGGCGCGGTCATCTCGAAGGCAATAATGAATGACTGCGCTGGTTCAAGCAGGTTGTCATCGCCGAACACGATATCGGCCTCAAACGCCGGCGACGTACTCTCAAACGGTTCCAGCCACGTATCGGCCGCACACACTTGGGCGTTGTTGAGATCGAGGTCGTCGAGGCAGAGATCTGCCGACGGCGCGTACCGCACCTCAGCGGATGCCGAGTCGTGAACAACAGCGGGCGGGCCAACAAGCGTTGGCGCGTTGTCCCATTCGGTGCCCCTGTTTGGCTGAATGACCCCGTTGTCGTTGAGTACCGGAAGCCGATCAACGATAACCATGTGGCGGGCCGGTTCGGTTCCGGCGTTGACAACTTTAATCGCGTACTTGTAGTTGTCACCCGGATTGGTCAGTGCAACGCACGGCGTCATCGTGTACGCGTCGCCGCCGTGCTGAAGCACCGGGCACGTGTCCGAGCCGGTCTCCACATACTCGTTGGTGCGGTTGTTGTACCAGCCAAGCGCCGCATCACCAGCAACCCATTTCCGAGTTTCAAAGCCGGCACCGGCTTGCGTCACGACTTCGGCGGTATCGGTACAGTACAGACCGTCGCCGATGCCGTCAGTTTCCGAACGGGCAGGGTCTGCACACGAGAACGAGTCGTTCCCGTCCGATGTTGCGCCCATCGTGTTGGTAACGGTTTCACCAGCACGCACCCCTGGCGATAGCGAGGCAGCGATTTCGATAGCAAACTCGGAACTGGGCGGCAGCACCCAGTCGGATGGGAATGCCCACTGAAGCTGCCTCACCTGTTCGCCATCTCGAATAATGGTGAGCACGGGCGCCGGGACGGGTGGGGTTCCTGCCGGCACAAGCGCATCAACAATACGGAACGGTTGAACAACCCCCTCAATGGTGTCTCCAACAAACGACTCGTCAAAGCTCAGGCCTTCCGGCAATTCATCAACAACAAGGATGTTCGGAATGTTTCCAGTGCCGGTGTTCTTCACCTGAAGATGAAACACCTGGCTCACCCCAGGGGCCATATTGGTATTTGGGGTTTTCTGAACGTCGAGCTGCTGCGAACCGTCCACAAACTCGAGGTCGGCATCTGCGGGCGGGATAACCTGCGGTTCGGCCGCGTTTCCGTCAACGGGAAGGGTGATGTACGAACCGTTGACCGTGTTAACCAGCGTCTCGGGGATGGCAGCCTCGGCATCGGAACGAAGCGATTCCCGTGGCGAAACGGCAAAGGCGACCTCACCTCGACAGGCGCCTCCGGCATCACAAGACGTCATCACGGCCCCACCGCTTTCCCCGAGCGGATCACCGGTGAACACGGCGCGCACGCCAACAACCGTGGCAGCGTCGACCCCAGGCGGCAAGGTTTGGGCGCCGGTAGTCCGCGTCTCGACTGGAGGCGTCCAGGTGCCATCCGTCAGAAAGTACTCAAGCGTCGCTCGATCCGAGCCCGTTGGGTATTTGATCGCCGTGACCCCCGTGAAGTCAACCGCGTCAAAGAAACCCTCGCTCGTGTCTTCAACGGTCAGGTTTTTGGCGTTCACGTTGCCGGTGTTTGTCACCTGAAGCGTGACGGTTGCGGTTTGCGCTGGCCGACCGGGAACAAACTCGGGCAGCTCGGCTGGCTCAATGCGCTTATTGAGGGCTGCACTATCCTGCCGGGGCCCGATAACGATCTGCGGCGCGCAACGAGGGTCAACCGGGTCAAGGTTGCCTGCGTTGAGGGTGAAGCAGTTCCTGAGCACAACACCGTCCTCCGCCGACGGGCGTTTTTCAAAGGTGAGCTCGATCACAACGGAGCTGGCCGGCATGATGACACCGTTCACCGTTGCCCTGATTGCCATGGCAGGAATCGTGTCTGGCAGAGAATCTGAGTACGGGATCCATGTGCCTTCGCCCGTTTCATCATCGAGATGAAGGAGCTCAAGCGTGACGGCATCGTCACCGGTTGGGCTGATGACGCGTGCGCGTTCGAGGGCAAGAAACTCAAACAGGTTTTGGTAGTTGGGATCAGGCATGCCCTGCGGGGTGAGCGGCGGGTCGCTCAGCACCGGCGTGATCATGGGGACTGTTCCGTTATTGGACGCCGTCAGCCGGTAGGTGACCGGCTGCCCTGCGGTAACGTTTGGGTGATTTGAAGTCTTCGTACCGTTAAATTCGGTGAACGGCTCCACAACTTCAAGCGTCGCGCAGCCGCGACCGGCGGCGCTTCCAGTGCTGTTCCCAAGAACCGAGGTCCCCGTTGCGGCGGCGCAGTTGTCCACCCCAGGGCTGGTTCCTCCTGCGAGGTCCTCGTTGGTCAGCAAATCGCCAGGAATCGTGCCGTGGACGTCGAGGCCGGATACTGACCCCGGTTCGATGAGCGGAGTACCGTCCGCAGCGATCCCGGTATAGGTCACCACTACGCTCGTCACGCGAGTCCCCGTTTTCTCAACCGAGATTGGCTGTGCCGAGTTTGGGGCGTACTCAACCTCGTTTGAGGTGCCGTCTTCGTAGCGGACAAGCACCGAAGCCGTGGTTGCCCCCGTCGGGAAGCGTAGCCGAATGGTACTCAGGTCAGCATCGTCAAACTCTGTTCCGGCCGCTGAAGGCTCCGAGATCACGATGGTACCAAGGGGGAACGACGCGCTGTTGGTCACGTCAATCGAGGCGCTCACCCCCGAGTCGCGCCCAACAACGGCGTACTCGCCGGCATCCTGTGCAAAGTTACCGTTTGCATCAGGAAAGAACGCTTTGGCGACCTGTAGCTCTGCGGTTGGCGGGTAGATGAAGTGATTCACACAGGCTTGCTCGCCGGTCACCGTCCCCAGCTCGGCCTCGACCGCTGATGGTGTCGCGCAGTTCTCGATGGTCTGCCGTTCCGTTACCGAGATGAGCGTGCCATCGCTCCGTTTGGTGTCACGCAATTGCACGCTGATCGAGACGTTACCGTTGGTTGGATCAGTTGGGAGAGCAAGCCCGTCAGAGTTGCGATACACGACCCGAACGCCAACGACGTCGCTCGCATCGGTCCCGGCTGGAAACGTAAATTCGCCAACCGCGTCGCGGCTGCCGACAAGAACAAACCCATTGCCCGTATCCACAAACAGCTCGGCCACGTTGGCTCCGGCAGGGAACGAGTCAAGGCTGATGCTCGTCACGTCAACATACTCAAACACGTCAGCACTCACGTCATCAACGGAAAGGCTCGTGACCTCCAGAGAGGGCGACGAACTGTTGTGCACGCCGAGGATGATCGTGCTCTGGCTATTCGTGCCGGTGAAAGAGCCACTTGGCGCCCACGCTTTTGTGACAACGGGTTTCACCTCGCGGGCAAGCACAACGGTCACGTCACTCGTATCGGTATCCTCAAGTGCGTTCTCACCTGAGAGCGACGCGGTATTCGAGATGACAGTTCCGTCAGGAACGGTTGCACCGACCGGGAGCGACATTCCAACCTCGAACGTGAAGCCGTCGCCGGCCTTGAGGCCGGCACCAACTGGCGTATTTAGCGCCTGCAGAAAGGTTATGGTCAGCACCCGCGTATCGGGGTCAAAGCTGACGTCATATTCGGTTGTACTTGTTGGCAGCGTGTCAACAGTGAACTCTGGCGGCAGCGTATCGGTGAACACAGCCCCGAGGCAGTCAAAGTTGATGCTTGTGCAGTTCGCCTCAAACTCGTACGCAAATTTACCGCCAGGCTCGACCTGGCCGTTCACCGCGGTGTTGGTCTTTGAGATGGAAAGCGTGGCATCATCCACTGCCGCAAGAGCGGGCTGGGCACCAAACGCTAGGGCCACAACCACGGTTGTCGCAAGAAATGTCTGCCATCGCTTCACAGTACTCCCCCGAGCTTCAGCGCTTCCGCCCGGGTTCCCAGGCCTTTTTCAGGTTACTGGAGAACGTGAAGATTGGCCATAAGTTCGATCGTTTTCGTGCGCTGATCAGCATGGAGTGCCATGCGACCAACGCACGATTTGGAACGCTACGGCCTGAAGTTCCGTCGGCGGCGAAGCAACAGCAACCATCCAAGGCCCACAAATGCCGCACCAACAATCCAATACAGACCGTCTCCGCTCCCGGTCAGGACAAGCTGCCCAGCCGAGCCCCCGTTCGAACCGGTCGTTCCTCCGCCGTTTGTTGGGGTTGGTACGGGCGGCGTTGGTGTCACCGGCGGAGTTGGGGGCACCTCAACGACGGTAATGACCGCCTCGGCGTTATTATTTGCCTCGTTGGGGTCGGGGAACGGCCCGGTAATGCCAGCTGTGACCGTGGCAGTTGCGCCTGCGTTTGGCACGGTGACCGTCAGCGGGAGGCGATACTCGACTCCAACGTCCAGCAGGCCGCCCGAACCGCACTCCGCCGACAACGCGTCGTCTGCGACCGTGCAGCCCCAACGGGAATCAGCTGCCGGCTCGAGCCCGAGGGCAAACCCTTCGGAGAGTGAAACCGAAACGGTGGCAGCGCTTTGGCTCATCCCGTCGTTCACAGCGGCAACAACGAGGGGGGTTGTTGTCTGAGCCACGCGCTCCCCGCCAATAATCGTGACCCTCAGGTCAGATTCAACCACCCGAATAGCAACTGGAGAGGTCTCGTTGTTGAGCGTCGCACCGGTATCAACGCGGGTCGCCGAATACGCTGCGGTGTTGACCGCTATCTGGTCACCGGCGATGTTCGGATCGATGAACATCGACCAGGTCGTTCGGGATTCGGCCCCCGGCAGCAGCGTTGCCCCGGCGTCCTGCACAAATTTCAGGGACCTGACGCTCGCGATATCCGCAGGCGATTCGGTCCAGTCGTCGTCGCAGCCAGTGGCATTTGGGTTTACCTCGGGGCGACATGGGTTTGTCGAGGACGAATAGAAGACCGTAAATCCGGCAGGCGGCGTCACTTCGCCAAGGAGCGTCGGGGTGAACTGCGATTCACGACTCACGCCCGCCAGCGCAGCGCTCACGCCTGTGTCACCCTGATACGGCAGGATGTCGTACAGCACCACGTCCCGCAGCCCAACGTTACCGGTGTTGCTGATTGGCAGCTGGTACGAGAATGGGGTCCCAGGCGCCGCCGAGCCAACGGCAGGAGGATGCACATAGTCGCTATCGAACGAACCCTGCACTCCGAGGTTCGTCGTCAGCGAGGCACCCGTTCCCGTCGGAACGCTTGCCAGCGACCTGGCCAGGAACGAGCTGTCCGTGCCACCAGGCACAATGCCACGATCATCCCTGACCAGCTGGGCCCACGGCTGCGACGCATCACTATCGAGCGGCACTCCAACGAGCGGACCGAGCGGAATCGGACCGCTCGCTGAACCGCCATAGAGGTTGGCCGTGATCGTCCCAGGAGGTGCGGTGGTAACCACGGTATTGATATCGGGCCCACACAGGTTTGAGCTTGGCGTCAACGGGTCGGCGTCCGGCCAGGAAACCACCACAACATCCTGCCCGTGAAACGCACCCCGCTGCACATCAACCGTTGGATTCTTGTGTGCGTCGTCAGGCTGGCACCACCCTGATGGGGGCGACGTTGGCGTGCTCGCGACACGGGTACCAATCGGCGCGATGAAATAGAGCACCGGCTGCCATTCCAAGTTGCCAACGTTCTGGTTAAACGCGCTCGTGGCCCACGTTACGGTTGACCCTGGCCGAAAGGCCTCTGAGCTGGAGGGCGGGGACAGGTAGACGGTCGGGTAGAGAAACGGGTCGACGACCCGATACTGCCCGCACCCACTTGCCGTTGCTTGTGCCCCCGATGCTGAGGTCATGAGCAGCGAACCGCACTGCTGCACAACATTGACCGATTCGTCCGTCGTCGTGCCGTTGAGCTGAAAGCCCGCGCTGCTCGGTGCCGCAACGGCACCCAACTCAACATCAAAGTGTGTCACCCGATCACCAGGCTCAAGCTGAAGATCGGCGGCCAGCAACGTGTTCTCCGTCAAGACCTTCGACCCAACGGCCCCAAGCGCCGTAACCCAGCTCACTGTGTTGCCGGCGGCGGCGTACATCGTAGTGAAGTTGAACCCTGGCGCGACATCCGTCGACAGTATGGCGCTCACCGACGGCACGGTGCTGTTGTAGTTGTTGAGATAGTAGTTGAACCCGTATTCGCCGCCACGAGGAACCGCGTTGTCAACGTACGCGTAATTCGATGTGGTGACTTGCAGGTACGGTTCAAGGTGCTCAACAAAAGTTTTGAGGTTTACCGTTGCCGGGCGGGATACCGTGAAGGCTCCTCCCCCAACCATCGTGCCAGCGGCAGATGCCACAGGGGTAACCGTTTGCCCGTCCGAAAAAGCGGCAGAGGGGAAGCGGACAACAACGTCGAGTTTCCGCTGTCCCGGTTCGTAGGTGTTTCCCGCGTCCGGGAGATTATTCCAAGTCAGCTGATTCCCAACGATGCTGTCTGGCATCGGGATTGACGACACAAACTCGGCTCCGGCAGGTAGGTCCTGCTGGAACGTAGCAACGGAAGCGACCCCTTCGACACCAATCGCGTACGGCGAGGCTGCGCCGAGGAAGTGATGGATCGTCACATCCTGGTCAAGATACACAACCCCGTACACCGAGGACTGCAGGACGGCCGTCTGCGTTGGGGCGGTGAGCTGCATTGACGCGGACGAGGTCGAGGGGTCAGCGTTGCTTCCGTTGGCGTTTGCCGTGACCAACAGCTGCGAACCATTTGGCGTTGTGAGGGAATTACTGGTGTAGCGGACGCCAAGCGTGCCGGTTGTTCCAACCGCTAGCCCGCCGTTCATGGTAAAGGTCACGACGCCGTCAGAGCCCGTTGCCGACACCGCAACGTCAGCAGAGTTTGTCAATACTGGCGCCGCCCACCAGGAGAATCCCCAGCCAGGCATTTGGGCCGTCACATACTGCGGAAGCGGCAAGCTGATGACCGCCCCCTCGCACGGCACGGTTCCGGAACAGGAATACGTGATCGTGAAGTTTGACGCGGTTCCAGTCGTTGCGCTTGGCGCATCGGCTGCCAACGAGACGGTAAAGGTTGCTGGGCCTGCCGCGTCTGCTGCCTGCTGAGGCGCAACGGATGCTCCAAACAGCGCCAGCGAAGCAGCCATGACCAGCATGACGACCACTCGAACGTTCTGCAAAGTACTGGACTGCTGCATTGGCTTACGTTTCACTGTTCTGTGCAAAATTGGGAGACCACCCGCTGGGGTGGAGGCGCCGTTACGAGCACCAACACCACCCCGGCGGGTAGGCCAAGGGTAAACCTATGAATCCCTTTGCCAACAGGGAAAAACGACGTTTGGAAGAAGATCACCCGTTTCTGGGTAGTCGGCTCCGTCCCTCAAGAACCGCGCCAGCAAGCAGAATCGCAACAGCGAGCGCCACGATTGGCCAAACGTCGGTGCCGGTTGTGGCAAGGGTTGCCACTGTCGCACTTGGCGTTCCGCTCGGAGGAGAGACCGGCTGCGGAGGCGTTGGCGCTCCAGGGGGTGTGAGTATTGGCGTTGCCGGTGGTGTGATCGGAGTCGGCGGCACGAGACTGACCGGATTCTCGAGGGCAACGGCGACGGCAGCGTCATCCCCAATCGTGATGGTCGCGCCGGTATCGGTCGGCACAACGCCGTCTCCGCTAAACACTGGCGTTCCATAAACGACCCCATCAACATCTGCCGGAACGAGTTCGGAAAGTGTCACCACGGTGCCAACCGGCAGCGACGTGGCTGCGGCAGTTTCGCCATCCGCAACCGTGAGCTGGCCAGTTACCTCGGTTCCCTTGTCGTCGTAGGCGTACCGAACTGAGTAGGTCGCACCCGCAACTCGCGTGGCACCCGTGCCGATCACGGACTTCGTGACCGTGAAGTCGCCGAGGGCGTCGCCGTTCCCGTTCCCACCGGACGAAACGTATCGAACGTTGAAACTGCTCACAACCGTGCTATTCGCCTCAACACGATTGCCAAAGATGTGTCCGGTTGCGGTGCCGTCCGCAACGCGAGTGGTGTAACTCAGCTCATATATCCGGCTTCCATCCGTGACCGGATTATGGATCACGGCCGAGAAGCTGTTGCTTTGGGGGCTGTTTGTCAGTGTGTAGGTGTTCGCAGTGGTTCCAGGTGCGAGCACGTTGTAGGTGAAGGTAGGCCAGTTGGCCGTTGGCGACCAGGCCACCTGGAACGTGGACTCGTTGAACTCCTGGCCGACTTCGTAGGTGTCGGTGAACACGACGTCCTGTCCGTTCACCGGAACGAGCGCGCTGCCAGGTACCCGAATTCTCCACCTGATATTTTGGCCGTCTTGCTCCATCCAGCCGTCTTTGACAACCTGCGTCGGGAGGGGTTTCTCGGGAATTACTCCAATCCCACCGGGTACTGGAATCAAAAACTCCACGTTATTGCCTGCGGTAAAGACCAGCTCCGTCTTGGTTGTTGAGCTCTCCGCGATGGCGTGAAACCAGAGGGTACCGTGAACGTTGTCGTGAGTAGTTACGTAGTTGCTCAGTGTGCAGAGAAACGAGTTGGCGCTCACGTTGCAGCTACCAACGACGTTTCCGTCGGGGTCCTTCAACTGGATGGTGCTTGCATACGCCTCGACCTCACTCGGGAAGGTCAGCGTAAAGGTGTCCCCCGCTTGGCTCCCGTCGGGGACGGCCCATTTGGCGCTCACATCAAACGCAGTGTTGACGTTGAGTACCTGCTTGCTGATGGTCACATCGGTTATGGCGTCAATCTCCGCGGCACTCGCCGCGGTTGAGGCCAACATTGACCCACCTATCCCAAGCCCAAGTGCCAGCACAAGTGCAAGTCCCGCACGCGCCCCAAATCGTCTTTTTCCGTGGTTATACATCGTGTTAACGCCCCTCGTTATCCCTCAAAGAAATCGAGTTTCTCAGCCCTCATGGGAAACTCGATTACAGCTTGAAGGACAAAACCGGGGCGGTCGCATGTGCTGCCCAAATTGAGTACCGGGCACGAGGTATCTGAGTGGAGCCGATCTGCGTTTTTGCGACCGATCTGCGGCGCGCCGGCATCAAGGAGCCCACAACCAGGCCGTCGTGTTGAGGGCTGGTCCCCGGTCGACGCCACGAGATCTTATTCTCTACTTCACGATGAAGCTCTTCGACGCTGTCTGCCCATCCTGTGTAATTTGTATCTGGTACACACCGGTTCTCGACGCCGCAAACGCCTTGGTGCCATCGACGTACTCAGAGTCGATCAGGACAATCCCGTCAACCGAATACGTGACACGACACTCGGAAAGACCGCTCGAGTTCGCTACGAACGTGCCCCTGTTCCCGCCCGTTTTGTGCGACTCAAATGACACCGTGCACTCGGCTGATCGGCTTGCCAGCGACACAACCGACCCCTCATCGCTCTGAGCCCCTGCGGACACCAGCGAGATCGTTGCTGCGCTCAGCAGGGCAACTCCCGCCACGGCGACCAACCCCGTGCTGATGCTGCCCCCAAAGGCGAGCGCCGACGCTGCACTCGCAAGCCGGGGACTCCCCAATCCAAGGCCTGGCAGAATCATCATCCCGGCTACCGCGAGCAGGGCGGAAGAGGCTTTTGCGCTTGAGAACTTCTCTGCCCGATGGCGAAGTTCAATTGCCACTCGCTCACAATCCGAGCAGCCGCGAAGATGGGCCTGAAGCGACCGTTTTTTCCCGCCGGTGAGTTGCCCCAATGTGTCGAGGGCCAGCGCGCTACTCCAGACCTTGCAGTTCGGAGCTGTCAGGCTGACGGCAAGCTCGCTCAGGTATTCTTTCCGAAGCCCCTGGCGCGCCCGTGTATACAAGGTCGAGACTGCTGGCGGATTCAACCCCATAATGCGGGCACACTCAGCCGTTTTTCTCCCCTCAATGTCTTTGAGAAAGATAATCTGGCGCCAGCGCTGATCGAGGCGCAGGTACGCCGCAATAATCTCGCCCTCGCCCTGGTCAAGAATGTCGCCGACATCGGGGACGTGCTCGGTAAATTCCTCCATATCGCTGACGTCTCGATAGTGGGCGGATTTTCGATACCAGTCGGCGGAAAGGCTCCGAACGGTGGTTCTCAGGTACCCCTTGAAATTATCGGTGGGCCCCTTGCCTCGTCGGATCGTTTCGAGCACTTTTACAAAGGCTTCGCTGGCGAGTTCCTCCCCAATATCTGCGTTAGGGGCGCTCGCGATTCCGGTGCGTAACGCATCGCTGTAGTACTGGGCGTAGAGTGCCTGAGCCGCAGAATCGTCCCCGTTCCGATAGGCAGCGACAAGTGCCATCGAGTCGTGCTGCTCGTCGGCAGACCCTTCGTTGAACGGCATTCGATTCCCCCTTTCACACACTCTCATGGTGAGGATGCCCGCAGGCATCCTCACCACCCCCATGAACCGTTAGTTCTGGCGTCTCCGTCGGCTAAAGCCAAGAGCGACTATTCCAACTGCAAACAAAAGCGCCATCAGGTACAGGCTTCCAGCCGCGTCCCCAGAACCCGTGATAGCGAGTCCCTTGTCTGCTTTGCCGGTCGTTACCTGATTATCCTGCCCTGGGGCTGTGCTGCCGCCCTGCCCACCAGACGAGTTGTCGCCGTTCCCATTATCGCCGTCGCCGCCACCGGTCGAGCCATCCGGTTCAACAGTAATCTGAGTCTTCACAAGAACCGTCTGACCGAGGTCATCCGAAACCGTCGTAAAGAAGGTCACCGTCCCGCTGAAGCCGATAGGCGGCGTGAATACAACCATGCCGGTAGCGCTGAGCACCGTCGACCCGCTCTGTGGCTGTCCCACATTTGCCACGATCAAATCCTGCAACCCAACTCCGTCCACAGCGCCAAGGGGGTCAACGGTAACCGTCGTCGTTCCGAACGGCACGGTCACGTTGATGTCCTCTGCCGTTGGAGCAGCCTGAACGATCGCCTCAAAGGTTGCGTCTGCAGTCTGTCCCACGTTATCCGTGTATCGCACGGTGAAGGTGTACGTGCCAGGGGCGGCATCGGCTGCGTCAAATCGAACCGAGCCAAGAGTAACTTCTCCGCTCGCTGGCTCGTCTATAACTTCACGCGAAACGATCGAACCGGTTGTTGTGATGTTCTCGGTGAACTCTACGGTTCCCCCAACGGCAACTTTCCGGGTTTCGCCAGCCACTTGGAGCTTCGCTTGCACGGTAACCGTGTAGCTCACGAGAATCGTTTGTCCGTCACCGTTCTCGTACTCGATGCCAAAGGCGTAGGTACCCGGTGCGATCGACTCTGCGTCAAAGGTCACGGCTCCCGTTGCTTCGTCAATCGCGAGTGTTCCTGCAGCTGGCGAGTCAGCCACCGTCACGGCGGTGAGCGGAGCGTCAGTCGTAACAACCGGGGAGAACGTGTGCTCGCCGTTTTGCCGGATCGTTGCGCTCGTTTCGCCAACAACCGAGAAGCTGCCCTGAACCGTCACGACAAAGTTTGCCGTTGCGGCCTGCCCGAACTCATCCGTGTAGGTCACCGTAAACGCATAGTCTCCTCGCGCCGCGGTGCCTGCGCTAAACGTGACATCACCATTTGCAGCAATACTGACGTTGCCCTGCGCTGGCTGAACGATGTCGGTGATGATGCTGTCGCTCTCGCTCACGAGTGGATTGCCGAAGGTATGGCTACCACCTTGCTGAACGGTTGCCGTGCCGCCGGTTGCTTGGGGAGCTCCGAGCACAACAACGGTGTATACAACGTTCGAGGTCTGCCCGAGGTCATCCGTGTACTGAATGGTAATCGGGTAGGTTCCCGCGGCGACGGGAGCGCCTCCTGTCGAGAACTTCACCGTCCCGTCACCGAGTTCAACGACCCCAACCGGGGTCAGCCCAATCTGAACACGAGACACAATTGTGCCTGCCGATTGCACCTGCTCGCTGAACACGTGCTCGCCAACCTGACCAATAACGGCCTGCTGGTTGGCCCCAAACGGCGCCCGCTGCACAAGAACCGTGGCGGTAGCAGTTGCGGTTTCGCCACTCCAATCGGCGACGGTGTGCCTGACGGGAACTTCATACTCAAGCTCACCAGCGGCCCACACGTGGGTCGGGATCACGCGTAGTTTGCCATTGACAAAACTCACGGTTGCATCGGCGCTGGTTGTTGGAGTTCCGCTCAGGCTGAGGTCGACTCCCACATCGTTGGCCAAGACGTCCAAGTTGGACTCGTGATCTCCGGTGCGGAACTCGTCGTCAACCGCAACGAGCCCTTGCCGAACGGTCACCGTCAGCGTTGATGTTGACACAGCGCCGAGGGCGTTTGTCCATGAGTATGTCACCGTGTCCTCGTAGCTCGCCTGACCGGCAAACTCGGCCGGCCAATCGCTTGCCGCGGAATAGACGATGTCGCTCAGGTCCGAACCTGGCACCAGTTGCGCCGTTCCGTACTGCGGCCCATCCACGATCTCGACGGTGTCGGCCTCAAACACGCTTCCGGGAGCCTTCGGCAGGCCGAGCTCGTCAAGCTCCGCGATGCGTACGGCGTCCGATTGCGCGCCCTGCGCCACGATGACGCTCGTTGGGTTCAGGGTGGTGTCCGCCAGGATCTCTTGGTAGAGCAGTTCGACGGTTTGTGTCCCCTCCGGTTCGACGGTGAAGGATGAGCCTGACTCGTTCAGGAGCAACCATCCGTCCTCCGACGCTGCGGCAAGACGCAACTCGTATGAGCCTGCGGCCACAAGCGGGAAGGCGAAGGTTCCGTCGGCGGCGATATCGGCAGTGGCGACAACGGCACCAGCCTGCGATAGCGCTACCTTTTCCGAGCCGGCCGGCCAGGCAGCGTCGCTCGCCGAGCGACCACCAGAAAAGTCCAGGTCCCTGTAGACGTTACCCTCAACCAACGCAGCCGCCGACTGGAGGGGACGCGCGGCACCCGCGGTTTGCACAATATTGCTTCCCGAGGCAGCAATCAGTCGAAGGGCAACGTTATTGTTCACGTTTCCTTGACGGGCAAGGCTTGGCACCTTCACCTCAAGTGTTGCCGTTCCGGCGTAGGAGGGCAGCATGTCTTCGGATGGGGTGAATCGAAGCGCCGTCACACCGTTTGGCAGGGTCCCCGAGTAGGTTGACCAGTTCACCCCGGTTGCAGCGTTCTCGTTTCCAGGAATATTGACCGCCGTTTGGACGCTCAGTCCGGGATCCGTTGTGTATTCGATCCGGACCGTGCCCTGTGCTGCATCATCCATGGCCGCCGAGACAGCCCGTAGCTCGATCAACTTGCCGCCGAGCCCTTCCGTTCCACGGCTATCGCCCTCAAACGGGAGCACATCAACAAACGACGATTCTCCAAAGGTTGTCGCAGACGCGTTCGCCCAAGAAATTGTGTAGTTCATGGTCTCACCCGGGCCAACAAAGCCGGGAAGAACGGTCGTCGCTGACTTTGCGACCTTAAACGAGGCAGCACCAGAAACCGTCAACGCGGCTTTGCTCGTTCGGCTTGTGGCATTCGTCTGCAGGAGCGATGGATCCGACGGCGACGAGGTCACAACAACGGCCGAAAGTGTGGAAGGCACCGGGGTACCCATAGACACCTTGACCGGGAACTGAAGCGCTGGGAGGTTCGTCGCGTGCCCGTCAAACGGGCTCGGCCCTGCCGCGCCGCCGGCTGCAACAAGATCACCGTACGTAAACGTGATCACGGCCGGGGTACCTGTTGCACAGTTGCCGCCTGGCACCCCAGGCGTAAAGCTGTGTGGGATCGGGGGCAACGCGCTCTCAACCGGCTCAACGCAGGCGTTCGGCATGGTGACGGTTACCTTGGCATCCTCAAGCACCGAGTCAGGCGCATTCACGGGACCAACAACCACCGGAGCGATATTCAGCGTAACGAGGTCGCCTCGTTCTGCGCTGCCTGCAGGATAGGACGCGCCATCAACCTTGAGCCAGGTGGCCTTTGCCCTAAAGAGCGCGGATGCCGTTTGCACGTATCCGCCTCGGCTGCTTGTGCCCGTTCCCGTGTAGTTTGATTTCACGAGACCAGCGTCATCACCGAACTGCCAGAACCAGGGAAGGCTCGACCCGGTAGGCAGGTCGGCCGAGGCCGCCGCTCGTTTGAACGGGGTCACGAAGCCAAGCGTGGTGCCTGGGGCGAGCTCGTCGTGGTACACGACTCGGTACGAGGTCACAGAGGCGAGGCCTCCGCTGAGCGTTGCCGGGTCTGAGACCCAGGTCAGGGCAGCATCCGTGAAGGAGTCTCTCGCCTTACGGTCAGCGTCGTTCGCAAAGTTGAAGTCGGTATATTCCAGCGTGTAGTCACTCGTCGGCACGACGGTGCCGCTGTTGGCCTGGCCGTGACGAGTAAAGCTGCTCGAAAACGCGCCCTGCACCAATCGGAGTGTTGGCGTTGCGGCCAATTCAAGTTTCGTTGGGTCCCACGTTTGGCTTCCGCGCGCGCCCGTCAGGGGACCTCCGGCGGAATCAGCGTTATACACACTCGAGAAGGCGCTGAATGGCTGTCCGACGACGGTCGGTTCGTTGCCCCTCGTGTAGTTGTCGTCGTCGCCATACATCAGATCGGTCAGTCCGGCGTTGCTGGATCCACCAACGCTCGCTCCACGCACCGACCCAGTTGCGAGTGTAAAGCTTGCAACAAAACACGCTGCCGAGGGCCCAATAGTGGTGGGAACAGGGCACACGTAACCTGGCTCTTGCCCCGGCGCATAGTCTGTACCAAAGTTTGACTGGCCGGAGAGCGAGTCAGGGTCAAAGTCCATAAATCGTCCAGGAAACTGGGTCGTGGCGTTTTCAGGAACATAGCCCTCGTAGGGAATGACGATGGTCCAGCCAAACGATGCCGCAACACGTGAGTTTGCTGCGTCCGGTGGAGTCGTCAGCCCCTCAGTTCCGCTCGCTGATACAGCGTTCAGGTACGTCGTGTTTACCCCCGTGGCCGTGATCGAGATAGGTTGACCCGGCGCGGTCTGCGTGTAGCTGTAGCTTCCGCCACCCGTTCCTGCTGCGAGTCTCGTCATGACGGCCCCCGGTGGAACCTGGAGCGTGAAGGTGAACGAATCCGAGAGTGCTTCGAGCCCAAACATGCTTGGATTTGCCGGGTCAACCTGCGTTCCAAAGAATCCGGTTCCAGCGATACTCACGCCGAGCCCATCGCCGACTGGCACGTTCCCTGCGGCTGGCTGGGTGTAGATTGCGAGCTTCGTTTTGGGAGTTGCGGATACCGTCACCGGTTCGTTCGACGTGAACGTTTCGCCGCCCACCGTCACAACTGGGGCAATCGTCGCGCCATTTCCCATCGCGCCAACAACGGCCGATACGGGGAGCTGGGCCACCTCGCCCGCTGCGTAGTTTCGGTTACACGTAAGGACGTTACCGGCGGCGTTAATGCTTCCGCCGCCTGGACCGGTGCACACGGTGGCGTTGGCGGATGCCGCCGTCCAGCGCATTCCGGTAGGAAGCGTGGCCACAAATGCCGCCGAACCAGCAGCATCCGCGGTGTACGCAATTTGCCAGCTCACGGAGTCCTGCGATCGCACAACAAAGTTTCGATCCCCGGTGTCGTTCCCCGGCGCGACGGTCGCGTCAAACGGCAGGGAGCCGTCTGAAACGTGAATCCACGAGACGGAGGTAATACCCGGAGAAGCCGCAACGGCGGCATTCGCTTGCGAGAGCATCGCACCGCTGAGCATGACGGCAAGGGCCGCAGCTCCAGCGACGAGCCGACGCCACGTATGCGACTTCGGCAGGTCGTCCCCGTTCCGGTCGACAACCCTATCTTGAAGAAAAATCACGATTAAATATCCCCTAATTTGAACGTTCAGCTGTGTGACGCGCAGCCTCAGCGCGCGAAGTAGCCCTCTTGCGATGCTGGGCTTCACTAACCAAGACGAAATACTCGTCACAATAAAACGGTCAGTGTGAAATCTTTTTTGCGATCCGAATTTGGCCTCGTTTATTCGAAACCTCCGGGACTCAAAAAATGAACCCTTCGAACGGAGCAGACCTCCTCAGGACGAGCCATTACCTTTCACAAGATCGGTAGGCGTCCTGAGACAGCACCTCCACGTAGCAACCAGCGTCGCAAGCACTATCCCCCACGTATACCGGTGCCGCTCCCCCGAGTGACACCGCCCCCTACACTCCTAGAATAAATAATAATCCTGAACATCGGCCCGCGAACGATGAGAAAAACCTGTGCGTGAGTATTATTCTGTTCTGTTCACCACGGCCCCGACTGACGGCTCCCACCGGAGATTTCGGATCAATAATCGCTCTCCGACCGGCAGCGCACTGTCACCCCTCGAAGATTCTCGGCTGCGCGAGCAATGTTGCTGAATGTGTGCACACGGCACGATTCCTTTAACCCAAAAACCACCCTCGGAAACCGAGGGCGGCAAACTGTAGCTGGAGCGGGATTCGAACCCCTTGACGCGCAGCGACAAGCGTTAACCAAAAAAACCACCCAGAAACTCAGGGCGGCAGATTTAGTAGCTGGAGCGGGATTCGAACCCGCGACCTCACGATTATGAGTCGTGCGCTCTCACCAACTGAGCTACCCAGCCACGACTGTGATTGAAAACCGCTCAATCAGCGAATATTCATCAAAGCCAGAGCCCCGACCGAGGTTTGAACTCGGGACCCCTTCCTTACCATGGAAGTGCTCTACCACTGAGCTATCGGGGCGCTTCCTGTTGGACGCTTCTTACGAGGCGCACCAAAAGGCAACCGTTCGAGAATAGCACCTGCACTGGGCCGGGCGCCAATCGAGAGCACGTTTTTCACAAAATTCATGGAACCTCGGCTCAGGCGGCCCGAAGTCTCGCTTTGCTTGGTGTTCAATCAACCCACGTTGCGCAAACCTGAGACAGTCTGTCCAGACCGTTGCGGGCTCCATGAGCGGTGCTTAGGCTGTCTATTATCAACTGACCTCGGAGGCGACATGGCCGCTCGATTTGTATACTGGATGAATGTCTCGCTCGATCTCAAGATCGAGTACACGGCGCAGGAGAACGGCGGCGGCGATTGGATGCGCATCAACGAAACACTCCACCGTGAGTTCAACCGTCGCGCCAAGGCTTTTTCGGCGAGTGTCGAGGGTAGTAAAGTGTACGAGATCATGGAGTCGTACTGGCCTAATGTACGCAGCGACGAGTCAGAGCCTGACGTCATGCGTGAGTACGGTGAAATCTGGACCTCCTCGCCCAAGTATCTTGTCTCGCGCACCCGCACGAGCGCCGACTACAACACGCAGATCATCGGCGAAAACGCAATCGAACGGCTGGCCGAGATTCGCCGCGACGGAAGCGGCGATATTGGCGTTGGTGGCGCGACGATCGCCACCCAACTGTTGCAGGCAAACCTGCTTGACGAGTTGCTGCTGTTCACACATCCGGCTGTGCTTGGGCAGGGCCGTCCGCTCTTTGACGAGCAGGCGGCCCCTGTCCAGCTCGACCTTCTGGAGCAGGCATCCTTCTCTGAGGGCGTCACGATGCACCGCTACTCGATACGCCACTCGTAATCACGACCTCCACCCGGCCACAGCCTTATCGAGTGCCCTCAAATCGACCCTAAATTGCGAGTTTGGCTCGATTTGAGGGCACTCGAGGATGCAGCTGGTCCGGATGAGGTCAAAAGTTAGACTGACCGCCTCAACCGGCTACCCCTGGAAACCTCCACGCGGCGAACGTCGGCCCCTGCGTCACTACCGCAACGCTGCCGGCCTCGCCGCCCGTCAGCACCTCGGCATCGCCAAATAGGGCCAGCGGATGCCCGTCGCCAACGTCCAGCGCGCCAACCGTCAGCGAGACAACGGTTGCGGCCCTGCTTGCCAACACAACCACGGATTCTTCAGCACCTTCACGAACAAACACGAGGGCGTCGTCGGTGACGCTGAGCCAGCGCATCCCTCCCCCGCTCAGCACGGGATGTTCTCGACGCAAAGCAATGAGAGAGGTATAGAGTTCGAGGCGTTCGCGCGCAGCAATGGCCGCTGAAGATTCGGCACCACCAACGCCACCAACGCTGCCATCCTCACTATCCCTATCAGCCCCATCGCCGGAACTCTCAAGCAGTTCCCACGGCATCGGCCGGCGCGCGTCTTCGCCGTTCACTCCCCCGAGCCCAAGTTCAGCTCCTGCCCACACAACGGGGATGCCGGGGAGCGTCAGCGAAAGCCCAAGCGCCACAGGAACCATGACGGCATCGGCTACCGAGCTGAACCGCGGGGTGTCGTGCGTATCCAGCGCGTTCATGTTGCCGAGGCGAACTCTCCACGGAAATCCGGCGGCGAATTGCCGGTGCGCCCGGTACAGCTGGTCTCCGGTATAGCCGGTCGTGCGGTTGTCTGCCATGCACAGCCCGCCGCCAGCGGCGCTCCCTGGGCGGCCCAGCCATTCCCACACTGGCCTGGTGAAGTTGGCGTAGGTCATCGCGCCGTGCCAGGCGTCGCCCTGAAAATCGGAGGCGGCATCGTTGGTGGATTCGCCAAGCAGAATCGTGTCGGGGTTGACCTCGGTCATGGTGCGGCGGATGATCTGTCGCACTTCGGCGTTGAGGTCCTGGTCGAGGTGTCGACCGGTCATGTTGGCGACGTCGATGCGCCAGCCGTCGAGGTTGAACGGTGCTTTCAGCCAGCGGGCGACGACAGAATCCGGGCCTTCGATGAAGCGTCGGCGCAGCTCGGCCGAGGCCCAGTTGAATTTGGGCAGGCTTTTGTGCCCAAGCCAGCCAACGTAGTCGTTGTTCTCGTCGTCGAGCCACAGGTAGAAGTCGCTTTCCGGGGCCGACGGGTTGTGGTGCGCGGCGAGGAACCACTCGTGGGTGTCGCCAGAGTGATTACTCGTGAGATCGCCAACAACGCGAAGCCCGTTTTCATGGGCAGCTTCGACCAGTCGAATGAGCGCTTCGTCGCCGCCGAGCAGCGGGTCAACTTCGTCAAAACTTGAGGCGTCGTAGCGGTGATTCGAACCGGCGGGGAAGAACGGCGTTAAATATAAGGTAGTGACGCCGAGCGACACCAAGTGATCGAGATGCTCACGAATGCCGTCGAGGTCGCCGCCGTAGAACTGCGTACTCACGCCATCGCCGCTGCCGATCACGGGCTCGTTCCAGGATGCCGGGCGCGCCCAGGCTGGGGCGTCTCGAGCATCCGCACCTGCCGAGCGCGCGAAGCGGTCAGGGAAGGCCTGGTAGAGCACGGTCTGCCGAACCCAGTCGGGAGCGGGCGCGTGGGTCACGAGCCGAAAATCGTTTGCGTCTGGCGTCTCGATGTCGAAGACTCCCTCGGCGTTGACCCACCACACGCGACCGTCGGCGGTGCGCAGCGCGAACCGGTAGCCGTGCACCGGGTTCGCAACAACCACATCCGCCTGCCACCAGGTGACGTGTTCGGTGGCATCGATAATGGATGCCTCGCTCCACAACGGCTCGCGGTCAGGATTTGACCGCACGCGCACCCACTCGACCGCGCCAAACCTTGCCGGTACTCGCAGTCGAACCCTGACGGTCTCGCCGAGCGCCGGCGTCTCGGTTGAAACATAGAGCGCTGAGCCGTCGTGATGCGGCAGGTGCGTGAGTTCCGTCATGGTGTAATCCTTACACTATTTAACCGCTCCGGCGGTGAGTCCGCTGATGATGTATTTCTGCAGCGCCATGAACAGGATGAGCACGGGAAGCGCGGCCATGACGGCCCCGGCAGAGAACGCACCCCAGTCGGCTGCACGGTCGTTCGCGATGATCTCGTAAAGACCAACCGCGAGCGTCTTTGTGTCTGGCTCTGAGAGCACCACGCTGGCAACAACAAAGTCACCGGTGACCGCGATAAACGACAGGATGCCAACCACGATAAGGATGGGGAACACCAGACGGACGATGATCGTAAAGAAAATGCGGGCGTGTCCGGCGCCGTCGATGCGAGCGGCCTCGTCGATGGAGGTTGGCACGGTGTTAAAGAACCCGTACATGAGATAGGTGTTCACGCCAAGCGCGCCACCGAGGTACACCATAATAAGGCCGGTGCGGGTGTTGAGCCCAAGCACGGGGAACACATCGCCGATCGCGCCGAGCAGCAGGAAGATCGCGATCACGGCGAGCACCTGCGGGAACATCTGAATGAGCAGCAACGACAGCAGCCCAACCCGTCGCCCGCTGAAGCGCATCCGCGAGAAGGCGTAGGCCGCGAGGCCACCCATGAGGATGGTGCCAAACGCGACAACGCCCCCGATGATCATGGTGTTCATGAACCACGCGCCGAACGGCTTGTCTGGGTTCGACAGCACACGCTCAAATCCGGCGAGGCTGAAGGCCTGGAAGAGCTTATTCGAGCCGGTCAGCGTTCCCGTTGGGCTCAGCGCGTTCGACAGCACGTAGAGAATAGGGAAGACCGCGTAGATTCCAACCGCGATGCCAACCAGGTGGCGCCATCCGGTGTCGTTGAAGAACTTCTTGAACGTGCGCTTCTTTGGGGTGAGGACAACCCCTGAGCTCGTTGGTGTCGTTGTAACAGTCATTAGTTGATCTCCTCCAACGCCTTGGTCTGACGGAAGCTAATAATCGTGATGATCGTGACGATGATGAAGATCAGGATGGCGAGCACACTCGCGAGGCCATAATCGCGCGTTTGTCCGTCGAAGGCAATCTTGTAGACCATCGAGATGAGGATGTCAGTGTGACCGATGTTGCTGCCGGCACCTTCGATCTTTGGTCCACCGCCAGTGGTCATATAGATCACGTTGAAGTTGTTGAAGTTGAACGCAAACGAGGCGATAAGCAGCGGGGCTACAGACACAAGCAGGAGGGGCAGCTTAATGAGTCTGAAGATCTGCCACGGGCTCGCTCCGTCAACCGTCGCGGCCTCCTCTACCTCGGCGGGAATGGACTGCAGCGCACCCATCGTAACGAGGAACATGTAGGGGAATCCGAGCCACAGGTTGATGAAGATCACCACAAATTTGGCCAGTATTGGGTCGGTCAGCCACGGGATGTCCGCCCCGAAGAAGAGGACCTCGTTCACGAAACCGTATGACCGGTTGAACATACCGCTCCAGACGAGCGCCCCGAGGAAGGCAGGGAATGCGTAGGGGACGATGAGCAGCGTTCGATAGATCTTGCGTCCCCGCATGTGCGGCTTATTGAAGACAATCGCGAGGAAGAGCCCCATGAAGAAGGTTGCAAACACGGTGACAAACGCGAGCACAAACGTCCAGATCGTGACCTGCACGAGCGGGCCGCGGATGGTCGGGTCGGTGAGCGCCTTTGTGAAGTTCTCAAACCCAACCGTCACGGTCCAGCCAGGCTTGAGGTTATCGCCACTTTCGGAGACAAAGGAACCCTTGCCTCCGTCGTGATAGACGGTGCCCGTTCGTCCGTCGGTAATCGTGTCGGCGTCAGCATCGTATGACAGGTGCGAAAGATAGAGGTAGCCGGTTCGGCCGTCTTGGGTGCGTAGGGTTCCGTCGTTGATGTCGTCAGAGAACGGAACGGCCAGGTCGCTGATGGCTTTCTGGTTGTTCAGGATGTCTTGGAAATTCAGCGACTCGTAGCCGGGAAGCGATACGGCAACGCCGCCTTCCATGACGGCTTTTGGCGCTTCGTGCAGCGGGTCGGTTGCCGTGCCAAAGAGCGCTTCGCCGTCGTCGGTCACGAGGAACCCAAAGGTGCCACCGGCCTTCACAACGGTGATGGGGTAGCTCGGAGAATCTTCGACTCGCTCTTGCCCACCGGCGATGAGGCTTGCGATGGCCTGATCTTTGTCGCCGGTGTGGCCGCCACCGAAGTTGGTGAAGCTGATGTAGCCCGTGTACCCAATCACAAAGACCTGGAAGATAAGCAGGAACACAAAGCCTGGCGCAAGGTACTTCGACGGGTTGGCACCGGGTCGGAGGTAGATCCAGTTGAAGGCAACTGCAATGACCGCGATGACGGTCACAAAGATCCAGTTGGATGCCTGGATGCTCAGGAAGATCGCGTACACGGCGAGTGCATCAAACATGCCAAGCAGGATGAGCTTGGTAATGAACGGCCCAATGCGCACGTTCACCCGCCCTGACATCTTGCGTAGCTGGGCAGACTTCTTTGTCTCGCGTTGTCCGCCGTTTGTTTCGGCGGCGTCAGGCTCTTCCAGAGTTACATTCACAACATTCTTCTTCGACTCATCATTAGGACTTTACGACCTGGCTCAGGCGGGTAGCGGAACTATCTCAACCACGGTGCTGCGGGCGATGGAGACTCCATCGCCCGCAGCGTGTGTGTTATTTGCTCTCGTCGATGGCGGCTTGGATGTCCGTTGCCAGCTTCGACCAGGTCGCGGTTGGGTCTGCCCCGGTCAGGATGTCGCCCTCTGCGATGCCCCATGGGGTCCAGACGTCAGCCATTGCTGGGATTGACGGCATTGGGATAGCGTTCTTGCCGGCGTTCTTGAAGCCCTCAACCGTTGGGTCACTTGCCGCTTTGTCGGCCGCGCTTGTCATTGCGGGGAGCACTCCACCCTGCTCAAAGAGGGCAGTCTGGATCTTGTCGGTTGCGATGAAGTTCACGAGGAAGTCGTTCGCTGCAACTGCATTCTTGCTCTTGGAGTTGATGTAGAAGCCCTTAACTCCGGCGAAGGGGTTTGCTTCCTGCCCGCCCGCGGAGGGGATAGGGTCAACGGCCAGCTTGATGCCGGCATCCTGAGCTTCTTTCACGCTCCACGGTCCGGTGAGCCAGAACGGTGCCTCGCCATCGAGGAAGGCCTGCTTTGCAACGTCACCAGAGATGTCACCCTGGATGACGTCGCCAACGGTTCCGAGCCAGTTGGCAAATGCGACGCCCTCTGCGTTTCCGATGGTGAGGTCGTCTGGGTTGTATTCGCCCTTGTCATCGAGGCCGAAGATGGAGCTTCCGAAGCTCGACTGCAGTGGGTACACGTGGTACGGGTCACCCTCTGGGCCGTTCTGGGTAACAACAAACGGGTACTTCTTGCCCGTTGCACGGCCCGCGGCGATCATTTCGTCCCAGGTTGCGGGAGTAGCATCCGGCACCAGCTCGGTGTTGCGGAGAATGCCAATATTCTCAACCGCGTAGGGAACCTGGTAAATCTTGCTGTCGTAGGTCACTGCGTTGATCGCTACGTCGGAGAATTCGCTTGCTTTGTCGCCGAGTTCGATGGGCGAGATGATGCCGTCGGCAACGTAGCCGCCGATCCAGTCGTGGGCGCCCATGATGATGTCTGGGCCCTTACCCGTTGGCGCTTCGCGAGCGAAGTCGGCCTTCATGGTCTCGATGCTCTTGTCAACGAGCTTGATGGTAACGCCCTGCTCTTTGCTGTACTCCTCGGCCGCGGTCTTGAGGACGGCGAGTCGGTCTGAGTCAACCCAGACGGTGAGCGTCGTGCCGTTTCCGCTGTCAGCAGACTTGTCATCTGAGCTGCCTGAGCAGCCGGACAGCAGCAATGCGGCGCTCGTTACAAGAGCTCCAATTGCAAGGATTCGTTTTGGTTTCACCAACATCGGTGCACCTTTCTACATCACTGGACCGGCCCCTTCGCCGCTGGAGGTTCGCGTGAGCCGTGACACCGTTGCGAGCATCCGGTCTTCGAAAGTCCGTCCTCTCGGGACTTGCAATTGAGTTATGCAAGCGGTTACATGGTGACATACGGTTTCGGTCAATGCAACCGCTTACACGATTTATACATATCGTTTGCGTGCAGGCCGGGTTAATATAAACACTTCGGACACAGAGAGGCTTCGATGGCAAGCATTGACGATGTTGCGCGCCATGCCGGCGTCTCTACCGCAACGGTTTCACGCGTCCTCAACGGCAAGAACACGGTGTCAACAACAACCGCCGAAAAGGTGCTCGCCGCCGTTAACGCCCTCGACTACGTCATGTCATCGAGCGCCTCTGGCCTCGCATCCGGGCGCACCAAAAACATCGGCGTTGTTGTCCCAGAGCTCACGCGCTGGTACTTTACGAACGTTGTTGAAGGCATCGCATCCGGCCTGCTCCACCACGGCTACGACCTCACGGTGTACAGCCTGCGCGACGGCGGTTCAGCCAGGCGCAGTGTGTTTGAACAGTCCCTCCTCCGCCAGCGGGTGGATGCCTTCATCGCGATCTCACAAGAGCTCACCAATGACGAACTCGCAAAGCTGCGCGCCCTCAATAAACCCCTCGTTGGTGTTGGCGGACCGCTCCCCGGAGTGCACACCCTCAGCATCGACGACGTTGCCGTTTCGACGGAAGCGACACAGCACCTCATCAACCTCGGACACACTCGCATCGCGCATATCAGCGGAACCGTCGAGTTTGAGGCAGACTTTCACCTCCCAACCAACCGCCGGTCTGGCTACGAGGCGGCCCTCACCGCCGCTGGCATCCCGATTCCGCACGACCTCCAGGCTGCCGCCGACTTTACAATTCCCGGCGGATACGGGGCAACCCAACAGCTCCTCACCCTCGGAGACCGCCGCCCAACGGCCATCTTTGTCAGCTCCGACGAGATGGCGATCGGCAGCATCCTCGCCATTCGCGAGGCCGGTCTCACGGTTGGCCGTGACGTTTCCGTTGTTGGGATCGACAACTACGAGCTCTCGGACTACTTCGGCCTCACCACCGTTGCCCAATACCCGCAGGATCAGGGGCGCCAAGCCGTTGAGCTGCTCATGAACGTACTTCAACCGGGCCGACCAGTCTCGACCAACCTCATCACACCACTCACAACCGAGCTTCTTGTGCGATCAAGCACCGGCCCGGCCCCATCAACAGATCGGAAGACCAGAACATGACTGCAGGATCAGAATGGTGGCGCAGCGCCGTCATCTACCAGGTCTACCCCCGCTCCTTCGCCGACTCAAACGGTGACGGCATCGGCGACATGGACGGCATCCGCGAGCGCCTTCCCGCGCTCAAGAGCCTCGGCATTGATGCGGTCTGGCTTTCGCCGTTCTACACGTCGCCACAGAACGATGCCGGCTACGACGTTGCCAACTACATCGATGTTGATCCCCTGTTTGGTACGCTCGCAGACTTCGACCGGATGCTTGAACAGGCCCACGAGCTTGGCCTCCGCGTCATCGTTGACCTCGTGCCAAACCACTCATCAAGCGAGCACGCCTGGTTCAAAGAGGCACTCGCCTCCCCCGAGGGCAGCCCAGAACGCGCACGCTACCTCTTCCGCGACGGCAAGGGCGAAAACGGCGAACTCCCGCCAAACAACTGGCAGAGCGTATTTGGCGGACCGGCCTGGAGCCGCATCACCAACCCAGACGGCACCCCTGGCCAGTGGTACCTGCACCTGTTTGACTCGACCCAGCCAGACTTCGACTGGACCAACCCGTGGGTACGCGAGCAGTTCCGCGACATTCTGCGCTTCTGGCTTGACCGTGGCGTTGATGGCTTCCGGGTCGATGTTGCGCACGGCCTCGCCAAGGTTGATGGCCTCCCCGACTGGACCCCACCCGTTGGTGTTGGTTCCATGGGCGGCGACGTGCCAGAAGACCAGGTCTCGCCCTTCTTCGGCCAGCCGGGCGTGCACGAAATCTACCGCGACTGGCACGAAATCTTTGCCAAGTACGATGGCGACCGCGTGCTCTGCGCCGAGGCCTGGGTTGAGCCGCTGTCCAAGCTGGCCGAGTGGGTCCGTCCTGACGAAATGCACCAGGCGTTCAACTTCACGTACCTCACGACCGGCTGGTCGGCTGCCGACGTTCGCCATGTGATCGACGACTCCATCGCGTCCTTCGCCGCCGTTGGCGCGCCAAGCACCTGGGTGCTGTCAAACCACGACGTCGTTCGCCACGCGAGTCGACTCGCGCTCACCGCTGAGAACCCACAGGGAGAGGGCATTGGCCCCAAGTCAAAGGGGCTGCCGGACCCTGTGGTTGGCCTCCGCCGCGCACGTGCGGCATCCACCCTCATGCTCGCTCTTCCCGGCTCTGCCTATGTTTACCAGGGCGAAGAACTCGGCCTGCCGGAGGTCATCGACCTCCCAGATTCGGCACGCCAAGACCCAACCTGGTTCCGCACCAACCACGAGCGCTACGGCCGCGATGGATGCCGCGTGCCCATCCCGTGGGAGGCTGGCAAGCCAGCATACGGGTTCAACGAGACCGGCGAGAGCTGGCTTCCACAGCCAAGCGATTGGGATCAGTTCGCCCGGGATACCCAGGCCGGCGACCCGGACTCCACGCTTGAGCTCTACCGAACGGCACTTCGCCTCCGCCGCGAGCACAACCTCGGCACCGGCACACTCGAGTGGGCCGCAGGCAACGAGGGCAATGTTGTGTCGTTCCGCGTGAACGATGTCACGGTTGTGACCAACTTCGGCACCGAGCCCGCCGCGCTTCCAGCCGGCGAGCTGTTGCTCTCATCCGCTCCGCTTACCGAGACCGCGGCAGGCGAGGCCGCACTGGCCCCAGAGGCCACCGTGTGGGCTCGCACGGCATAGCTCAGGGGCGACTCGAGCCAAGGTAGCCGAAACAATTCTGGCCCGTTCCCCAGCAGGGGGACGGGCCAGAACTTTTTGTTCATTCGTTTATGAGCAAGTCACGCTCGGGCACGGAATCTGCTTACGATTCGCGCACCCGACGGACGGCGAGGAGCGCGACGCCGCCAAGCAGCACGGCAATCGCCAGCGCAGCAGCGAGGGCACTTTCTGCAGCACCCGTTGTTGCGAGTCCACTGCCCGTTCCGAGACCGTCGGATGATGTGGTCGAGTTACCGCCGGCGCTTCCGCCCGGTGTTGTGTTCGAGCCACCCGTATTCGAGCCACCGGCATTCGAGCCGCCGCCGTTTGAGCCGCCAGGCGTCTTCACCGTGGCCTTCGTCACCGTGATGCTGGTTGTCACCGAGGTGCCATCGGCCCGCTTCACGACGATCGAGTGCAGACCCGGCTCAGTCGCCGTTGGGATCGTAACGGCGTGGACAAATGCGCCCTCACTCGTCACCGATGGCGTTGCCAACAGGGCCGGAGTCGAGTGCAGCCAGATCTCCACAGCCTCTTCGGAGTCAAACCCGGCGCCGGTCACGGTCACCGTACCGCCCTGCTCGGCCTCGCTCACACTCACACTGATCGCGGGCTCATCCTCGACCGGCGGCGTGACCGGTGCTTCCGCACACTCAAGCACCAGTTCCAGGTCAAGGTACTCCGGCGGAACCGGCAGAACTTCGGTTGAGACAACCGTCTCGGCACTCCCAGGAACGGTGCAGTTTGGCGCGCTGGCTTCCACACGGTAGTACCCGGGGATGACGTCCCACGCGAAACGACCATCTTCACCCGTCACCGTTGGGTTGGTCCGGTTCGACGGGGACATGATTGCACTTCCGTCGGCAACGGCGCTGAAGTCTCCCTCGGGGAAGTCAGAGCGGAGCAGCGTAACGGTCGCGCCATCAATGGCGTTTCCCTCCGTGTCGAGAATCGTTCCCGCCGGGTCGATGTAAAGATCAAATTCGACGTTTTGGGTAGTGCCGTCACCGCAGTCAACAGTAATCCTAAAGTCAGCGATGCCGGTCGTCGGGTAGAGCGGCGGGACGGTCACCGCGTACTGTCCAGGCGAGCTTTCAACCAAGTCACCGGTGTAGATAGCGTTCCCGCCCTTGAGGATTTCGAGCGTGACTGACTCTGCACCCTCGCAGGCGCTGTGGGTCACATCAAATGGCAAACTCCAATACAGGCCATATGCCGCAGCATCTCGTCCGCCCTGCGTCACGGTCGTTTCGCGGGGAATTCGAAGCTGCTCTTCTTTCAAGACAAAGTCCTGAACCATGTCGGCGCCGTCTACGTTGGCCCATGCGAAGCCTTGAACGAAGTCCGTGTTTGCGGGCGGATTCACCCGAATCGACAAGGACCCGTACACCGCGCTTATCCGATAGGTTCCGTCCGCAGCGGTGGTCGCAAATTTGTTTCCAACCGAAACTACTGCACCAGCAAGGGGATTGCCGGAGGCATCCCGTACGGTTCCCGTGAGGTCATACCGCTCCACAGAGTCGCCATCCCTCAGCGCAAAAATATAGCGACCCTGCTGGTCAAGAGCGTTGGCGCTGCCGGCGGTCAGCGCAAACTCACCGTCATCAAGAAGCGGGGATTCCGGGGAGTTGCGCCCATCGGATCCGGGGAGTCTCACCGTCCAGCCGTGGTCCTTCACAAACAGACCAGCCTGCGCGGTTGCTGGAACTTCTCCGTTCCACCAGTAGGCGCCAAGTTGCGGTAACTGGTCGTAGTTAAACGTGACGTCAACATCACCCTTCACTCCACCGGTCAGCGCGGATCTGTCCCTGATAATCGTTTGGAATGAGAGGAGCTTTTCGGGGCTCGTGTCTGTTGCCTCGTGCGGCGCCACATTCACCCAGTTCGCACAGAACGCCGAACCGTCGGCGCTCACTCCGTAGGTAATTTCAGACGAGCCGTCTCGTTGAGGCTCAAGCATCGTGTCAAACGCAGCGATGGCATCCGGGTAGTCCGACGAACCTCCCCAGATATACCCCTCCCACGGGTCGCCAAACGTCAGCGTTCCGCTGGGATTCACAAAAATAGAGTTGTGCTCGGTTCCGTAATAGTTCACAGAGAACGGCAACTCAATTTCGGGGCTTGAGACCTGCGGTTCGCTCCAGTGGTTCTCTTCATAGTCTTCAGGAAATGGCACAGCGGCGAGCGTGTTCTGTGTGCAGAAACTCAGGTCTTCAACCGCCCCCGTCGGGATTGGTCCTGTGGCATTTGCCGCGGCAGTCGCAGAAACCGCAAGACCAGCGGTCAGTATGGATGCCATGGCTATGCCAAGGCGTCTCCGAGTGAGTGGGGATTTCATCATAGGTAACTCCGTGTAATTAGCTAATCAGTACAACGGGCGACGGCCATAGAAACCGCCTCAGCCACGCAGTGCCCTCCCCCGGGCCTTCATGACATCCGTATGTGGTCGCCTCAACGAACCAAAACATACCGTATCCAACTTATTAACTACACGCAAATTATTTGAGGATACAAACACTCGACTTGTGGGCCAACTCCGTCATAACCCATGACCGCTTTTCGTAGCCAGCGAGGACCTAGACAGGAAGCTCGAATGGTATCTAACCAGAGACTCAAAAACCCTTCGGCCCGTTCTCCAGATGACCGCAGCCCGTTGCTCACGGCACTCAGCGTTCATGCCTACGCAAAAGGCCCTCTGCAACGATTTCGTTGCAGAGGGCCTCAGCGGTTCTGGTGGCGAGTGAGGGATTCGAACCCCCGAAGTCGATGACAGCTGATTTACAGTCAGATCCCTTTGGCCGCTTGGGTAACTCGCCATGTTTCTTGCGCAGATGAAGCATGCTTCACGAACGCACTCGACAAGACTAATACGGAAACGCCGCTGACACCAATCGACACCGCAGATGAAACGCACTTTCTTCTCCACAGGGCGCCATCTGCGCATCGCCAGGCACCGATTCGCCAAATGCGACACACGCTCCCTGCCCAGACTGTACCCTTAGTCCATGGCTATCAACGTGACTTGGGACTACATCGACGAAACCAGCTTTGCGGCAGAAACGCCAGAAGCGGCGCGGGCGGTAGCCGAACAATTTGTGGCGCTCGCACGCGACCCTGAGACCGTCTACGAAGAAGACACCTCACCTGCAGGGCTCCTCATTACCGCGTCCGAGTGCTTCTACGATGCCAACGACCCGCTGCAGGCATACGAGGCTGCCCGCGAAGCGCAAGAGGCAGAGGGCGAGGCCGCGCCAGACAAACGCGTCTACCTACTCGATGCCCTCCTGCGCACCGGCCAAGAGGCAGAAGCAACGCAGCTCGCCGACGAGATCCGTGCCGAGAAGCTCACCGACCCACTCATCTACTCGTTCATCGGCGACAGCTACGACGTTGTTGGCAATAACCACCAAGCACAGGTTTGGTTCAACCGCGGCATCCGCATGATGGACGAGCTCATCAAAGATAGCGACGGCTACGAACCAGAAGAGGTCGCCGAGATGCTCGAAGACCGCGAAATTCTGATCCTCGGCCGCCAACTGGTGCGCAGCGAAGCGGGTCTTGAGCCCGACGATCTTGACCACGAGGCCCTCGAGATCCTCGCTTCTCACGAAGACGATGAAGAGACCGAATAATTGAGTTCGATTCGTTAGCGTTTCGAATCCATAGAACGCTCTGCCAAACCCTAAGCTGAGGCTATGGGTAACAAGAGAGTTTTCATCGGTTCCATTGCGCTCGTTGCGGCCTTCTCGCTGAGCGGCTGTGCCAGCTCACCGAGCAATCCACCGTACCCGGTAAAAGCAACTTCGACGGCGTCGAGCGAGACTCCAACGGCCAAGCCAACAACCACCTCGTCTCCAAGCGCAACACCTGCCGCGTGGACCAAGTACACATCCACCGACGGTCGCTATACATTTGAGCACCCAGAAGCCTGGACAGTAAACGTGTCGGGCGACAGGGAAGGCACGTCTCTCAGCATCACTGACACCGCCTCAGGCAGCACCGTCGCGACATTCCACGCGGGGCTCGCCTCCGGACCGGCATCGTTCGGCCCCGGGGAAACCGGCACAATCACGTTCCTCGCTAATACGCCGCTTGATCTCGCACGGTACGACATCGGCGATGTTTCGGATGGGCCGGTCAATGTGAGCTACGCAACCTTTGAAAAGGGTGGCGCAATACAAGCCAGCATGGGTCTCACAACTGACTACAGCCGTTCAGAAACGGAAAACACCGGACTCGTCCTTTTCATGAAAAACCAGGCGGTTACCCCCGAAATCTACTTCGGCGAGTTCGCAACGCCGGTATCGAACGAGACAACCCCCGTTACCTCAATCATTCCCACGTTTGCGACCATTGATGAGGCAAAGGCGTTCATGGAGACGCAAACATACAAGGATCTCGAGCGGATGTTCTCCTCAGTTACCGTTGTCACCGGCTAACCCCACGTCTTATTGGATACCGACCTCCAATGAACAGCAAATCTGCGCACGTCACAGCAGGCCTCCTCATTACCGTTCTTGCCCTCACTGGCTGCGCCACTAGCGCGTCACCAGAAGCCGCATCGTCGTCACCGGCGACCACCAAGATGCCTTCGGCGACTCCAACGCAAGAGCGTGTTGCCGCGTGGGAAACGTTCACCACCGATGACGGCGTCTTCAGCTTTGAGCACCCTGCTGAGTGGACGGTCGAGGCCACGCGCCCTGACACGGGCTTTGCTGAGAACAACGTTTGGGACGTAAAGGTGATGGACGCCAGCGGCACTGTCGCTGCCTCTCTCACCAGTGGCAACGGAGGAATTGGCGGCGCCTGCGGCGGAGAACAGGTTGTCCCCATCACGGTTATCGACAGCCAAGACATGACACTCCCCGCCGGTGCATCTGCCAACGGCCAAGACGGGGTAACCCCTCGGTTTCAGTTCACCGCACTCGAACGCCCCGGCAACGTAGTCGCGTCAGTTGGTATCACCAATACCGAAGCCCAAACAGAGTCCTGCATGTTTTATAACCTCTTCGCCGTGCCGGATACCTCACTCGCCCTCATCGGATTTGCCGACCAGACCATGATCGGGCCATTCAGCGAGAACAGCCCCTTGATTCCCGCGTTTGCAACCATCGACGAGGCAAAGGCATTCATGGACACTGACGTCTATAAAGACCTCAAGCGCATGATTACCTCGTTGCAAATCACGCCGTAGCCGCGCATCCAACACGCCGAGCTACCCTTCGCCAAGAAACTGGCTACCATGGACACATGGCAGATTCCTCGTTTGATGTTGTAAGCAAAGTCGACAAGATGGAGGCGGACAACGCCCTCAACCAGGCGAAAAAGGAGATTGAGCAGCGCTACGACTTTAAAGGCGTTGGCGCATCAATCGATTGGAGCGGCGACAAAATCATGATCAAGGCTGACACCGTCGAGCGCGTCAACGCGGTTCTCGATGTGTTCCAGTCAAAACTGATCAAGCGCGGCATCTCCCTCAAGAGCCTCGACGCCGGAGAGCCCTACCCAAGCGGCAAAGAGCACCGTATCGAAGCCACCATGAAAGAGGGCATCGACCAGGAGAACGCCAAGAAGCTCAACAAGCTCATCCGCGATGAAGGCCCAAAGGGTGTCAAGAGCCAGATTCAGGGCGACGAGCTGCGTGTCTCATCAAAGAGCCGCGACGATCTGCAGGCCACCATGGCTCTGCTGCGGGGCTCCGACGTCGAGGTTGACCTACAGTTTGTGAACTTCCGCTAGGGAGTCTCGCCCGCATCCACGGCACGCATCTCCAAAGGCAGAGGTATCAGCATTTCAGACTCACCGTTTACCCGCACCGTTGAAGGGGTTCTGTTCGACATGGACGGAACCCTCATTGACTCGACACCCGCGGTCATTCGCTGCTGGATTCGCCTCGCCGAAGAAGAGGGATTTGACCCTCGGTTTTTAGAGAATAACCACGGAACGCCGGCGGCGCAGATCCTTGAACAGGTGCTCCCGCCCGAGCGCATTCCTGCTGCCCTCGCTCGCATTATTGAGCTTGAAGAAACAGACCTTGAGGGTGTCGTTGCGCTTCCTGGCGCTCAGGAACTCCTCGACTCGTTGCCTGCAGACAAACACGCGATAGTCACGTCGTGCACACGGAACCTTGCCCTCCGCCGCCTCAAGCAGGCCGGATTGCGGGCGCCAGAAACGATCGTGACGTTTGACGATGTCACACTTGGGAAGCCGCATCCAGAACCGTTTGAGCTTGGCGCGTCATTGCTCGGGCTTGACCCACGCAACTGCATCGTGTTTGAGGATGCCCCGGCGGGGCTCGCAGCTGGAGCAGCGGCCGGCTGCACAACGATTGCCATCGCAGGAACCCATCCTGGCGAGCACCTTGAGGCAGACGCTGTCATTGGCGACCTCTCTCAGGTCGCCGTGACGCTCAACGACGGCTCAATTACGCTGACCGTCCAGTAGCTAGGCAACCGTAAAATCGACCGCAGCGCGTCCTGAGGTACGACCACGGTTGTGTTCAATCACCGCTTTGTGGGCAGGATGCACCTGGTAACGCTCCAGCGCGGCTTGGTCGGCAAACTCGGAGACGAGCGTAATGTGCCAGTTCGCGTCGGGGTACAGCTCGTTGATCCCAACCTCAAGCGCAAGGATCTCGGGTATGACGGGAGGCAGCGCATCCAGCAGTGCCTTGAACTCAAGCAACTGGCGCATCCGGGCCGCGGGATCAGGCTCTGCAAAGGTCCAGGTGACTACGTGTCGTAGGGTCATGAGGTTGGCATCTCCAGCAGTGCGCGGCGCAGCCGATCTGGGTCAATGCGCCAGTAGTTGTGAACCCGGTCGTTGATCAACAGCACGGGGATTTCTTCGGCATACCGCTCAAAGAGGGCGTCGTCTTCCAGAATTGACTGCTCAGCAAGCTCAAAGGAGTGCGGAGACTCGGCAAGGACCGGGTCCGCCAGAACGGCTCCAACCACCTCGCGCGCGTCATCACACAGGTGGCAGCCCGGTTTGCCAATGAGGGTGAGTTCTATCTTTGCCATGCTTCAACGATACCGGCCTCGCGACCGAGTCCCTCAGACGCCGACAGCGCGCCCAAAACCGTGCGGCACAATGCCTCTCGCCCGTATTGCCAGCCCTGCGATAGTTCTTGAGGATGGAAACTTTCGAAGATTACGAGGCGGCCCGCATTATCGGAAACCGCATCCGTGCGCATCGTCGGGCCAACGATCTCACCCTCGAGACGCTTTCGTACCTGTCAGAAACCCACGTCACCACCGTGAGCCGCATTGAGCGGGGGCGGAGCCTGCCAAACCTCGGGACGCTTATGCGTCTGGCGACGGTCCTCAACGTTGACCCAGGCTCGCTCATCCACGACCTGCACAACCTTGATTTTTCGGCGCAGCAATAGCGCTACCATCGTTCAGATCGTGACCTGCCGATGCGCAGCGCAGTCAGCAAAAAGCGCTAGGACCCGAAGGACCTAGCGCTCACGCTTTGTTGTTACTTCTTGTTGCGACGCTGGTGACGAGTCTTACGAAGCAACTTACGGTGCTTCTTCTTCGCCATACGCTTGCGGCGCTTCTTAATTACAGAACCCACAAAAACCTCACACGATCTTAGGAATCGACCATAGAAGAATTGGCCGACAGAAACACCATTCTAGCGGGCAACAGGCCCGAGCGCGAAACGCACGGCGCGCCACACCCAATTTGGCACTGGCAGACAGACCCTGGCGGCCAATGAATGTCGGCGACCAGTATCCTTAATGGTGCGCTCACCGTGTCGGCCCGCGCACACAATGCAGTGAAGCCGTTCACATTCTCGGAGGTATAGATGTCGGAACCAATGTCGCCGTTTGGCACGTCGGCCGGTCTCGAGCGCAAGGGCCTCAGAGACCGGGTATACGACCTTGTCCTTGACATGCTTATGGGCTCACGCGTTGAGCCAGGCACTCGTCTCTCGATCGATGCCATCGCACGCGACCTCCGAGTGTCACCAACGCCCGTGCGTGAGGCTCTTGTCCAGCTGGAGCGCACCGGCCTCGTCACCCGGGAGCCGCTCAAGGGCTACCGCGTCGCACCGCCGCTGGCGCACGACCAGCTCGAGGCGCTATTCGACGCGCGAATCGTACTTGAAGGCGGCGCAACCGCCCTTGCCGCACGCTCATCCGCTTCACTCGTGCCGCAGCTCGAGGCGGCGCTTGACGAACACAGGGCCATCGCCTCAACGCTACGCACCGCGACGCCAGAGGGCCGCCTCCGCGTTGAGCTACTACGCGAGTACTTCGCGGCTGACTGGAACTTTCACCACGTCATCTTTGCTGCGACAGAGAACCCGTTTCTTCTCGATATGTCCGAGGCTATCTCTACGAGGGTGCACCGGATGCGGCAGACAGCACTCAGCGGCATCACCGATGCGGATGATGCCGTCCATGAGCACACCACCATCGTCGAAGCGTTTGCGAGCGGCGACGCAGAGCTCGCCTCCGCCGCCATGTGTCAACACATTGAGAAGGTTCGCGAACGCTCTCGATTTGACGCTGAGCATTAGCCTCCCGCGCTCCCGGCACACGAGTGCCGCTGTGCCGTATCGCGCACGATACAACACAGCGGCAAGCTCGGCCACCGCCCAGTTGTCCTAGTTGACGGGCGTTTCAAGCAGAACGTCGGCCTTTGCTTTGAAGAACTTCGTGCAGTAAATCATGGCGGCCGCGACAAAGGCGAAGAGGCCAAGCGAAACAACGCCCCACACCCCACTGTCGGTGACCACAGTCTCGTTCACGGAGTTCCGCATGATTGGCGCAACAAAACCGCCAAGGTTGCCAAACGAGTTAATCAGGCCGATGCCAGCCGCGGCGGCCGTCCCCGTGAGGAAGGCGGTTGGGTACGACCAGGTAATGGGGCCAACCGAGAGGAAGCACGACACTGCGAGGGTAATGAAGAGGATGCCGAGGATCGGCTGGCTGATCGCCCCTGCCCATCCTGAGCCAAGGATAAAGACGCCAGTTCCGAAAAAGAACAGCGTTCCCCAGTTGCGGCGGCGAAGGATCATTGTCGCATACTTTCCGACAAAGAAGCAGACAAACAAGCCGACGAGCCACGGGATAGCGGCGACAAGGCCAACCTCCCAACCGACATCCTTACCAAGCAGCCCTGCGACCTGCTGGGGAAGATAGAACGTGGTGCCGTAAACAGCGATCTGCAGGCAGAAGTAAATCACGGTGAAGTACCAGACTTTCCAGCTCGCCATGGCGCGCCAGACTCCGCTCGGGCCATCGGATTCGCGAACCTTGTCCTCCTGCACCATCACATCAATCAGGGCCGCCTTTTCCGTCTTATTCAGCCATTTTGCCTTCTGCGGGCTATCCGTCAGGAAGAAGAACGCTGCGATACCGGCAACAACGGCGAGCATCCCCTCGGCAAAGAACATGACCTGCCAGCCGTGCCACGGCGTGACGGTATCGCCGATGCTGATGAGACCGCCGGAGAGCGGGGCTCCGAGCATTTGCGAGAAGGGCTGCGCAAGATAGAACAGCGCAAACATTTGCACTCGCACCTTATTTGGGAACCATTCGGCGAGGAACATAATGACACCAGGAAAGAGCCCTGCCTCGGTAATACCAAGCAAAAACCGAAGGATGATAAACATTGTGTCGTTTGTTGTGAATGCGAAGGCTGCGGCAACAATGCCCCATGTGATGGCGATCCTGGCAAGCCAGAACCGCGCGCCAAATCTCTTGAGCAGGAGGTTGCTCGGAATCTCAAAGATCGCGTAGCCGATGAAGAAGATACCGGCGCCGAGCGCAAACGCTCCGTCGCTAATGCCTCGATCAATTTTGAGTGCTTCCTGGGCAAAACCAACGTTCGTTCGATCAAGGAACGCCACAAAATACAGGATGATCAACATCGGCATGAGGTGCCGAGTCGCCTTCGAAATCGCCGATTTGAGGGCAGGCCCGTGCAGGGCGTCAGAGACGGCGGCACCGGGGGTTTGGGTTGTAGACAAAACAGCTCTCCTTTGAGTAATGTTTGGTTCGCTTACGACGAGGTGACGGTCTTAGGCAGACAGGTTTGAGCCGATCATCCAGATACCGGCACCAACGAGCAGAATCCCGACGGCAAGAAACAGGATGCGGCCTTTCGACCAGGTTCCGAACAGGCGTGACATAGTGCGCTCCTAATGCATGTAGAGTCCGCCGTCGACGTTGAGGGTTTGACCCGTCACGAAGCCAGCGTCCTCGCTAATGAGGTAGGCAATGGCCGCCGCGATGTCGCGCGGAGTACCAATGCGGGGAAGAACACCATCGGCCGCCATCGCGACCTTGCGCTCCTCGGTGAGCGTTCCGCCCATGATGTCGGTATCGATTGGTCCTGGCGAAATAGCGTTGGCAGTGATTCCCAGCGGGCCGAGCTCCCGCGCAACGCTTCGGGTGAAGCCGATCACGCCGGCTTTTGCTGCCGAGTAGACCGTCTTGCTGAAGGTTCCACCACCACGCTGCGCCGACACCGACGACAGACTGACTACGCGGCCAATCCCGTGCGAAACCATTGATTCCACGGCACGGCGGGTCACAAAATGCACACCGTTGAGATTGATGTTCATCACCCGGTTCCACTCCTCGCTCGTCACGTCGAGGTATGGCACAGGAGAGGACACCCCCGCGAGGTTCACAAGGGCAACTATTTGTGGGAGGGCGAGCTCCAAGCGATCGTAGGCGGCACGGACCTGAGCTTCGTCGGCGACGTTTGCGCCGACGCCACTCGCAACGACGCCAAACTCCTCGGCGATTTCTGCCGCGACGGCCTGAGCTGCATCCTCGTCAATATCGATAATGCCAATGTTCCAGCCGCGCTCAGCAAGGTACTTGGCCGAGGCCCGTCCGATGCCGCGAGGCGAGGCCGCCCCGGTCAGTACAACGCTGCGCGATTCGGGAAAAGCGTTCATGAGGTGACTCCTTCGTGGATGGGGGCCGGCCCAAGCTCATCCATCAGCTCTTTGATGGCCACGTAGGCCCGGTTACGGTACGCCACGAGTTCCGCGGTGCGCTCTGCGGGAACGTCGAGGTAGCCAGCACCGGATTTGGTACCAAATTTTCCGGCCTCAACAAGCTGCGCGAGCGATTCGGGCGTGGCGAAGCGTTCTGGCCAGCGGGTCTGCAACGACGCGTAGCAGAACGAGTACACGTCAAGTCCTGCCATATCAGCGATGGCAAACGGCCCAAAGACGGGGAGCCGGAACCCAAACGTCGTGCGCACGATGGTGTCAATATCCTGCGCCGTGGCAACACCCTCTTCAACGAGCTGGGTTGCCTCGTGAAACAGCGCGTATTGGAGCCGGTTTAACACAAAACCGGTCGAATCGCGTACCCGAGCGGTCTCCTTGCCCGTGGCAGTCACAATCTCTTCAACCGTCGACAGGATGCTCTCATCGGTGCCCTCGTGGGGAATCAGTTCGACGCCGGGAATGAAGGGGGCAGGGTTTGAGAAGTGCACCCCGAGAAAACGACCGGGGTTGGTTACGGCTTCGGCAAGCTTGCCAATCAGGATGGTCGAGGTATTCGAGCCAATAATGGCGTCTTCGCGGGCTGCCGCACTGATCCGGCGAAGCGTGGCGTGTTTGATCTCGATCTTCTCGGGAACGGCCTCTTCGATAAAATCTGCGTCGGCAACGGCATCCTCTACCGATTCGGCTGGCGAGAGGTTTGCTTCGATGAGTTCGACGCTGCCGACGGGGAAGAGCCCGTCGGCCACAAACTGCTTGGTCTCCTCGATGATGCGGTCGTAATTCGTTTTGGCGATCTCAGCGGAGACGTCCGCAATGCGAACGGTGGCACCGGAGAGGGCGAGCACCTGAGCGATGCCTCCGCCCATGTATCCGGAGCCGACAACGGCAATAGTGCGATGAGTCATGGGGGCCTCTCTAGTTGGTTGGAAGGAGCGAGCGGATGTACTTCTGGTTGGTGGCGCAGACGCCGAGGCTGTCGCCTCCGTAGTGTTCCGCGAGGATGATGCCGTTAAAACCGAGCGCAAGCGCATCCCTGAACACTTGGCGGTAATTGATGAGCCCGGTTTCCATGGTCGATGGCACCGACGTTGCCCAGCTGCCGTCCGCGGCTTCGTCGCGGGTGTAGTTCTTGACGTGCCAGTAGTTGGCATATGGAAGGGTTTTGGCAAAGAGCTCGCGCCAGTCCTCAACCGGGCGGTGCAGCCGGATGAGGTTTGCCACGTCGGGATTCAGGCCAACGTTGTCGAGCCCAACCTCTTCAACAAATCGCACGGCGCTGTCGGCCGTGCCGAGGTAGGTGTCCTCATACAGTTCGAGCGAGAGCGGCAGCCCAACCGAGGCGGCGTGCGTGCCAAGCTCGCGGATGCGCTTGACGGCCGTGTCCCAGACCTCGGGGTCTGCGGGGTCTTTTGGGCCTTCTGCCGTCCAAAACCACAGCGCTTTCCGCTGCGCTTCGCTGAACGGCTGATGAAGACCCGTCGAGAAAACCTCCATGCCCCACTCGGCGGCCGCATCAATCGTGCGGTGCGCATACGCAAGGTTGCGTTCTTCGTGGCCAGGCATGATGACGCTCTGGCGCTGCAGGTGCACAGATGGGACCCGCACACCGTGTGAGGCTGCTATCGAGAGAAACTCGTCGCGACGCGACGGTTCAAGATCAGCAGGTCGCACGTGACTGTCGGCAAGCTCGGCCAGGGTAAACCCAACCTTGGCAACCTGCGCGAACATGTCATCCCAGACCTCCGCTGGCGCATCGTGCATCCGCACGCCTTGCTGGTCTATGGCCGCAAATCCGTGCAAACAGGTGGCGATCGGCCAGGTGTCTGCCGTGTATGAGTTCGTTGATTCCAGCATCCTGCTCCATTGCATGTCGAAGTTGAGTCATCGCCGCCGGAGCGACTTTCGTAGATCCTATAGGATCTACGATGCCCTTATCAAGCATCCCATCGAACTCCGCACAAGGCAGCACAGCGAGACTGCGAAACAAGACCGCACCCGGCAGCATCACGGGAAGTCGGCACAAAACCTACCCAGCAGAGGGAGACGGGCAGCACAAATCAACCTCAGCAGAGGTAGTAACTCACACGAGAGAGGAGCTCGGCCTAGCGAAGGCGGAAGCGAGCAACCAGTTCGCGCACGGTGTGGCCGGCATCCGCGGCGACACGACCGATGGAGGCAGCGGCAGTCTCGACGCCCTCGCTCAGCACGTGGGAGTCATCTTCAACATCGCGGAACTCAACGGTGACATCACCGTCAAAATCAGCACTCAAGAAAGGGACCACAAAGTCCTCAACATACTCAAGCGGCTCGTAACACAGCGTGTAATAGCGGTGCTGCCCCTCTTCGCGCACGCTCACCAGCTCGGCCTCGCGAAGCACCTTGAGGTGCTTAGAAACGGTTGGCTGGCTCAGCTCAAGCTTGGCGACAATCTCGGAGACACTAATCTCCTTTTCCTGCCGATATCGTTCCAGCAGAATAAGCAGGATGTCACGACGTGTCGCATCCGCGATGACGTTGAAAATATCTGGCATACCTACAGGGTACTTGGCTAAGTGTGTAGCATGACAACCAGTCGACAAAAGTTGTACCCCGCACGCTGCCCACAAGGCATGAACAAGGATGCCAATGGCCCGCCCCGCAATAGCACCACAGCTGCCACTGCATAGAAGAATCCGCAGAGCTGTGAACGAGCTAGCCGAATCATGGCCAGCCCGATTTACCATCATGGTGTTCAGCGCACTGATCCTCATTTTCACCGGCCTACTCATGCTGCCAATCGCGTCGGCAGAGGGGGTCACGACTCCCCTGGTAAACGCGTTCTTTACCGCGATGTCGGCCATCTGCGTGACCGGACTCACCGTTGTCGACATGGCATCCCACTGGTCAGCATTTGGCAACATCGTGATTGTGCTTGGCATCCAAATTGGCGGCATCGGCGTGTTGACCGTCGCAAGCCTCCTTGGGCTCGCCGTGTCGCGAAGGCTCGGCCTCAAGCAGCGACTTCTCGCCGCGAGCGACACCAACCCGATGCGCGCCCACCACGGCCCGGTCTCGGAGAGCCAGACGGTTGGCCTCGGCGAAATTGGCGGCCTGCTGAGCGCCGTGCTCTTCAGCGTGCTCGCAATCGAGAGCATGCTCACGCTCCTCATCTTCCCCCGCCTGCTCATGATGGGCGAAGACGTGCTCACCGCGCTCTGGCACAGCTTTTTCTTCGCGGCCTCTGCCTTTACCAATACAGGCTTTGTCCCAACCGCCGACGGGATGACCCCCTTCGAGACCGACCCCTACATGCTTACGGTGCTTGGCATCGGCGTGTTCCTCGGCAGCATCGGGTTCCCCGTTATTTTTGCGCTCTACCGCTTTGCGAAGGTTCGCGGATGGAAACGGCCGAGTCGCTTCCCACTCCACGCCAAGCTCACGCTGCTCACGACCGCCGTCCTCATCATCCTCGGCGCGCTCGCCATCGGGGCCCTCGAATGGAGCAACGGAGACACACTCGGCGAGCAGACAATCGGGCAGCGATTCCTCTCGTCGATGTTCATGTCAACAATGACCAGGTCTGGCGGTCTCGCGACCCTCGACGTTGAGCAGATGAACGGCTCAACCCTGCTCGTCATGGACATGCTCATGTTTGTTGGCGGAGGTTCCGCGTCCACGGCAGGAGGCATCAAGGTCACGACCCTCGCGGTGCTCTTCCTCGCCGCCTTTGCCGAGGCGCGCGGCTATCAGGACATTCAGGCCTTTGAACGCCGCATCCCAACCGAAGTCCTTCGAGTTGCGGTGAGCGTTGTGCTCTGGGCCGCAACCATCGTGGCAACGTCATCCATCATCCTGCTGCACATGACCAAAGCGCCGCTCGACCATGTGCTCTTTGACGTGATCTCCGCCTTTGGCACGTGTGGTCTCAGTACGGGGCTCACCGAGAACCTGCCGGATGCCGGCAAGTACGTCATCGCTGCCACCATGTGGGCAGGACGAGTTGGTACAGTTACACTCGCAGCTGCGGTTGCTGCGAGCAGTCGCTCACAGTTCTTCCGCAGACCAGAAGAAAGGCCGATCGTTGGTTGATCGTATTCGTCATGACTCGCCAGTGCTCATCGTGGGCCTTGGACGATTTGGTGCAGCCACGGCCGGGCAGCTCGATCGACTCGACCGCGAGGTCCTTGCAGTCGATACCGACTCGGTGCTCGTGCAAAAATGGGCAGACCGGGTCACCCACACCGTGCAGGCCGACGCCCGCTCGATTGACGCCCTCATCCAAATCGGCGCCAAAGACTTTGATATCGCCGTCGTTGCGGTTGGTTCGTCAGTAGAGGCGAGCGTGCTTGTTGCCGCGAACCTCGTCGATCTTGGTATCCCCCAGATCTGGGCGAAGGCCATTTCACAGTCACACGGCAAGATCCTCGAGCGCATCGGCGTGAACCACGTTATCTACCCCGAGCGCGAAGCCGGAGAGCGCGTTGCGCACCTGGTTTCGGGTCGGATGCTCGACTTCATCCAGTTTGACGACGACTTCGTGCTCGTCAAGATGTACCCACCGAAGCCCATCCGCGGCCTCAACCTCACCGAGAGCGGTGTGCGCAGCAAGTACCGCGTCACGGTTGTTGGCGTGAAGTCGCCCGGCAAGCCGTTTACGTACGCCACCAATGAGACCGTGGTGTCGAACCACGACCTCATTATCGTTTCGGGCACCGGCGCTGACATCGAGCGATTCGCGTCACTCGGCAGCTAACGCGGCGGCTGCATCCCGCGCTTGCGCTGGGCCTGCTTCCGTGCAGCCGTCACAGCCACAGCCACAGTCACAGTCACAGTCACAGTCACAGTCACAGAATGGTCACGGATCCACCCAATCCTGCGACCTTGGGTGGATCCGTGACCATTCTGCTGCGAAGGCGTTCCCGCGAAGGCGCGGTCCATTCCCTAGTCGTCGCGAATCGGTCCTCGCGAATCGGCCGTCACGAATCAGCCGTCGAGAATCGGTCGTGACGAATCGACAATTACTGTGCGTTTGCTGCGAATAATACAGACCTGCAAGTTTGCAGTTGTGCATAAATGCAGAACTGCCGCATAATTATTGAGTGACCTCAGCGACCCCATCCCAGCCCATCGGCCTCCGCGAGCGCAAGCGCCTTGAGACGCGTGCCGCCCTCGAACAGGCAGCCGTCAAGATCGTGCTGCGGGACGGTTTTGACCAGGCAACCGTTGACGCGATGTGCGCAGAGGCGAACGTGTCGCCGCGCACGTTTTTCAACTACTTCGAGAGCAAAGAAGACGCCATTCTTGGGGTCTTCGACGAAAAGCTCGACGAGGCCAGCATCACGGAATGTGTTGCTGCCAGCAGCACCGACGACATCCTCGAATCGATCATGGATGTCCTGTTCAAACTCCTCGGCCCAAGCGTCTCTGGCGTCAGCCTGCAAAAGTCACGCATCGAGATCATCAAGCAAAACCCACACCTACTCGGCCGCCACATCGCCCAGATGACCCGCATGAGCGAACAGCTCCTTGTGGCCATCCGCATGCTGGTCAGCCAAGATCCACGTTTTTCCCACGAATCAACTGACGAACAGTCCGCAACTGCCGAAATGCTCCTCGCCATTGGGGGCGGCGCACTCCGCGTCGCCGTTCGCGAGTGGGTCGCATCGGGCGGCGAACGCACCAATATTCAACTCCGAGCCGCAGAGCTCGCCAGAAAGGTAATCGAACAACTCCAATGAGCACCTCCCCCTCGCTCGAAGCAGAGGCCAAACCGGCTGCCTCCGCCCACGAAAAGCGAAACATTCTTCTCGTTTTTGCCGGCCTTATGGTCACGATGCTCCTGTCATCGCTCGACCAGACCATCTTTAGCACCGCGCTTCCGACCATCGTTGGCGAGCTCAACGGCGTCGACCACATGCTGTGGGTGACAACCGCCTACATCCTCGCCTCGACCATCATGCTGCCCGTCTACGGCAAGCTCGGTGACCTCATCGGCCGCAAGGGTCTCTTCATTGGGGCAATCGGCCTCTTCATCGCCGGCTCAATCGTGGGCGGCCTCGCCCAAGACATGACGTGGCTCATCGTAGGCCGCGCCATCCAGGGACTCGGTGGCGGTGGCCTCATGATCCTTTCGCAGGCCATCATCGCCGACGTCGTTCCGGCACGAGAGCGTGGCCGTTACATGGGAATCATGGGTGGCGTCTTTGCGCTTTCCTCGGTTGCCGGACCACTACTTGGTGGATGGTTCACCGAGGGCATCGGCTGGCGCTGGGCGTTCTGGATGAACATCCCCCTCGGCATCCTGGCCATCGCATCCGCCGTGGTCTTCCTCCGCCTGCCAACGCGCGACATCCAGAAGCCAAAGATCGACGTTGCCGGCATGCTCCTGCTTGCCCTCGCCTCGACCAGCATTGTGCTCATCACTACCTGGGGCGGCACAACGTACGACTGGAATTCCGGCGTCATCATTAGCCTCATCGTCGCCGCAGTCGTGACGAGCGTTGCGTTTGTCTTTGTCGAGCTCCGCGCCGCTGAGCCCATCATGCCGATGTTCTTGTTCAAGGACCGCAACTTCAACCTCACGACCGTCGCCGGCCTCATCACGGGTATCGCGATGTTCGGCGCGATGGCGTACATCCCCACCTACCTGCAAATGGTCACGGGAGCAAACGCCACGGAGGCAGGCTTTATGATGATCCCGATGATGGCCGCGCTGCTCATCACCTCGATTGTTTCTGGCCAGTTGGTCAGCCGCACTGGGCGCTACAAGTGGCTCCCCATCACCGGAACCGTGATCGTTGGCATCTCACTCGTTCTTTTGTCGAGCATGACGCCCGACATGGAGATCTGGGTACTGTGCGCGTTCCTCGCCGTTATGGGCGTTGGCCTCGGCATGAGCATGCAGATCCTCATCCTGATCGTGCAGAACTCGTTCTCGAATAAGCTCGTTGGCACCGCAACCGCGGCGAACAACTACTTCCGCCAGATCGGGGCGTCGCTCGGATCAGCGGTTGTTGGCAGCCTGTTTGTGAACCGGCTCACCACGCTCATGGCCGAGCGGATGCCGGCCGAGGCTGGCGCAGCTGGCGGTGGCGATATGAGCAACTCGCTCACGCCAGCCGTGGTCAAGGCCTTGCCAGAGCAGCTCAAAGACATCATTGTCGGCTCGTACAACGACGCGCTGACCCCGGTGTTCCTATACATGCTGCCGCTGCTGGTCATCGCCGCCGTGCTGCTGTGCTTTGTGGTTGAAAAGCCGCTCGCCACCACCGTTGAGGGCGCTCCGGATGCGGTTGGCAACGACCTCCTCGAGGCAACCGACAGCGTGGTTGCTCCCGAGCTCGTGGATGCACTCGAAGCTGACCTTGCCGGGCCGGACGCCGACCCGCAGCGCCCAAACACGGGCCTGATCGAGACGGTCAAGTAACCCGGTCGGTCAAACAACTCCCTCGCGGGGTGCATGTTGGCTCGTGGGGTGCGAAATTTCGCACCCCACGAGCCAAAGTGCGCCCCGCGAGCGACGTTTATTCTGCGGCGAGCTCGCGAGAGCGCTTCAGCGCCGCAGCCGTTGCGTCAATGAATACCTGGTCTGGGATTTGCTCCTGAAAGACCTTGATCGCTTGCTCGGTTGTGCCCTTCGGGCTCGTTACGCGGCGACGCAGCTCAGCCGGGTCTTCGCCGCTCGTCACGAGCAGTTCGGAAGCCCCGGCAAAGGTCGTCTCGACCAGCACCTTTGCGTCTTCTGGGCTGAAGCCGAGCGCGAGGGCGGCCGCCGTGAGCTTCTCAACAAAGAGGAACACATAGGCGGGGCCGGAGCCCGAAATTGCGCTGAGTGAATCGAGCTGCGATTCCGGCGTCACGACGACCGTGCCGACCGTCTCGAATACCTCACGGACCAGCTGCAAATCGGCATCCGTTGAACGAGTGCCCGCGCTCAGGCCAGTGACAGCCTTGCCAACAACTGCGGGAGTGTTTGGCATCGAGCGAATGACGGCAATGTGTGATGGCAGCGCTGCCTCAAAGGTGGCGACCGTCACACCTGCGGCGACGCTCACGATGATGGCATCTGGTTCGAGGGCATCCTTGATCTCGGCAAGCAGGTCGGTGACCATCCACGGCTTCACCGCAACCAGCACAACTCGTGCGCCGGCGACGGCCTTGAGGTTTGCCTCGGGATCGGTCTCGGTCGCGTACGCGGTGACGTCGTCAGCATCGTCAAACACGGCGGCGTTCGCCGCCGAACGGTTAGTCACACGGATGCCGCCGGCAACGGTCACGGAAGGCTGACGCAGCCCGGAAAGAATCGCACCTCCCATCGAACCGAGTCCAAGAATCGCGATCGTGGGCAACTGAATATTCTCTGTAGGAGCGGTCACCCCACCATCATAGAATGAGTACCAGTACACCAACCGGGTCAAATTCGGAGGATCAGTGAGCGCTTCAGGCGGACAAAAGGCCATCATCGCGGCATTTTCGGCGAACCTAGGAATCGCGGTGGCCAAGTTTGTTGCGTGGTTCCTTTCCGGCTCTGCATCAATGCTCGCCGAGGGTGTGCACTCGCTCGCCGACTCCGGCAACCAGCTCCTCCTCCTGCTCGGAAACAAGCGTGCCAAGCAGGCCGCAGACAAAGAGCACCCCTTCGGTTACGGCCGAGTACGTTTTGTCTACGCCTTTGTTGTGGCCATCATCCTGTTCTCGGTCGGTGGCGTGTTCTCGGTTTACGAGGGCATTAACAAGATCCAGAATCCCCACCCGCTTGAGATGTGGTGGATCCCCATCGGCGTGCTGCTCATCGCCATCGTGCTCGAAAGCTTCTCGCTGCGCACCGCCATTCGCGAGAGCAACCCGCTGCGCGGTAATAAGTCGTGGGTCCAGTTTGTGCGGCGCTCAAAGGCTCCCGAGCTTCCCGTTGTGCTGCTTGAGGATGTTGCGGCACTCGTTGGCCTGATCTTTGCGCTTATCGGCGTGAGCCTCACGGTCATCACCCACAACGGCCTGTTTGACGGCATCTCGACCATCTTCATTGGCGTGCTGCTCGTGGCGGTTGCCGTCGTACTTGGCATCGAGGTCAAGAGCCTACTCGTTGGCGAAGGTGCGTCAGACGAGGATGTTGAGGCAATCGAAAGGGCCCTCATCGCCGACCCCGAAGTTGAGCGCATCATCCACATGAAGACCCTCTACCTTGGACCAGACGAATTCATGGTCGGCGCGAAGATTAGTGTTGCCGCGCGACGCACAGTCGGCGAACTCTCGGTCATTATCAACAGGGCCGAGTCGCGCATCCGCGAGGCAGTTCCCGCGGCGCGGGTCATCTACATTGAGCCAGACGTGTACATCGACCCGAACGACACGGCGCCGAGTACCGAAGCGATCGTGCTCAAGAGTTCCGACTAAGGCCTAGCTTCACAACGACCTGCAATTTTTGGGGAGTTTCAACGTTTCGGAATCTGGTTCAGGAACAAAACCCGCATGAAGCTGGGCATGTCGACCTAGCGCTTGGATGCGAAGAAATCGGTCAACAGGCGTACACACTCGGCCTCTTCAACACCCGCAATTACTTCTGAGCGGTGCGGGAGCCGGCGGTCCCTCAACACGTCATAGACGCTGCCAACAGCGCCGGCCTTCTCGTCCCAGGCGCCAAACACCACAGTGGGGATGCGGGCAGCCGCGATAGCCCCTGCGCACATCACACACGGCTCAAGTGTGACAACGATTGTGCAATCGCTCAGGATGCGGTCCCCGAGGTGCCGGGCCGCCTCGCGAATCGCAAGCACCTCCGCGTGGGCCGTCGGGTCTAGGGCATTGTGACGCTCGTTGTGGCCCCTGCCGATGAGCGCGCCCTCTGCGTCAAACACCAGTGCGCCGATCGGCACGTCGTCCGTCGCTGCGGTGAGCGTTGCCTCGTCAATCGCGAGGCGCATCCACTCGCGGTGCTGCTCGCTGAACGCTAAGCCGGGATGTGTCACGCTCAACCGCCTTCCGTTCACTGGTTTGCTGAGGTATCGGCCAACGAGATCGCCGAATTTCCACTAGATTGACTCTATGCGAGTTTTTGTTGCGGACCACCCTTTGATCACCCATAAGCTCACGGTTCTTCGCGACAAAACAACGGCTCAGCCGACGTTCCGCGCGCTCACCGAAGAACTCGTGACGCTCCTGGCCTACGAAGCAACCCGCGAGGTCGCCATCGAGGAGATCACCTTCGAGACCCCGGTCTGCGAGACACAGGGCGTCCAGCTCGCGCGTCCGCTCCCCCTCGTTGTTCCGATTCTCCGTGCGGGCCTCGGCATGCTTGAGGGCATGGTCAAGTTGCTTCCGACCGCCGAGGTCGGATTCCTTGGCATGGTGCGCGACGAAACAACATTCCAGCCAGTGACCTACGCCGAACGTCTTCCAGACGACCTGAGCGGCCGCCAGTGTTTTGTGCTCGACCCCATGCTCGCAACGGGCGGCTCGCTTGCCGCGGCCATCCAGTTCCTGTTCGACCGCGGGGCCGACAACATCACGGCAGTCTGCATCCTTGCCGCGCCAGAGGGCCTCGAAGCCCTTGAGAAGGCGACTGAAGGCCGCAACGTGACGATCGTGCTTGGTGCGGTTGACGAGCGCCTCAACGAACAGGGCTACATCGTGCCCGGTCTCGGTGACGCGGGCGACCGCCTCTACGGCACGATTGACTAATCTTCCCCACCAAACCTGCATCTATTTGTGAGTTTCTGTCGAAAAATCCTCGGATTTGCGCAGAAAGTCCCAAATAGATGCAGGTTTTTGGGTTTCTCCCCAGAAACTGCTTGACATACTGTGTCATCTTCGCTTTACTTTGATACATGACTGACAACGTGTATGCCCTGACAGCCTTCGAGGCCCCCAGGACTACCGGCATGATGATGGCCGGCACCGTTGTTTCGTGTTGTCGAATGTGCAGCTAACTCAAGCCTTTTAGGCGCACTCAGCTGCCGGTTCGCTCCAACTCCCCATATTCCATTCGTTGGATGGGTTGAGGTAGGCGAACCCCAACCGCAGAGCAATTCACGCTCACGGCGATTCACACAGGGCTCACGCCCAACCGTCGCACACCCGTAGAACGGGATCGACACAACACAACACTCGAGCACCGCGAGTGGTTTCTCACGAACCACCGGGCTCACATCATCAAAGGATTTCTCTCATGTCGACCATCACCGCAACCCCAGCTACCGCGCCTCAGACCGCCACCGTTGCCCGCCCCGACCTCGCCGCTCCGGTCAACCCGGCGCCGACTGTCCGGGCCGTTCCATCAGGCACCGAGGCCCGTGGCTTTGTCCTCTACGTCGGATTCGACGAGGACAAGGCAGACGCGGCTGGCACCTCGCTCGGCAGCATCGTTGAGGCGCTCAAGCAGCTCACCGCGCAGATCGCTCCCGGTTCCGAAACCTACGCGGCAGTTGCCCTCGCGCCAGAAGGCAGCGGCGGACGCGACGTGGATGTTGTCCGCCTCGCCCTCGGCGACCCTGCCGCAATCGCCCGCCACCGCAAGCCAGAGATCGACCCAGATCTCGACCGCGTACGCGACGGCGTTGTTATTGATCTTTCCCGCAAGCGCCTCCAGCTCGACAATACCCCGGTTGCGCTCACCTACAAGGAGTTCGAGCTCCTCCAGTTCCTCGTCCTCCGCGAGGGTCAGACTGTCGAGCGCCAAGAACTGATCAACGGCCTGTGGGATGCCGCTGGCGACGAGGAGATCCCAAGCGAGCGCACGATCGATGTGCACGTCCGCCGCCTCCGCGTGAAGCTCGGCGACTACCAGGACATCGTTCGCACCGTCCGCGGTGTTGGCTACCGCTTCGACCGCCACGCCGACGTATCGATTCGCCACAGCAGCACCCCAAGCCCCGACATCTTCTAAGACGGAGCCTTCAGGGGCTTCGCTTTCGCTGACTGTTATTGCCTACCCGAAAAGCAACTCTCATCGACGGGCCACTCCACCAATCCGGTGGAGCAGCCGCCGACGAGGAGCACGCCCCTACGGGGTTGGGGCCTCCATACTGACTTCGCCGGTGTCGCCGTTGTAGTCAAAGACGGTTCCGTCTTCCATGACGTAGTGCACGCTCGTGCCGAGCGGTTGTTCCGCCAGAAGCATCAGCTCAATGTGCTTGGCGTGCTGCGCGTAAAACAGCTCCGTTTCAGCATCGGGAGTTCCAAAATAGGTAGCCGCTTTGAGATCCGTGAGGATGAACTGGGCAGCGAGGTAGGCACCAAGATTCTCTTTTGTTTGGGGAATCTTCGTCCAGAGCGTTCCATCGTCGTTCGACTGTTTCAGCTCGATTCGAAAAGCTTCGAGCCGTTCTCCGATTGTGCCAGTTCCTCCAATTTGTGGATCATCAGGCCCGTAGACCGGCCGGTCCTGCTCCGACGAGCCAGAATCTGGCGCCGGTGTGGACTTGCCCGTGGGCGAGGGCGAAGGTGTCGGCTCAGACGTCTTTTCCGACTTCTCCGATTTGTCCTTCGAGGTGGACTTCGACTCCTTTTCTGACGAAGCAGACTCAGAGCTGTTCGAGTCTTGGCCAGAGATAATTGCAGCCGCGCCAACACCAGCGCCCGCGATCAATACGGCCCCGCCGATAATCGACGCAAGCACAATGGTCCGCTTGCGCTTCTTTGGTGCGGGCGAAGACTGGCCGGCATAACCCATCCCGTATTCCGCGGGCTGAGGCGTCGGCGCTCCATAGCTTGGGACAGCGGCGTTATCGTATTGAGGCGGCGGGGGCACGACTGACGGAAGCGTCGAAGTGGATGGCGCTTGGGGTGTTTCGGTTGTCGGCATTGGCATTGTCGGCTGATCCGTTGACACCCCAGTCGGCGGCGCTGGCGGGCCCTTGATATCGCCAGCCGGCGGCGCGGGAGGCGAGATGATGGCGTTTGCGGGCGGCGCGGGAACGGCGCTTGTTGGCAGTGTTGGGGCTTCGCCAGCTGGCGGCGCTAGTGGCCATGATGGGGCTGGCGGGACCGGAGGAACGTCCGAATTGCTCGCAGGAGGCGCAGGAGGCGCGGATGGCACGCCAGCCGACGACGCTGAAGGGACAGCGTCCACATGCGGTGCGGGCTGGCCGGTATGCGCAGGAGGTGCTGGCGGGCCAGCCGGGGCACCCGTCGGCGGCGCGGGCGGCCCCGAGGTTGGGGCTGGCGGGTTTGTTGCCGGATGATCTGGCGTCGTTGCAGGCTCGTTGCCGCTTGGCGTTGTCACGGTTCGTTCACGCTTTCTGCCTCGGATCGAATGCTCCGAAGCCCGTTGTTGATCAAGACCCCGTCTCCGAGGATACCTTTTTCATTCGCGCCAGCACGGTACTCATCGCGAGCCGGAACAACTCACCAACCAGCCGCCATCATGGACTTACGGGGCGGAGCCCCTACTGCCGCCAGGCATCCGGGTGCCACAGCAAACCGGGCCAGGTAAACGGTTCCTATGAATTTGGCAAGAAATCGAAATATAACAAACAGATAACTAGCGCTCGTTATCGTTTCGTTATACTCTGGTGGAACGTTGAACGTTAGCTGTGGCGGACAACGTAAATGATTGCAGGACACTCTTGGTGCAAAGGTGAGGGTTGGTCGTTAGCCTCTACGACCGGCCCTCATCTTTATTTAACTCGCCAACGCCTCCGCGCGCGCCGATCTCACATCGGCGTCGGGAAATCCACCAGCGCTGGCGGTCTACTGCGGTGAATTTCCCGACCTCGAATAGCCGACCAAGAGTTGGCCAACCAGCGGCATCCACCCCTCCACCGCGCAACGCAGGCGCAACCTCGGGGCTTCTCCTCGGCGGCCCCTGGATCCTAAACTGTGGGAATGAGCGCACAAGCAGTAACAATTGCCCTGAGTGGAGCCGGTGGACAGATCGGCTATGCAGCACTCTTCCGCCTCGCATCAGGCGATCTTCTTGGGCCAAAAACCCCGATCCACCTGAGGCTCCTTGAGATCCCGCAGGGAGTGAGCGCGGCGGAAGGAACCGCCCTCGAACTCACCGACTGCGCATTCCCTCTCTTGCAGAGCGTCACGATCGACACCGACCCAAACGTGGTGTTCGAGGGGGCAAATATTGCGTTTCTGGTTGGCGCCCGCCCGCGCACCGCTGGCATGGAGCGCAGCGACCTTCTCTCGGCAAACGGGGGCATCTTTGGCCCGCAAGGACGAGCGCTGAACGACCACGCGGCCGACGACATCCGCGTTATCGTGGTTGGCAATCCCGCCAATACCAATGCGCTCATCGCGCAACGCAACGCTCCAGACGTTCCCGCCGAACGGTTCACCGCACTGACCCGCCTCGACCACAACCGCGCTGTTGGCATCCTTGCTGCCGAGGCTGACGTGCCGGTTGACAGCGTGAGCGGAATCACGATCTGGGGAAACCACTCCATTACTCAGTACCCCGACCTCAGCCACGCAATTGTTGCTGGCTCACCAGCGCTCGACATGGTCGACCCCCGCTGGGCCCGCGGCGCGTATATCGAGCGGGTCGCCAAGCGCGGCGGCGAGATCATCGAGGCTCGAGGTTCATCATCCGCTGCCAGCGCGGCAAACGCGGCCATCGACCACATGCGCGACTGGGTCACAGGAACACGGCCACACGAGTGGACAAGCGTCGCGCTTCCGTCTGACGGATCGTACGGAGTGCCAAACGGACTCATCTCGTCGTTCCCTGCACGCAGCGTGAACGGCCAGTGGGAAATCGTCCAAGGCCTCACAATTGACCAGTTCTCGCGGGAGCGCATCGACGCGTCCGTAACCGAGCTGCTTGACGAGCGCGAAGCAGTCAACGCGCTTGGGCTCATTCCGTCCTAACGCTCAACAACACGAAGCCCGGTCACTGCCCGCGACCGGGCTTCGGTGTTTCCAGACGCCAAACGGCAACAGAGACCCGATCATCCAGCTGCCGCAGCGGCCCGCAACCGCTTGCGCAACCGGTGCGTTGCCAACAGCAGGAGGGCGGTCACAAGAACGCCAATAATTGTGTCGATAGCACGATCCCTGAGCACCTCACCAACCGGAAGCGGACGGGTGAGGTGCATCATCATAAGCGCAAGCGGGGTAATAAACAGGAGCGCGGCGCTGTAGTTTCTCGCTACCGTCAGCTCGGCCCCGATCTGCAGCAGGCCAATAACCACAACGATGCCAACAAGATTGAGTGGCAAAAACAAGAGGCCAGCGGCAATGACGAGGCCAAGCATGGTGCCGATGACCCTGTGGCCCGCCCTCAGGAGTTGCGCTGCGGTCGAGCCGCCAACGACGGGGACAACCGCGGCAACCATTGCCCAGTACGAGAATCCAAGGCCAAGCGCGTAACTCGTAAGCCCGGCAAGCGCTGCCGCAACGCCACAAAGGCCGGCATGGAGCGCAATCATGGCTGGTGACGGCCCTGCAGCGGCCGGATGTTGTGGCGCAGCCTTCGCCGCACGGGCCTGTCGCCGTGCAGCTGGCAGCGCGAGGCCAACGTACCCAACGGCAAGGGCGAAGAGAGCGCTCACTCCCGCGCAGATCGCGGCGATACCGATGGTGGATGCGGTCGCAGGCATCCACGCACACACGGCAAACCCGAAGACGAAAAAGATGGGGCCGCCCGGCTGCCAGCGCCGTCGGTCGGCAACCGCGGAGGCAACGGCCGCAATCATTGCCGTTGCCAGAATGTTTACGACGGGAGCCGCGCCTAACGCGGCAAGGGCAACACCAAGCACCACGCACAGGACAAGGCCAAGACCGGTTTCAGCCTGCATCCGCAAGCGAGCGTGCCGCGCGATGCCTCGGCCGTAGACCGAAAGCATTGAACCAAACACGGCGTATGGCCCCCACTCTGGGCGGCCGATGAGGCACAGCACAGCGAGCGGGACAACAACAGCGACCGCAGCCCGAATTGCGGGTCGATGAGCCCCATTATGTGGGCCAAAGCGAAGGAAATCCTTGGCTTTTGGCAAGAGAAGAGCGCTTGTTGGTGTGGTCATAGTCCCCCGGGTAGCAAACAGTGCAACACCCTATTCTAGTTCACGAGTGAAGTACTTTATACTGGGAACATGACCGACGCGCTTGATGAAGTCCGTGCCCAATGGCGCCAGCTGCGCCCCGAACTCGACACGGCTCCGATTGATACGGTTGGCCGCATCAATCGAATCTCGCGCATCCTTCAGCTCCAAAGCGACGCATTGCTCAAGCAATTTGGCTTTAGCAGGGGCGAGTTCGATATCCTCGCAGCACTCGTGCGCAGTGATCGAGCGCTCATGCCAAGCGAAATTGCTGACCGCCTCATCGTCTCGGCCCCCGCAGTCACAAAATGGACCCAGCGGCTCGTCGAGCAGGGACACATTGAGCGCCGCCCACACCCTCGGGACAAGCGGGGAAGCCTGCTCTACGCAACGCGCTCAGGGGCGGATGCTATCCATGCGATGCTGCCGGTTCAGCTTGAAGCCGAGGCCCAGCCGCTCGGCATCATGAGCCCAACCGAACTCGACGCACTCAACGCGACCCTTCGCACCCTGCTCGCACAGCTTGAGCCGCAACACGCCTCACACGAACCGGCTAACACACAAAGCTAATAAGCGTTGGCCGGTCGCGGCCGATTGCGGCGGCGGCACGTCGAGCGACATCCGCGGCGTCCGTCGCCACCTCTCCATACCCGCCAAGCGCAACGGCGAGCGCGGCAAAGTCTGGCTGAACAAGGTCAACACCAACCGGCTCGATTCCAAGCGAAAGCTGCTGCTCGCGAATCTCGCGATACCCACCGTTGTTTGCCACAAGCACAACGACACCAAGCCCCTGCTCAACCGCCGTCGCAAATTCCTGCACCGAAAACATCACGGCACCGTCGCCGACGATGGCAACAACGGCCCGGTCCGGACACGCAACCTGCGCACCGATGGCAGCAGGAAGCGCGTACCCAAGCGTCGCGGAACGCGGCATGTACAACAGCGAATTTGGTTGATCGACCGGAAAGTAATGAACGGTACCAAAGTACGTCGACTGCGAGGAGTCGCCGGTGATGATGACATCGCTCGGGAGCGCGGCCCTGAGCTCGGCGTGAAGGGCCCGCCACGAAAGCCCAAGCTCGTCTGCCTCACTCGCGAACACGCCGCGGAGTGCTGCCGCGTCCGAATCTCGCGCCGCACCACGGCGCGATCCGATGGCATCGATGAGGGCGGGTACCGCCTCCTCTGCGCGTGCGGCCAGCCCAATTGCTGGAGAGGCGTTGCGACGAAGCTGCGCGGGGTCAACATCGACCCGGATGATATGCGAGTTGGTGATTGTTCCGCCCCACAGGTCTGAGTCACTCAGCTCGCTACCAATCACCAGAAGGGCGTCGCGGGTATTCGCCCAGGTGTGCGCGGATTCGAGGCGGATATTTGCACCAAGCGAGAGCGGATGCGATTCGGGCAGCACGCCTTTACCGTTGCAGGTTGTCAGCACTGGGGCGTTCAGTCGTTCGGCGAGCTCGCGCACCAGTGACGAGACGCCGCGCGCGCCGCCACCAACGACGATGCCGGGTCGCTGGGAACCAATGAGCAGGTCCGCAGCGGCCTCAATCCGATCGGGAGCAACCGGCAACTGGCGGCGCTCACGCGGCTGCGCGACCTCCCCCCGCCACGACCCCGCCAAATAATCATGAGGAATCTCGACAAAGGCGGGGCGTGGCCGCCCGTCCGTGAGCTGCCAGAACGCGTCGGCGAGAGAAGCGGAGATGTCTTCCGTCGACTCCGCGCGCCTGCTCCATTTGGTCACACACGCCATCGCCCCGAAGGCATCCTTTGTGTCGTGCAGTTCACCGGAGTCGAGGCCCTCCGCGCCGGAGGCGAGCCCAGAAGCGAGAAATAGGACGGGCCTCGACTCTGCGTATGCGGTTCCTGCCGCGGCGACAGCATTCAAAACCGCCGGCCCGCTTGTGGTCAGCACCACACCTTGGCGACCCGTGACCTGGCTATAGCCGTCAGCGGCATACCCAGCGCCCTGCTCGTGCCGCACGGTGACCACCCGGAGCCCCCTGAGCTTGAGGTGCCGATAGATCTCAAGGTTATGCGTGCCGGGAATCCCAAACACCGTATCGACGCCGTGCGCGATGAGCGACTCGACAACGGCCGCACCGCCGTTGCGATGCCATTCCACAACCGTCTGGCTGCGGTCTGCCTGATGCGTACTGACTGGTTCCACGGTGAATCCCTTCGTTGCCGGATTGAGCGGTGCTGAGCTGAGGTGCGTTGTCGCCTGCGCTTAGGCGCGCGCGATGGCCTCCTTGAGGGCGCCAAGCAGCAGGGTCACGGATGCTGGGGACGCGTTTGGCCCCATGAGCCCAATACGCCAGACCGTCGACGCAAATTCCTTCACGCCAGAGCCGATCTCGATGTCAAACCTCGACAGCAGGTAGTTGCGCACGGCAACGGAGTCGACGCCATCAGGAACCTTCACGCTCGTGAGCTGCGGCAGGCGCGAGCCCTCTGCCGCAAACAACTCAAGGCCCATCTCTTGGAGCCCGTCCTGCAGGGCCTCTCCGGCCTGGCGGTGCCGAAGCCATACGTTCTCCTGGCCTTCCGACAAGACCCGATCAATGCCGGCCTGCAAGCTCGCGATCATCGCGACGGGTGCGGTGTGGTGATAGGTGCGCCCGCCGCCGCTCGCCGAGCCGACGTAGCCGCCGAGCATCCCGAGGTCGAAGTACCACGACTGGGGTTCGGTGTTTCGCCGTGCAAACGCTCGCTCGGAAATCGTGAACGGGGCAAGTCCTGGGGCAACGCCAAGGCATTTTTGCGTGCCGGCGTAGGCAACGTCAATGCCCCACTCGTCAACCCTGAGTTCCATGCCACCGATTGACGTTACGGCATCCATGATGACGAGCGCGTCGCCCTTTTCCCGAGCGAGCGGTTCGAGGTCGGACAGCACGCCGGTTGAGGTTTCGGCGTGGACGGCTGCGATGACCGTTGGGTTTGGATGCGCATCCAATACCTTCTGTGCGTCTACCGGTTGGCCCCACACATGGTCAACGCGCACGACCTCGGCGCCGCAGCGGGCGGCAACGTCACACATCCGCTCGCCAAAAAGACCATTGACCGCAACCACGGCGACGTCGCCCGGCCGGATGGTATTCACAAAGGCAGTCTCCATGCCTGCGGAACCCGTTGCGCTCAGTGGCAGGGTGCGTTCGTTACTTGTGCCCCACAGGGTACGGAGCCCAGAAACGGTTGCGTCAAGACGGGCAAGGAACTCCGGGTCAAGATGACCGAGCAGCGGATAACCGAGGGCACTCGTTGCCTCAGGATACGGATTGGTCGGGCCCGGCCCAAAGAGGTGACGGGAGGGGAGCTTGGTTGTGTTCATAGTGATGCGTTTCCTTGTCATTATTGGGGGTTTGGTGAGAAAACGGCCGGTTTGCCTGACCATGCGTCATAGGCGTCGTTCAGCCCGGTTATCCAGAGACTATCGAGTCCTGCACAGTAATCGATAAAGCGCTCAAGCATGAGCATGTGGTGCGGCCTCCCAATGCACTGTGGGTGCAACACAAGGACCATCACGCCACCTGGGCAGTGTTTCATCCCCCAGTCAAGCGAATCCTTCCACCGGTCAAAAACGACCTGCGTTGACGAAAGGCCCTGCAACGAGCCAGCCACAAACTCGAACGCCATCCAGTCTTCGAGATACCAGGAAACCGAAAACTCGAGCAGGTTGTATTCCCGCCCGAACACCGTGCGATCTTCGCGATCGATGCTCACAATGGCCCTCGGATAGTAGGGCTCAAAATCGCGGCCGGATGTGCTGCTGCTCCACTCAAAACCGTGCGCTTCGAGCAGCTCGTACGTGTGCTCGGTCAGAGGCCCCGACGGCACCCGGTAGCCACGCGGCCGCGTGCCAATGACCTCAAGATGCTGCTCAATCTGACGGGCGAGCAGTTCGTCCTCGCGACCCCGTGGCATATCAAGCAGGTTCTCGTGATACACGCCGTGCGCAAAGATTTCGTGGCCGCGATCGGCAACTTCTCGGCTGCGCTCCGGCCAGGTCAACAGGGTATGGCCTGGGATGCCCCAGGAGGTCCGAAGGTTGTAGCGATCGAACAGGTCGAGCAGCCGGGGAACGCCGACCTCCGGCCCGTATTCTCCCCTCGCAAGGTACGACGGGTCGTCTTTTCCCTTTGCGAGCCAGACGGCATGCCCATCCATATCGACCGTAATGGCCAGCCCAAACGTCTTTCCCTCTGGCAGTGTCAGCACTGAATACTCCGTCCGCAGTGGCGATTAGTTGTCATCGATGGTCTTCATTCCGTCGCCGAGGTAGGCATAGAGTCCGCCATCAACCATGATTTCTGAGCCAGACATATACGAGGCACCTTCCGAAGCCAAGAACGCAACCACCGATGCGATTTCATCGGGTTTGCCGATGCGACCTACTGGTCGCGACGCGCCCCACCGCCGAATCATGGCCTCTGGATCGTCGCTGAGGGCGGCATCCGACCGAAGCAGCGGGGTATCAACCGCTCCGGGTAGCACCGAATTGACGCGAATGCCAAAGGGAGCTGCCTCGATCGCAAGCGCCTTCATGAGCGCGGCGACTCCCCCCTTCGAGGCCGAATAGGCGCTCGATTCAGGGATGGTGCGAAGCGCGTGTGGCGACCCGGTGAAGATGATGCTGCCGCCGTTGCCGGCCGTCCGCATCGCGAGATAGGCCTCTTTTGCGAGCAAAAAGGCCCCCGTGAGGTTGATATCGATGACACGCTTCCACCCGGCAAGGGTTGTTGAGGAGACCGGCTCCGTCCACGTCACGGCGGCATTGCAGTGCACGGTATCAAGGCGGCCAGATTCGGCAAGGATGCGCGTGATCGCGGCGACGACGGAGGCCTCGTCGGAGACATCACAAACAATCCCGTTCACGTCGAGCCCGAGAGCCAGCAGCGAGGCACGCGTCGATTCGACGGCTGCGGAGTCAATGTCGAGCATCCACACCGTCGCCCCCTGCTCGGCGAGCGCCCGAACGGATGCTTCACCAATGCCACTCGCGCCGCCGGAAACGGCCGCTACCGTTCCGGCGAGTTCTGGGTACCGTGGCCCGGACGTCACGACGTTGCCGCCATCGTTGCGCCGTTGATGGGGAAGTCGTCTCGCGCACCCTCTTCGAGGTTCCAAGTCGCAAGCAATTCTTGGTACACACCGCGTTCGTGCAGGACTTCAAAGGCGCGCTGGATGGTGTCGCCAAGCGCGGTGTTGTCCTTCGCGAAGGCGACGCCGTAGGTGCCAACGCCAAACTGGGCGGGGAAGACCTCCCACGCACCGGGATCCTTGCTCCGCTCGAAGCCCATGACCTCAATGGCCATCATCGCGGCGACACCCCTGCCCTGCTGGATCTGCAGCAGTTGGGCCTGCACACCAGCCACCTCGACGAGGTTGATGGGCGCGAGCGACTTTGCCACGCATTCCTCCTGCGAGAGGGTCTCGACCATGCCTGGGTACAGCGTTCCGGTCTCGGCGATCACCGATTCGCCGCAGAAGTCCGACAGCTCGGTAAAGTCGCCGGCGCTATCCGCTGGCAGCAGCAGGCTCGCGAACGTGTCGAACATGTCAACAAACGATGCGGACTCCTGACGCTCTGCCTTATCGATCATCGACGAGAGCACCATGTCGGTCCTGCCAGTAGTGAGGCCAGGCATAAGCGCCGCGAAGTCCTGCACCGTGTTGATCTTGATGTCGATACCGATCACTGCGCTGAGTGCGTTGATCATGTCGATGTCAGCACCAATAAGAGTGTCGGTTCCTTCAACGGTGTATTCCATTGGGGCATTCGGGATCTGTGACAGGTTGATGATGTGGCCCCTATCGATGATGTCTTGGGGAAGCATCTCCTTGAGCCCTGGTTCGGCCTTGATTGACGCGATGAGTTCGGCGTTGGCCGTCCCAAGGTCTGGGGCAGCGGATGCGCCGGGGGTTGAGCTCGTTGACGGCTCGCTGATCGTTGCCGCGTCGCTGCAGCCAGACAGGAGCAGCGCCGTTGCGGAGAGCAGAGCCGCTGTCGCCATTGACGTACGGATGTTCATGATGGATACCTTTCTGAACTTCGGTGGGTGAGGTTAAAACGATTGACAAAACTCCTGGTGCGTTCGTGCACTGGATGCTCAAGCACGTCGCTTGGCGTGCCCTCCTCGATGATGACGCCGCCGTCGAGCACAATGACTCGGTCGGCGACCTCACGGGCAAACTGCATCTCGTGGGTGACCACGACCATGGTCATCCCCTCTGCCGCGATCTCCTTCATGGTGGCGAGCACTTCACCAACAAGTTCAGGATCGAGGGCAGAGGTCGGCTCATCAAACAACAGGACATCGGGCGACATCGCGAGCGCCCGTGCGATCGCAACGCGCTGCTGCTGCCCGCCAGACAGCTGGGACGGGTAGTGCTTCATCCGGTCGGACAGACCAACCCGGTCGAGGGCCGCCGCCGCGTTTGCGCGTGCGGTCGACTTACTCTGCTTCAGCACCGTTCGAAGCGCAAGCACGACGTTTTCTTCTGCCGTCATGTTGCCAAACAGGTTGAACTTTTGGAAGACCATGCCGATGCGGCGACGCTGCGCATCCACCACTCGCTCGGGGGCGCCAACGTAGTGGTCACCGCGTTTGAGATAGCCCATGACGTCGCCGTTGAGCAGCACGATGCCGTCGTCTGGGGCCTCGAGGTGGTTCATGCAGCGCAGGAGCGTGCTCTTTCCTGAACCGGAACGCCCGATGAGGCACACCACCTCGCCCTCGGCACATTCAAAGTCGACTCCCTGAAGAACGGGAATCCCGAGATAGCTTTTGCGGATGGCCTTTGCCTCAAGAATTGGCATTGGTCCGCCCTCCCTTCACGAGTCTGATCAGGTCGCCGATCATGCGATCGCCGATGCCCGTTTGCCAGTCTTTGCCGCGAGAAAAGTGCCGTTCGAGGTAGTACTGGAAGACGCTGAGGACCGAGGTCGCGATGAGGTACCAGATAGCAGCCACAAACAGTAGCTCCATCACCTGTCCGTTGACGAAGTAAATCTGCTGTGCCCGCGAGAGCAACTCGGGGAAGGCGATGACGGCCGCGAGCGATGTGGTTTTCAACAGGGTGATGGCTTCGTTTCCAACGGGAGGAAGGATGGACGGCATCGCCTGCGGCACGATCACCCTCATGAGGGATACCCGAGAGGGGATGCCGAGGGCGGTCGCGGCCTCCTTCTGGCCTTTTTCAACGGAGAGGAGGCCTCCCCTAAAGATCTCGGCGAGGTATGCGGCCTCGTTGAGCCCAAGCCCAAGCACAGCCGCAACGAGTGGGGTAACGACCTCGATGGTTTTGTATTCAACTCCGCCGGGAAACCCGATGGTCGGAAACACCAGCGCGATGTTGAACCAAATGAGCAGCTGCACAAAGACGGGCGTTCCCCTGAATGCCCACACGTACAGCCACGACACCGTCGAGGCGACAGGATTCTTGGAAAGGCGCATCACCGCGAGGATGCCCCCAAGCACGATCCCAACCACCATCGAGAGCACCGCAAGCCAAATCGTCTGCAGGAAGCCTTGGAAAATCTGTTTTGTGCCGAAGTACTGCCCAACCGACTTCCAGTTGATTTGGCCAACCGCAAAGGCCCAGATAATTGCGCCGAGGATTGCAATAATGATGATCGCAGCGATCCAACGACCAGGATGCTTTGGCTTTCGCAGGTCGTAGTGTTGCGGGGGCTCGCCACGTTGGGTTGCTGCGGCAACCTCGGGGTTCTGTGTGTGCACTGTCATTTTGAGATCGCCAATCAACGTTGAGTGGTGGATATTCGAAAAAGTGACTTAGTTTTTCAACTATGTGGAAGTTTTGTTCTACTATGTGAAAGTTAGACTAAGCGCTTCTCGTAAAACAGTCAAAGGTTTTTTTCGAAGCGACTCCCCCAAGTCCACGGAAGACCAGGGCCAACGCCATAATGGTCAGAACAGGAACGGCGAATTCAATGACGAATGAAAAAGCTTCAGGAACGGGCGCACAATCCGTTGAACGCGTCTTCTGGCTGCTCCAACTCATCGCCGCCGCAGGTGGCAGCATCACGCTCACCGAGCTCGCCAATCGGGCAGACCTGCCAAGGCCAACCATCCACCGCATCCTGCGAACGCTTGTTGCCGATGGGTACCTCCGGCAACTCGCAAATAAGAGCTACTCCCTCGGCCCCGGCCTCATCTCGCTTGGCGAAGCGGCGAGCAAGCAGCTGGGGATGGTGGCGCATCCACAGCTCAACCGGCTCGTCGACCAGCTCGGGGAATCCGCAAACATGGCCATCCTCGACGGCGACATGCTGCTCTACATCGCCCAGGTCGGGTCGAAGCGCTCCATGCGGACCATCACCGAGGTTGGCCGCCGCAGCTACATGCACGACTCCGGGCTGGGGAAGGCGCTCCTCTCGCAGCTTGACGACGCCAGCGTGAGGGGAATTGTTGGCCGGGCAGGGATGCCCGTACACACCGACACCACGCTGCCAGACGCCGACTCGCTCATCGGGGCGCTCAACGAGATTCGCGCGACCGGTTATTCGACCGATGAAGGCGAGCAAGAAGTTGGCGTGCGGTGCTTCGCGGTGCCTATCCCAAATGCGCCGACGCCAACAGCCATCTCGGTCTCTGGACCGGCGGCCCGGCTCGACGACGAGTTCAGGGACCGCGCCCTTCCCCTACTCTTTGAAGCGGCTGCGTCTCTCTCGGCACTCACACGACGGGACGGCTAGGCCCGGCTGCTCGCTGCTCGCTAGGAACGAACCAGCCGAGCAATAGCCGCGGACGCCTCTTTGAGCTTCTCGTCAGCCTCTGCTCCCCCATTGCGAGCCGCGTCGATGACACAGTGCCCGAGGTGGTCATCTAGGAGCCCGAGGGCAACACCCTCGAGCGCACTCTTGAGCGCCGAGATCTGCGTCAAGATGTCGATGCAGTACTGCTCCTCGTCGACCATGCGGTGAATGCCACGGGCCTGCCCCTCGATGCGCTTGAGGCGCGCGAGGTACTTGTCTTTGTCGGTGATGTACCCGTGGTGCGCGTGATCAGTCATTTCACATTCCTTCTCGTGAGGGGCTCCGAACGATTCTACGACTCGATCTCCAACTTCACACATGAGCGTCCCCTATCCTGCGGTCGATCGAAAGGCGCGAAGCAACAGGCTATTGCCAACAACAAACACGCTCGAGAACGCCATCGCGGCACCGGCGAGCATCGGATTCAGCAGGCCAAGCGCGGCAAGCGGAATAGCAGCGACGTTATACGCAAAGGCCCAAAACAGGTTGGTCTTGATCGTGCCGAGCGTGCGACGCGACAGGCGGATGGCATCCGCCGCCGAGCGGAGATCGCCACGGACGAGCGTGATGTCGGCAGCCTCGATCGCGGCATCCGCGCCGGTACCCATTGCGAGGCCAAGGTCGGCCGTTGCGAGGGCAGCCGCATCGTTGACGCCGTCGCCAACCATCGCAACCGTCTTGCCTTCCGCCTGGAGGCGGGCAACAACATTCACCTTCTCGCTCGGAAGCACCTCGGCAATAACCTCGTCGATACCAACCTCTGCGGCAACAAGACGCGCCACCGTATCGTTGTCACCGGTGAGCAAGATGGGCGTCAGCCCAAGCGCCTTGAGCTGCGAGATTGCCTCCGCACTCGTGGGCTTCACCGTATCGGCAACAACCAACACGGCGACAGGCTCACCGTCCCACGCCACGAGAACCGCGGTTTTCCCGTCGGCCTCAGCCAGCCGTTTTGCGTCTGCAAGTTCGTCGCTGAGCTGAATAGCCCAGTCGGCCAACAACGATTCGCGGCCAACCAACACCGCACGGCCTTCAACCACTCCGGTCACACCCTTGCCCGCACTATTGGCAAACGATTCGACGGCAGGCAGCTCACCAACGCGGGCAACTGCTGCGGTCGCGATTGCCTGAGCAATGGGATGCTCGGATGCGTGCTCGAGCGCACCGGCCAGGCGAATCGCTTCGTCCTCGCCTATGCCGTTTGCGACGACAACATCCACAAGCGCCATCTTTCCCGTGGTGATCGTGCCGGTCTTATCAAGCACAACCGTGTCAACCTTGCGAGTCGATTCCAGCACCTCTGGGCCGCGGATGAGGATGCCAAGCTGCGCACCCCGTCCTGTACCAACCAGCAACGCCGTTGGGGTCGCGAGGCCAAGCGCGCAAGGGCAAGCGATGATGAGCACAGCAACGGCCGCCGTGAACGCGGCAGAGGACGATGCTCCGCTGAGCAGCCAAGCCGCGAGCGTGCCAATGGCGATCACAATCACAATCGGAACAAACACGCCAGACACGCGATCGGCTAAGCGCTGCACATCGGCCTTACCCGACTGCGCGTCTTCAACCAGCGCGGCCATGTGGGCGAGCTGGGTATCGGAACCGATGCGGGTGGCGCGCACCACAAGGCGACCGCCAACATTCACGGTCGCGCCGGTCACGCCGTCGCCAACGGTGACCTCGGCCGGAACCGATTCGCCGGTCAACAAACTGGCGTCAATCGCAGAACTGCCCTCGGTAATCACGCCATCGGTCGCGATCTTCTCACCAGGACGCACCACAAACTCGTCACCAACGGTGAGTTGTTCGATCGGGATGCGAGTTTCAGAACCGTTGCGGAGGACCGCAACATCCTTCGCCCCAAGCTCCATGAGCGCGCGGAGCGCCGCCCCCGCCTGTCGCTTCGACCGCTTTTCAAAATAGCGACCGGCAAGCACAAACATGGTGACACCAGCGGCAACCTCAAGATAGATATTGCCGGCACCATCACTCGGTGAAACCGTCAACTCGAAGGGATGCGTCATACCGGGGTGCCCCGCCGTGCCCAAGAAGAGCGCGTAGAGCGACCAGACAAACGCCGAGAGCGTTCCGAGCGAGATGAGCGTATCCATGGTGGCGGCGCCGTGACGAAGATTTGTCCAGGCCGCCTTATGGAACGGCCACGCCCCCCACACGATAACTGGCGCGGCAAGCGTGAGCGAGGCCCACTGCCAATAGTTGAACTGGAGGGCCGGAATCATCGCCATTGCAATGACCGGAACCGAGAGGATAACGCTGCCAATGAGCCGGTTGCGCAGCAAACGAAGTTCACTGTCTTCCGAGGTCTGCGCGTCCTTGTTCTGGCGAGGCGGCGCAGGAAGCTCTGCGGTGTAACCCGTTTTCTCAACCTCATCGATGATGAGCTGCGGGTCAAATCCGCTCGGAACATGCACTCGCGCCTTTTCGGTCGCGTAGTTCACCGTTGCCTGAACCCCGTCCAGCTTGTTGAGCTTTTTCTCGATCCGCATGGCGCACGACGCGCACGTCATGCCGCCGATCGTCAGTTCGAGGCCTCGCTCATCGAGCTCAGGTTTGGTCGCTGACATGGTTCCCTCCAGATCTGTGTGTATTAGTTGACGCGAGCGGCCGAGTATCCGGCCTCGTCAACGGCGGCAAGGATGAGCTGATCGTCAACCGGCGCTGCGGTCGTCACGCTGAGGGTGCCGTTGGCAGCACTGACCTCGAGGCTTTCGACCCCCGCCACCTGGCTGACCTCGGAGCGGACGGAGCCTTCGCAGTGTCCGCAGGTCATTCCGGTGACGGTGTAGTTGGTGGTGGTCATGGTACTCCTTCAATAAAGTGGATACCCCCTAGGGGTACTATCCACTATAACCCAATACCCCCTGAGGGTATTCCGAACATTCCCAAAAAGGCCAAAGAAACAGAAAAGACGCAAGAGTTCCTTCCCGCGCTCGGGAAGGAACTCTTGCGTCAGATCTGCGGTCGGTGGGTCTTAGTGGGGTCTGCCGGCGAGGATGCGCTTGGCTCTACCGAGCATTGCCGGATCGACCATGTCGCCGTTGGACAGGGTCGAAACTCCGCCATCTGCCGTCGCGGCAAGCACCTCATTTGCCCAAGCGACTTCGGCCGCTGAACTCACAAACACCTCAGCGATTACTGGCAGCTGGGAAGGATGGATGGCAACGCGGCCAACCCAACCATCGTCACGGCCACTCTGCGTATCTTGGCGAAGGCCGGCCAAGTCGTTAATGGCGGGAAACGCCGACAGCATAGGCGGCAACAGGCCGGCCGCAACCGAGGCAAACAGCACGCGATTGCGGGCGTAGCCAATGACGGCATCCGAACGAGAACCCAGCTCGCTCGCGAGGTCAGACTCGCCAATGCCAAGCCTCGTAACGCTCGGATGCTGCGCGATCTCAAAAGCCCGCTCGATACCAAGTGCGGTCTCGAGCAGCGCGGTCACCTGCCGGTCGGGGTTCTGGGCACGCACGGCATCAAGGTCCTCGGCCGACTCAACCTTCGGAATGCGAAACTCGATTCGGCTATCGAGGCCCGAGAGCGCAACAAGATCATCGGCAATCGGCGAGTTCAGCCGCACCTGGAATACGGGACCGGAACTCAACGAAGCGTCGGAGCGAGCAGTAAGCCACCGAACAACGGCCGCGCGCGCCTCGGCCTTATTGGCAGGGGCGACGGCATCCTCAAGATCGAGGATGATCAAGTCGGCCCCCGTCGCGACGGCCTTCTCGAACCGGTCTGGGCGGTCGCCGGGGACGTACAAGCCGGTCAAAACGAGACGTGCGGAAGTCATACGACGCCCCGCTCCCTGAGCTGCGCAAGCTGGTCTGGCGTGACCCCAATATCGCGAAGCACCTCGTCGGTGTCTGCGCCGTGACGACGCCCGCTCCAGCGGATGCTGCCTGGGGTATCCGAAAGACGGAAGAGAACGTTTTGCATCTTGACGGGGCCAAGCTCGTCGTCGTCAACCGTCGCGACGGTTCCGATAGCCCGATACTGAGGATCATCGAGCACCCCCCGCACGTCGGAGACCTTCGCGATGGCCGCCTGAGCCTGTTCAAACTGAGCGACCACGTCGTCGGTGGCCCGCTCCGCGATCCAGGATGAGACCGCGTCGTCAAGCTCGTCGGCATGCTGCGCTCGCGTGTGTCCTGAGGCAAACCACGGCTCGCTCAGCAGATCTTCGCGGCCAACCAGCGTCATGACCCGCTCTGCGATTGATTGCGAGCTCGTCGAGACAGCGACCCAGTCGCCGCTTCCCGTGCGGTACACGTTGCGGGGCGCGTTGTTCACCGAGCGGTTGCCAGTTCGCGGCTGCACAAGCCCCAGTTGATCGTAGGCGGTTATCTGGCCGCCAAGCAGCATCAGAATGGGCTCAATGATGGCCATATCAACCACCTGGCCAACGCCAGTGTGCTCCGCGCTGCGCAGCCCAACCATCACGGCGTAGCTCGTGGCGAGCGCGGCAATCCCGTCGGCGAGGCCAAACGGCGGAAGGGTTGGCGGGCCATCTGGCTCGCCGGTGAGGGCAGCAAATCCACTCATCGCCTCGGCAAGACTGCCAAACCCAGGACGCCCGGAGTAAGGGCCAAACTGGCCAAAAGCAGTGACCCTTGCGATGGTCAGCGCTGGGTTCGCTGCGTGCAACTGCTCTGGGCCAAGACCCCATCGTTCGAGCGTGCCCGGCCGGAAGTTCTCGATGAGCACGTCTGCGTCGGCAACCAGCTGGAGCAGCAAGGCGGCACCGTCGGGGGTGCCTAGGTTGATCGTCACGGTTCGTTTATTGCGCCCGAGCGTTTTCCACCACAGGTTGATGCCGTTCTTAGCGGGCCCGTGACCTCTCGCCGCGTCGGGGCGCGTTGGATGTTCCACCTTAATCACGTCCGCGCCAAAATCTCCGAGGAATGTCGCGGCGAGCGGACCGGCGAAGAGGGTCGAAATGTCAAGAACACGCACGCCAGCAAGCGGGGCCGCGGCCTGACGCGTCGCGCCTGCCTGTTCTGCCGAAGTCGACGTTTGCTCGCTCATTTGCCAACCTCCGCGGCATCCCAAGCAAGGCGGAACCCGATGTTGGGTGACCGCTCCATTCCAAGCCCCGGCAGCAGATACTTCAGACTGAACTCTGGCTCGCGCGGCCCACCATCGGTGTACCAGTCAGAGCCCTCTGCACGGTAGTCGCTGCCACCCTTCAGGATGGCGTAGCGAGTGATGCCGTCGGTGTGCTCGCTCTCGGTCCAGTTCCAGACCAGCGGCGCCAGGCGGGTGAAGCCCTGCTGTGCCGCGGCGACCTGCCACTCGTGCTCTGTTGGGAGGCGGGCTCCTGCCCAGGCCGCGTAGGCCCGTGCGTCAGCGAGGCTGACCCCGGTCGCCGGCTCGGCGGCGGTCCTGTCGTGGGTGAACCGGTTCGCGACGAGCGGCGCGTAACCGGTTTCCGCTACAAACGTCGCAAATTCTGCGGTCGTGACTTCCCGAGCGGCGACCGCACTGCCCGGCAGCTCAACCGCGATCTGTTCGGTCCGGGGATCATGCAGGCGCGGCGCCAGCGGCTTCCACTCTTCGATGTACGGGGCGCCCTGGTAGGTGCCCGTCTCGCGTCGGCGGAACGCCATGGTGAGTTCGCGTTCGCCAGCGGGAACCGGCACGGCATCCGCAGCGACTACCCCGGACGAGGCGGCCGGCTGGATGCGCTCGGCAACCCTCGCTGGGAACGTCGCGTCGGAGGAGGGCCGGTCGGCAGAGGAAGCCTCGAGCAGGGCAACGAGCCACGCTGGGGGCGCACCATTCTGCAACCCTGAGGAATCAATAGCAACTACGCCCGTCACGCCACGAGCGGGAACCGTCACCTGCGGCCCTGAGAGCCGAGCGCCCGTGGTGGCATCGGCAACAAACGAGCCACCAGTAATGAGCTCGGAGAGGCCCTCGATAACAGGGCCAACGTAATCGGAAGTGCCTCGGTTGACGATCGTCCAGAGCGTGGTGTCACCCAGCGAATAGCGCGAGACAAACACGCCGACAGCAAGAGCCTCGTCTGTTGCGCCCTCAAGCGGGGCCCAATCGCCGTCAACGAGCACGTCGTTGAGCGCACGTTGCACACGAACCATGCGGCGAAGCGTGCTCTTATCGCGCTCGTTCCAGCCAACCCAAACGCCAAAGACGGTGTCCCAGACGAGCATGCCGACACCGTTCATCCAGCTCGACTGCAACTCGTCGCTGTGATCGCGGTTCCAGCGGCGCGTTGAGTGCATCATGTGGCGTCGCTCGTACCAGTGCGCCCTCATCACGCCTGGGGCCTCGCTGTCGGCAAACCACTGCGCCCAGCTCAGGTGGTGGTCCTCAACCCGCTGGTTGGGAACCCGGGACTCGCCCTCAAGCACCTGCGGCGGCGTCGCGTTGAGCAGGGCAGAAACGAGGGCGCTGTCGCCCTCCTTCATGGTGTCGAGGAACACGCCGTCGACCGACAGCTCCCCGACGATGCGTGCAAGCTCGGTGGGGTCGTCGCCTTCGGCCCTTCTGGTGCCAACGTCCCACGGGTTGTAGTCGATAAAGACCTTGATGCCGCGGTCCTGAAACTGCGCGACAAGCTCGGCGATGCCGGGAACCTCGCGGTAGTAGTCAAACTGGTTGCGGTCGTCGATGCCGATGATGGGATACGCGTGCCAGAGCACAACCCCGTCGAAGCCGCCGTGGTCGGCCGTCTCAGCGAGGAACGAGTCGACGGTAAAGGCCTGGCGGTCTACGTCGAAGAGCCGCTCATCCCACAGCCAGATGAGGGCGACGCTGTAGCAAGACTTTGCCCACTCTGCGTGGGCCTGCTCGTACGCGGCACCGCTGTAGGCAAGACGTTCGCGGGCCTCAGCGCGCCAGGCGGAGAGCGCCTCTCGCCAGGCCGGCCAGTCTGCGGGGTCGCTTGGCGCCGAGAAGATCTTGGCGATGTCGCCGAGCTCGGGCGCGAGTTCGCCGGTGAGCGGCAGCGCGGTGGCGGCATCGATCGGCCGCGGAACCAAAGGGTTCAGCGTGTTCGTGCTGGCCTCGTCCGGGTCGAAGTCGGAATTAGCTCGTGGTGATGTGCTCATGCTGGTCACGAAAATCGTTGGTCTCCTTGAGAGAGGGAATGGATGAAACGGCGCCGGCCGACTGCACCGAAAGGGCTGCCGCAGCGGTGGCAAAGCTGGTTGCTTCGACGAGGTCTCGAACGGCTGCGCCATCGGCGTCTAGCGCCGCGACGAGGGCCCCGCAGAACGTGTCGCCGGCCCCGGTTGTGTCAACGGCTTGCACGGAATAACTTGGTAATTTGAGAGGTGATGCGCCCGCTGACACGATGAGCGAGCCTGCCGCTCCAAGCGTCACGATGACGTCTGGGACGATGCCAGCAAGTATTGCTGCCGCCTCGCGCGGGTCACCCTGTTGCCGATCCGACTGCAGGGCGTATGCAAGCTCAGCGGCCTCGTGCTCGTTCACGATGAGCAGGTCAACGTGCCTGAGCAGGCGTTCTGGGAGCCGTTGAATCGGTGCGGCATTAAGCACAACATACGTTCCGGCGGCGGACGCAACCTCGGCAGCGGCGATGACGGTCTCAACCGGGATCTCCAACTGCATGAGCAGGACGTCGGCGGCCCGGATTGCAGCGTGCTCTGCCTCGGTGAGGTCGATCAGGGCCGCGTTCGCGCCAGGGCTGACAACAATCGAGTTCTCGGCGGAATCATCAACCGTAATGTTCGCGATGCCGGTTGGGGCGTCGCTCGTGCGGATGAGGCTCGTCACCCCCGCGTCGTCGAGTGTGCGCCGCAGCGTGCTGCCAGCCTCGTCGGAGCCGAGCGCCGCGAGGAATGAGGCGGAGGCACCCGAACGGGTGGCCGCGATGACCTGGTTATTTCCCTTGCCACCGCAGTGCTCGGCCGATGCCGTCGCTAAGACTGTTTCTCCGGGACCGGGGATGCGCTCCACGCGGCATACCCGGTCGAGGTTTGCGCTCCCAACAACGATGACGGTCACGGCCGTACCGCCACGGCCACCGTTCGCTCGGCAAGCGTCGTGAAACCGATGCCGTCAAACCCGGGCACACTTGATGCGAGGCGGTTCTGCAGCGGATCGATCCAGGCGGAAGGCAACGCGGCGGCGCCAAGCATGCCACCCACAATTGAACCCGCCGTTGCCCCAACCGAATCGGTATCCCACCCGCCAGAAACCGCCGACGTAATGGTGCGCTCAAAGTCGCCGTTGCCGCGTGCAAGAGCAAAGGCGAGCAGCGCCGAGTTATTCAGCGCGTGCACCCAGTGCAGATGCCCGTAGCGCTGCTCGATGCGGTCGAGTGATTCGTCAAGGGAGGTCTCGCTTGCCCCAAGCGTCGCGCCCCAGCGGATGGCCTCGGCGTAGCGGCTCCCGCTTGGCACAACCGAAAGGCCGGCCTCGATAACCTCGGCGACCGAGTCTGTCACGAGGGATGCCGAGCACGCGGCCGCCGCAAACAGCGCGCCGTAGAGCCCGCTTCGCCCGTGGCTCAGCCGGGCGTCGTGCCACGCCATGCGTGCGGCGCGCTGCGGCTGTCCTGGGGAAACCCAGCCGTACACGTCGGTGCGGATCTGCGCGCCGATCCAGTCCCGAAATGGGTTCATGACCTCGCCCGCGACCTCAGGCTCGTAGCCGTCGAGCAGGTTGCGGTAGACAATGCGCTCGGCGGTGAACACGCGCCCGCCGGGGAGGTTCGCGAGCCACGACTGCGCGACATCTTCGGTCGTGAATTCGGTTCCGATGCGTTCGATCAGGTCGAGTGCGATGAGCGGGAAGTTGAGGTCGTCGTCCTCTGGCATCCCGCTAATGTTTTCGACCAGGCTTGTTGGCCGGCTGCGGCGGTTCCAGGGAAACTCAGCCGCGACGGCCGGATCGAGCCCAATCTCGGTGAAATACGAGGCGATAGGCCAGTTGCCCGTTGATTCGGCAATTGCACGAATGCCCCGGCGCGGTATCTTCTCGACGGGTTTGCCAAGCAGGCAGCCGGAAGCCCGGCCGAGCCACGCGCCGAGCACGCGGTTGGCTAGGTCTTCTGGAGCGTCGCCGAGCTCAGCGCGTGGCTCGGCGAGGGCGAGGATGCCGTCAACATCGTTTGGCTCTGAGGCAACCAAAGCCGCCGGGTCTGGCCGAGTATCGATCGCGGCAAGGATGCGTCGTCCGAGTTCACGCACCGCGGCATCGGCCGGCTGCGGGGTCGCGCCACTCACGGGAGCATCAACCGAGCCGCCTGCCGCAACCCATTCGTCGCGAAGATCCGCAACATCCCTGCCATCGAGCTCTGCCGCACGAAGTGCGTGCGGCACGAGGTCTTCAGGCTGAGTCCAGCTGAGCCGCAGCACTACGCAGCACCTCCGAGCAGGCCCATTTCGGCCTGGCGTGCGGAGAAGCGCTGCTCGTCGCGTGCCCAAACATCGCGGGCGACAGAGGCCATGACCGGCCCGGTTGCGCGAATGTTGATCTGGCTGCCGTCGCTGACGGCGTCGACCCATCCTGAGGGAACAGCCGCTGCGCCGCCAAGGGCACCCGCGATCGAGCCGGCCATGACGGCGATCGAGTCGGAGTCGCGGCCGTAGTTGATGGAACCGAGCACGCTCTCAGAGTAGTTGCCAGCCCCGGTGACGAGCATGCCAAGCGCGATGGGCAGTTCCTCGATCGACTTGGTGCGGCTCGGGATGCGCGCGTCACGCGCCGGTGCCCGATAGTTTGGCCCGACGGTGTCGAAGGGCTCGACGGATGCACGAAGCGTCGCGAGCGACGTGCGCCAATCTGTGAGCTGAGAGGCCGCGGTCACAACCGATTCGATCGCGTCGCGGGTGCCGTCTTTTGCGAGGCGAAGGGCGGTCTCGATCACGGAATCTACTGACGCGGAGGGGCGCATCGCCTCTGCAACGCAGGCCGCGTAGACGCCGGCCGCCTCGCGACCGTAGCTCGACTGGTGCGCTCCGGCCACATCAACGGCCTCGGCGTAGGCGGAATCTGGTGAACCCGCGTTCACGATGCCGATGGGGGCCATGTACATTGTCGCGCCGCAGTTGACCACGTTGCCAACGCCGGCCTCGCGGGGGTCGATGTGCCCGTAGTGCAGTCGGGCAACCAGCCACTTCTCGGCAAGGAAGATGCGCTGCAACAGGATTGCCTCGGTTTCAAGCTCTGGAATCCACTGCTTCTCGCCGATGAGCAACGGCACAAGATGCTCGGCAATCGCGTGCGCGTCGAGGTGATCGCGGACCTTGTCGTAGACCTGCACCAGCGCGTTTGTCATGAGGGTGTCGTCGGTGATGTGCCCGTCACCCTTGTGGTACGGGGCGATGGGGCGCGCGTTGCGCCAGTCGGCAAGGAACGGCGGAACGATGCCAGTGATGAACCCGTTGTAGCGCTCCTGAATTGCCTCTGGGGTGTTGCCCTCTGCTGCGCCGCCAAGCGCATCCCCAACGGCCGCGCCGGTGAGTGCGCCCGTAGCTTTGTCTTCGAGCAGGTCCATCTGATTCTCCTTGGGTTATGCGTTGGTCATGCTGTGCGGCGCGTTTGGTCGGGCCGCACGAGGATGCTGTGCCGTGACGGGATACTGTCACGGGCTTCTGACACTGGCAGGGCCGGCCACCTACTCGGCGACCGACCCCGACCAAGTTGAGGCTTAGCCCTCGACCGATTTCCAGCCCTCGGTGAGCTGCTTGGCAAGCTCATCCGCTGAAATCGAATCGGCAAAGTACTGCTGCAGGCTCGGCGTTGCGTACTGGTCCTTCCACTGCGGGTAGGTTGCCGCCTTCTGGAAGGGGGCACCCTTGAGGTTTTCACCCGTTGCGAGCAGTTCCTTCCAGCCGGTCTGGCCCTCGGTCTCGGTCTCAACAACCTTGCGGGCGTCGGCGGATGCCGGAATCAGCCAGTCGCCCTGCGCGAGCTTGGCCTGGTTGTCGGCGCCCATCCAGTAGTTGATGAACTCTGCGGCTTCCTTCGGGTGCTTGCTCTCAGCGGCAACCGACATGGTCTGCGGGTTTGCTGCCTGTACGGTTCCGGCCGAACCTGCGAGCGGGGGAAGTACGGTCCAGTCGAAGTCAGCCGATGCCGACTCCGTAATCTGCTGGGCGAGGAAGTTGCCGCCAATGTACATGGCGTACTTTCCGCCGAGGAATCCTGGCAGCACATCCGAACCGCTCTGCGTGAGCGAAACGGGGTCAAGCGAGGCGTCGTCATACGCCATGCTGTGCACAAACTCGGGAACCGAGAGCTCGTTCTCGCCAACATCGATCGTTGCGGTGCCGTCATCCTTCACATCGAAGAACGTGCCGTCAAAGCCAAGCGCCGTGTTCATGACCGCAGCGGTCGGCTGCTTGAGACCCCACGCAACGCCGAAGGTGTCGGGGGTGGTGACGCTCTTGGCAGCCTTTTGCAGGTCGCTCCACTGCAACTCGTCGCCGGCGGGAAGCTCGACGCCTGCGTCGGCAAAGACCTTCTTGTTTGCGTATACAACGTAGGTCTGCATGAGCGTCGGTGCCGCGATGACCTTGTCGTTAATCGTCACGGTGTCCCATACGTCGTCGCTGATCGACTTCTTCACGTCGTCGCTCAGGTACTCGCTGATGTCTGCGAGGTAGCCCTGGTTCGCGAAACCGAGGATGTCGGAGGACTCGTCGTGGATAATGTCGGGCGCGGTTCCACCCTGGAACTGCGTGACCAGCTGGTCGTGAACGTTATCCCAGCTTCCCTGCGTCAGCTTGACCTGAACATCGGGGTTGTCCTTGTTCCACTGGTCAACGATGTCCTTCGTCGCGGCAACAGTGGTGTCCTGGTAGGCGAGGCTTTGGAATGTGAGCTCGATGGGGCCATCAGAGGATTCCGAGCTTCCACCGCCCGCGCAGCTAGCAAGCAGGCCGGAAACCGCGATGGCGGTCACGACGGTTGCAAGTTTTCGTTTCATGAGGGTTCTCCTTCTCAAGGGGGTATGGCACTTCGTTGTGAGTGTTGGGTTGGTATGCGGGGAGGGAACTTAGCCCTTCACGGCGCCGCTCATGAGCCCGGAGGTGAGCCGGCGCTGCAGGAAGGCGAAAAAGACGAGGCTTGGGATGGTTGCAAGCAGCGCTGCTGCGGCAAGTTGACCGAGCTGAACCTGGCCCTCTGCCCCAACAAATCTGGCGAGCGCGAGCGGGATGGTCTGCAGCGCAGGGTCCTGGATGAGGACAAGGGCAAAGAAGAACTCGTTCCACGACGAGATGAAGCTGAAGAGGCTCGTCGCGACGAGGCCGGGCGCGAGCAGCGGCAGCACAATCACGCGGAGGACCAGCAGTCGGCCTCCCCCATCGATTGCCCCAGCTTCCTCAAGCTCGATCGGGATACTGGCAACGTACCCCTGCAACATCCACAGCGCAAACGGGAGCGACCAGACGGAGTACACGAGGATCAGGCCGACCAGGCTGTTGATGAGCCCCATCTGCTTGAGCACCATAAACAGCGGAATGATGATGAGGATGAACGGGAAGACCTGGCTCAGCAGAATCCAGCCGGTCGCGATGCCGCGCAGCTTGGTCTTAAATCGGGCGAGCGCATAGGCGGCCGGCAGCGAGATGAGCGTCACGATGACCGTGCTCGAAACGGCGACAATGGCGCTGTTGCCGAGTGCCTGGATGAGGTTGGCTTTGTCGAGCGCCGCCGCGAAGTTCTCCCAGTTGAACTGCCCCGGGAGGAACGCTGGCGTCGCCGACTGCAATTCCTGCGGCGTCTTGAACGCGGTCAGGATCAGGAACAGGAGCGGGAAGCCGAGGAAAATCATGTAGAGCAGCAGCGCACCATATTGGAACGTGCGCGCAACCCTTCGCTGTTTCTTGGCGGATGGGGCGGCACGCTTGGTGCCCTGTGCCAGCGGCTGGCTCTGGAGAGCGACGTTGGTCATGAGAGGCGACTCCTCGCTTGGCTGCGCAGATAGAAGAACAGGAAGAATGCGATGACAACCACCATGACGTTGCCCATCGCGGCGGCGTACCCGAAGTTGCCGTAGCGGAAGGCCTCGTTATACGCGAAGAGCATCGGCAGCATGGTTTGCCCACCTGGGCCTCCCGCGGTTAACACAAAGACGAGCGCAAAGGAGTTAAAGTTCCAGATCAGGTCGAGCGTGGTGATCGCAACGGCGATGGGCCGCAGAGCCGGCAGCGTGATGTGCCAGAACCGGTGCCACGTTCCCGCACCGTCAATCGCGGCGGCCTCGTGCAGCTCTGCTGGCACGTTCTGGAGGCCGGCGAGCAGGGTGATAGTTGTCTGCGACATCCCAGCCCACACGCCAACCACGATCACGGCGGGAAGCGCGGTCGAAAAATCACCAAGCCAGTTGGTGTCGCCCGGCAATCCCAGCGCCCTCAGCCCGCCGTTCACTGGGCCGTAGGTAGGGTTCAACATGAGGCGCCACATGATCGCGACAATCACGGGGGGCATTGCCCACGGCACCAGCGCAAGGGTACGGGCGAGCCAGCGGAACTTCAGGTCAAGATTGAGCAGCAGCGCGAGGCCGAGGGATGCGAGGAACTGCAGGATCGTGACCGTAAACGCCCAGATCATGCCGATCTTGAACGAGTTCCAGAAGAGCTCGTTGGTCATGAGCTTGGTGTAATTGTCGATCCCGTTAAACGAGGTCTCAACGCCAAGGCCAGCCTTGGCATCCGTGAAGCCGAGCAAAATACCCTGCACCAGCGGATACACGCTGAACAGTACAACGGGGAGCAACGCGGGGAGCACAAGCATCCAGGTGTCGCGGCCACCACTACCGCCGAGGCCAAGCGCGTTGCTGCGACGCTTTGGCGCCTTCAGCTGCTTCTGCTTTGGTGGGTTGAGTGTCGCGGTCATTTGTTGTCTCCAACGGATGCTGTTTCTCGCTGCATTACCGACGACTCGCGGATGGTCAGGGTTGGGGCAATGACAACCGACTCTGCGGGGGCGTTCGGCTCGTCAATGCGGCGCAACAGCATTTCGGCGGCCGCTTCAGCACGAGTGCGCGAACCGAGGTTGACGCTCGTAATCGAGGGGATGGCGAGTTCGGCAACATCCGTGTCATCCATTCCAACAAGGGCAACGTCGTTTGGCACTGAGAGACCGCGGAGGGTCATCGCTTTGAGCGCGGCAACCGCAAGAAGATCGTTGGCGCAGATGATGGCGTCTGGAGTTGCCTGGTCAAGCAGCGCGTTGACGGCAACGAGGCCATCCTTGTACGTAAAGTCGGCTGCGTTGACCTGCATCTCTGCCTGGAGCGGGAGGCCGTGCTTGGTCATGGCGTTGACGTATCCGCTCAGTCGGGCGGCACCGGGGACCGTGTCAACAGGACCATTCACAAAGGCGATGCGCTTGCGGCCCTGCTCAACGAGGTGATCAACCGCGAGGCCAACACCAACGGGAGAATCCGCACGAACGTTGTCAAGCTCAACGCCCTCTGGCAGCGAACCAATGATGACAATCGGGAGCCGGCTGGTCTGCAGCCGCTCAACGAGTTCTGGGGTGACGCGAAGCGGGCTCAGGAGCAGGCCATCGGCAAAGCCCCGGTTGAGGCTGTCAAGCACGTCGAGCTGCGCCTCAGCCTCGTTGCCCGTTGAGGAGAGGACCAGGCGGTAGCCGGAGTGGGCGATAACCTGCGAGACTTCGTGCATCATGGCCACGTAGACGGGGTTTCCAACGTCGGCGACGGCAAACGCGATCTGATCGGTTTTGCCGGCTTTGAGCGAGCGAGCAGTTGCGCTGGGCACGTAGCCAAGCTCGGCGACTGCCTGGTTGACCTTTGCAACAACCTCGTCTGAGGCGGCAAGACCGTTGAGCACTCTGGACACGGATGCGATCGATACGCCCGCATGGTCGGCAACGAGTTGAACGGTTATCCGTTTGTGGGTACTCACCGAGGTTTCCTGTTCGTCATTGAGCTGTAAACGTTTACGTAAACGATTACAGACAACATAACAGGAGCGCTGGGGAATCCGCAACCCCGTCGGGTGCGCCGGCGTTTCTGGCCCGGTGGGCGTTCCGGGCGCGCTGAGGGCGGCGGGCGCGGCGGGCGTTTCTGGCGCAGTGGGTGTTTGCCCGGCGGGGCATTCCAGGCCCGGCGGGCGTGCTTAGCGCGGCGGGCGTGCCGGACACGGCAGACGCTCCAGACGCTCCGAGTACAGCGGACAGTCCAGACGCGACAGACGTTTCGAGCCGAAGACCGCTACCGGCAGCTTTGAATCGCGGCCCTGCGCATCCTGCCCGCGGAGCGCGCACCCCAGGGAGCACGCTCGCCCACAGATGTGACGCAAGAGTTCCTTTCCGGGCCGGGGAAGGAACTCTTGCGTCAGATCTGCGCTCGCGAGCAGACCCGCGCTCCCGTCTGGGGCCGTTACGAGCGTGGGACGCGTCATGGCGCGGACAAGAACGGAGGCAACCGCATAAGTTAAAAATGGGTAAACGAAAAGCCCCCACCGATTCGGTGGGGGCTTTTCAAGTGGTGCGCCCGAAGGGATTCGAACCCCTGGCCTTCTGATCCGTAGTCAGATGCTCTATCCAGCTGAGCTACGGGCGCATACTCTTTGGCGCGTTTTTGAGCCGTGTACGATACTACCCCAAAACCGGGCCGGATGAGAAATCGACATGGAGAATCCCAAGAATCCGGGCGTGTTGGCACATTATCCCGACCACTTCGACACTCTTCCCACTCTGCACTGCCAAAAACACCCGTCCGGGGAAGTCACGCATCCGCGCTCGACCATCCAATGGACACCCAAGGCCTGTCCGCCCAGCAGGCTTCATGTGGCCAAGCAAACTCAGGCTCGGGCTGCGATCAATCGAGAGCGGGAAAAACCACCTATTCTTCGAAAGATATGGAGGATTTCCCGCCCTCGATGTCGAGCATTGCACGCAAACCAGGGCACGGGGCACGGGAGCCCAGGCAAGAAGCACGCGAACCCGGGGGCTGCACGCAAAAACCCCTCCCAGCTACCCGGAAGGGGTTACAGCCCCGAGGGGCAATGGCGGAGACGAGGGGATTTGAACCCCTGGTCCCCTTACGAGGACTCCACCTTAGCAGGGTGGTGCACTAGGCCTGACTATGCGACGTCTCCAGCGCGATCAAAAGAACGCACAACGACCATCATAACCAATTGCAGGAGGGGTTTTGGACCAAACGGGGCATCCGGGTAAAAAATACCCGAATACCCCGCATGTTCTCAGCTAAAACTAACGGCCTGCCGTACAGGTGTACTGGCTCGCGTTCTGGCCTTTAACGTTGGTTGGCAGTTCGCCGGGTGCCGTTGTGGCGGTGTCGGTTGGAGCCGCTGGATCAACGGGCACTGTGCCGTCTTCGGCGACCACTGAGCCGTCTTCTGCAACGACGGTGCCGTCTGCTGGCGCAGCAGGCGTCTCGGTGACGGGCGCGTTGGGATCAACGTCGGTAGCTGGGCCGGTACCGCCGGTAAGCGTGAGCGGCAGCCCCTGCTGAATGAGGTCAAAGAGCACGGCAGCCGAAGCGTAGTCTGGTGCGACCTTATTTGGGTTGTAGGGGTGCGTCACCACTGGGTACTGCACGAAGTTGATGGCGTCGACGTCGATATCTTTCACCGTTGCCGCGACCGAGAGCAGGCTCGTAATGGAGTTGAGCGAGCTCGAAAGACTCACGTTTTCGGCGGTTGCCTTCGCGAGGCCGTATACCTTGGATGCGTCGCCAAGCGTCTCTGAACTCTTAATCGTGCGCACGAGGCTCGACAGGAAGGCCTGCTGGTTGCTGATGCGTCCGAGGTCGCCGCCGTCGCCAACGCCGTAGCGCGAGCGGAGGAACTGCAGCGCTTCGAGTCCGGCAAGCGTGTGCTCACCCGCGGGAAGCGTGAGGCCAACCATGGTGTCGTTGATGTCGTTCGAAACGCAAACAGGAACTCCGCCAATTGCGTTGGTCATCGCGATAACACCGTCAAAGCTAATCAGCCCTGCGTAGTTGATTGGGATTCCGGTGAGCTCTTGAATCGTGAGCGCCGCGCAGGCAAGCCCGCCCGACTGCAGTGTGGAGTTAAGCGGTTGCTCACTCATCGCCGGGTAGTAGTTTTCTTCGCCGTTTGGTCCTGGACACGATGGGATCGGAAGCATGAGGTCGCGCGGGAAGCTTGTGACAGTTGCCGTCTTGTGATCGGCCGAGACGGTCAGCAGCATGTTGACGTCGTTGAGCTCGCCCTCTTCGCCGTCATCAAGAGATTGGCCAGCACGGCTGTCTGTGCCCGCGAGGAAGATGGTGAGCGGGCCGTCGATGGGCCCGATTGTTGAGATCTCAGGCAGATCTTCTGCACCAGCCAGCTGCACGGATGGCTGCATGCGGCTTGAGAGGTCCCAGAAAGCGTAGGCGCCGATCGACACGCCACTGACGGCAACAACGACGATGCCGGCCAGTCCAACTTTGAGCGCAGTGCGCCATCCGCTCGACTTTTTCAGTCGCCCATGACGCACGCTTGAGCGCACGCTATCAGATGCTTGCTTCTGTGAAGCCGACATCACCACCACCAAACTGAGAGAAGTTTTTCTCGCCCAGGCCGCGCTGGAGCGACAGTCGGGAGAGCGAACAAGTCATAACGGTGCCCAACACATGTCGCGGCACCTCTGAGTAGTTTACCGTTTCGATGGGGAAAACGCTGAGAGAAGGTCGAGTTATTGCTGTGGATGCGACACCACCAAAACGGTAAAACCCCGGCACCCGCCAGCCGCAAGGCCAAGCAATTACCGGGGTTTTGAATCAAACGCGGAGGGCGTGGGATTCGAACCCACGGGACGTCTCCGCCCACTAGTTTTCAAGACTAGCTCCTTCGGCCGCTCGGACAGCCCTCCAGGCTGACACCCGAAAGCGTCAACACAAGCAAGAAGTCTACCTGAAAGTTTGGGGCCCGTGAGACGCGCCGGCCGACAACGGCTACACGAGGCCGTTGAGGAGCTCAGCGAGCCCATCTTCTTCGAGGCTGCCAAGCACCCGATTTGCCGATGATTTGACGTCATCTGGGGCCTGGCCCATTGCCGCACCAATGCCGCGCCGACTGGCCCATTCAAGCATTTCAATGTCGTTACGGCCGTCGCCAGCGGCAACCACCTGGTGGGGCCCGAAGCCAAGGATGCTGGCAACACGTTCCAGCCCTTGCGCCTTGTGCACTCCCTCTGGTGCGATGTCGAGCCACGCGGTCCATCCGATGGCGTAGCTGACCTTGCTGAGGCCCATTTCTTCGACGATGCGCAGGAACTCTTCGAGCTGATGATCCGGCGAGACGACAACGACGCGGGTCGCCTGGCCGTGCATGAGGTCGTCGAAGGCGACGCGTTTGCTCGGCCCGCCAAATGTTTCTTGCGGGAACATCTCGGTGTACCGAAAGAATCCGGTCTCATCCTCGACGGCGTAGCGCGCGGTAAGCAGGTGGCTCCGGATACGCGTGAGGATGGGCCCAGGATCGAACGATTCCACAAACTCACGACGGTATCCGTCAAGGGAACCGGCATCCCGCTTCAGAACGATGGCCCCGTTTGAGCACACAACGTACTCGGGGTTGAGCCCAAGCTCGCGCACGACGGGAAGCGTCGCTGCAACGGACCGACCCGTTGCAATGGTCACTTCGTGGCCGGCGGCGACCGCGCTGGCGACCGCTTCGCGAACGGCGGGCGAAATAACGCCGTTGCCGTCGAGAATCGTGCCGTCAACGTCGAGGGCGATGAGCTTGCGTTCGGTCATGGCTTAGCGGGCCACCGGCTCGAATACTGAGAGGCCACCAAGATAGGGTCGCAGCGCCTCTGGCACGACAACCGAGCCGTCGGCCTGCTGGTGCGTCTCAAGGATGGCAACAAGCCAGCGTGTGGTGGCGAGCGTTCCGTTGAGCGTCGCTACCGGCTGCGTCTTGCCGCTCTCGCCGCGGAAGCGGGTATCGAGTCGACGAGCCTGGAACGTCGTGCAGTTGCTGGTTGACGTGAGCTCGCGGAACGCGTCCTGCGTCGGAATCCAGGCCTCGATGTCGAACTTGCGAGCGGCACTCGAACCGAGGTCGCCGGCTGCGACGTCAATGACGCGGTACGAGAGGCCAAGGGCCTGCAGCATGCCTTCCTGCCAGGCGACAAGGCGATCGTGCTCTGCCTCTGCCTCTTCCGGCGTGGTGTAGACAAACATTTCAAGCTTGTTGAACTGGTGCACGCGCAGGATGCCGCGGGTGTCTTTACCGTACGAGCCAGCCTCGCTGCGGTAACAGGTTGACCATCCCGCATAGCGGAGCGGCCCCTCGGCGAGGTCGAGGATTTCGTCTGAGTGGTATCCGGCGAGCGCAACTTCGCTCGTGCCGGTGAGGTAGAGGTCTTCGTCGCGCAGCTGGTAAACCTCGCTCGCGTGCTCCCCGAGGAAGCCGGTGCCGTCCATAATTTCGGGCTTCACGAGGGTTGGCGTGATGAGCGGCACAAAGCCGGCCTCAAGCGCGCGATCGAGTGCCATGTTCATGAGGGCAATCTCAAGGCGAGCGCCAACGCCGCGTAGGAAGTAGAAGCGCGAGCCGCTGACCTTTGTGCCACGACCCATGTCGATTGCGCCAAGCAATTCGCCGAGCTCGAGGTGATCGCGCGCCTCAAAGTCAAACGTTGGCTTGTCACCGACCTCGCGAAGGGTCACAAAGTTGTCTTCGCCGCCCTCTGGCACGCCCTCGATAATGGGGTTGGCGATGGCGCGGGCAAAACGGAGGAAGTCTTGTTCGGCATCCGAAGCCAATTGGCTCGCTTCGCGGACACGCGCAGCGAGCTCTTGGGCCTGGGCCACAAGCGCCTTCTTCTCGTCTGGAGCAGCCTTGGCTACCGTCTTGCCAAACGCGTTCTGCTCTGCGCGCAGAGACTCGAACTGCGTGATGGCTTCTCGCCGCGCAGAATCGGCGGCAAGGGCGTCGTCAACGAGCGCCTCTGAGGCCCCGCGCGCACGCTGAGAAAGTTTGATGGACTCTGGGTTTTCGCGAAGCAGCACGGGATCAATCACGCGACCCAGTCTAGCCCGCTCACCGCTTTCGGGCTCGGATGACGTAGCGTAATACGCATGGTAATGAATTCAGGGTCACAATACCCACGCGCGGCGATCATTTACCATCCCCTTAAAGCAGATGTGAAGCAGCTCAAGGCGGCGGTCAGAACGCAGCAGCACGCATCCGGCTGGGACGAGACCCTCTGGTTTGAAACGACAGAAGACGACGCCGGCCAGGGGCTCACCAGGCAGGCCCTCGAAGCTGGCGTGGATGTTGTCGTCGCGGTTGGCGGCGACGGAACCGTGCGCGCGGTGGCGGAGGCGCTGCGAGGGTCGCACGTACCGCTCGGGCTCATCCCCTCTGGCACGGGAAACCTGCTGGCGAGGAACATCGGCATCACCCTCGGCGATCTCAACGAGGCGGTATCCACCGTGTTTACGGGCGTCAATAGGGCCATCGACCTCGGCGTCATCACGCTCAAGCGCGAAGGCGGCGGAAGCGAAGAGCACGTCTTCCTGGTGCTTGCCGGGCTTGGTATCGACGCGAAGCTCATTAGCCTCACCCAGTCTGGGCTCAAGGATCGCGTTGGCTGGCTCGCCTACATTGATGGCGGTATCAGGGCCATGATCAAGCAGAAGCCGGTGCGCATTCGCTACAAGCTCGACGACAAGCCGCGCAGCATCCTGTCGGTGTACAGCGTCATGATTGGCAACTGCGGGCAGCTTCCTGGTGGGGTGCTCCTCATTCCGGATGCCCAGCCAGACGACGGCCTGCTCGACATCGTGGCGCTGCGCCCAAACGGCCCCTTCTCGTGGCTCACCATCTGGCGCAAAATCAGTTGGGAAAACGGCGTGCTGCGTAAGACCAAGGCCGGCCGCAAGATTATCGACCTCACCAACGACACCAAATCGGTGACCTATATGACCGGTCGACGATTTGAGCTTGAGCTGCGCGGCCCAGAGTCGGTGCAGCTCGACGGCGACGAATTTGGCGAAACTGTTGCGGTCAAGGGCTTTGTAGACCCAGGCTCGCTTGTCGTGAGGGTGCATCCCGGGTAGCCAGGCAGGCTCCGCTAATCGAACACCACCTTGCCGTCGACTAGCCGCACGGTCACGTCGTAGGGTTGCATGTAGACCTGCAGGTCGGCGACGTGCACGATAGCGTCCGTGCCAGATCGGTTGCTTGTGGCGTTAAACGACACCTTGATCAGCCCGCTGTCCACGGAGAAGCCGGGCCAGTAGCGGTACGAATCGACAACAGGCGTGCGCACCACCTCAACTTCGAGGTCGCTCACGTTGCTGTATTCCCGTAGCTGGTTTTGCCCGCATGATCGGACTCCCCAGTCGGCTGTGTTCGCGCTGAACAACTGTTCCTGGGTCAGGCAGCTGTTGAAGAATCCCAGAACGGCCTCGTCTACCAGCGCTTTTGCGTGTGCTGAAAGGTCAAAGCGGTACTCAGTTTCTTCCTCATATGGGTTGTACCTGCTCCCGTAATCACCGTTTACCCGCGCGATCGTCTTAACCGAGTCGCCGACAAAAAGATCTCCCGTCGGTTGATCAATCTGGTACACCGCCGGATACACCCAATAGGACGTCCATATGTCTTCCATGTTCGCGTCTATCCCCGAGACGCTGAAGTTGGAGGTTCCACCGCTCCAGTCAGGCTTGATCTTCAGGGTGGTGACCATTGGTTCGAACACCCAGCGGGAAACTTTTCGGTGCAGTTGTAAAACAGCCCGCTGCGTGGAACCGGCGAGGGTGTAGGTGAATTGAACTTCAAAGTTGCCCCCTGATTTGTCCTTAACCAGGATCACCTTCGCATCGGAGATATGTTCCGCCGCCTGAGCAAACACCTCATCCGTCAGGAAGCGCGCGGCCTCACCCGTAGCCGCCGGACCGGCCATTGCGGTCGCCGATGAAGCATCACCCTCGGCTAAAAATCCGAGGTACGCTTCCACTGCAGCCTGGGCGTTTGCGGCGGTGGCCTCGCCGTTATCGGTATGGACGGATGGCCGTTTCACACCCACATCCAGCAACTGTTGTGTTGTCGCCGTCTGAGACGCGTCAAATACAAGACCGGTCAGTCGGTAGCCAAGCAGCAGCGATAACACAACGATTATCGCGACGAATAAGCGTCCATAGCGCAGCGGCCCCCGAAAGGTGGGCTGCGCCGGAGTAGTCAACGATGATCCCAGCTTCATGAGGGCCACCCAAACACGAGTTCACCGTCAACAAAGGTGACCGCATAACTCGACGAAAACTGCATGAGGTCAACTTCAACGTCGGTAAATTGCTTCACCCCTGCCGCTTTGTCGTAGGTATCAATCGCAGAGTATGACAGCCGAATCTCGCCGCCGTCCGCAGAATATGTTGCCCCGTCCGAGTAGATACCTGTGAGAGTGATGACTGGATACTCCAACACCTCGACCCGCAAATCGGTCACATCCGATTTACCGCTGTAGAGCTGAAACGGTGCACACGGCGCTTTTCCGGACTGCCTCGTAAACAGCCCCTCGACGGTCAGGCAGCTATCGACCAGGTCAACCGTTTCCGACTCCACCGTCGACAGAATTCTGCTCTTCAGGGTGTAGCGCCCGTCAAGGCTAACCTCAAGTTCGGAATCCTCATCAGAAGCAAACGAAACGGGAAGGTCCACCGGGTCCGCCACAACTAATCCGTGGCTGGGCGCGTTGAGCTGGTAGATCGCCGGATACGCTGCCCAGTCGCAATAGCTGCCCTGATCAACGGCAAGGTCAATGCCCGAGACATTGAGCGTGGCCTGACCCCCGTCAATCTTCATCGCCGAAACGCTCAGCGCACGGGTCATCGGCTCGACCCTCCAGCCCTTCCAGTACGAGGCCTCGAGGTACGCTCTGTAATCAACCCCGCCAAGCACGTATTCAACGGAAACCCTATAGCGATCCGTGTCCCCGTCCTGAACAGCACCGGTCACCTCAACCTCACTGATGTGCTCCTTCGCCTTCGCGAATACCGCATCGCTCAGAAACCCGCCACACTCGGCATCGGCCTCAGGATCCGCCATGCGCGTTGCGGCGTCGGCGTCCCCAGTGGCCAGGTAGCTCAGGTAGGTGGCGACGGCCAGCTTGGCGCCACCAACAGTATCCTGGCGCTGCGCGCCCCAGGGGATCGCAGCACCAGCATCGACGCGGGCGACGGCGGTGATCCAGCCACCAACCAACAGGGAGGCCGCAATCGCACAGGCCAGCATGGCACCACTTATTCGGCGCGGTCGTTCAACTTGATTCATGAGTAGGGGGGTCCTCGGGGTGAACTGTGGGTCAACTACGTTGTAAACAGATCAAAAAAGAAATGGTCCGCAGCGCGCTGACTCAGTCAGACGATGCAGTTTCTCCAGAAACAATACCGCGAAGCCAATCACGAGCGTCGGCAAAAACCTCGTTGCTGTAGCGCGTCTTATGCGTAATGACTGCCTTGTCGGCTCGCGGATACGAGCCGAGGAAGATCACGCTTGGGCTAAACCGCTTGACCCCAAGCAGCGCGTCAGCGACGCGTTCGTCACGGATGTGGCCGTCAGCATCGATCACAAAGCGATAGCGGCCGAGGGCATCGCCGATGGGCCGCGACTGGATCAGACTCAGGTTGACGCCACGGGTCGAGAACTGCTCAAGCAGGCTCAAGAGCGAGCCGGCCTCGTCCTCCGGAAGCTCAACGATAAGACTCGTTTTATCCGACCCGGTTGGCTCGCTCACCACAACGGTGCGGCTCACGAGCACAAAACGGGTGACAGCGTTTGGGTTGTCCCCGAGGTTCTCCGCGAGCAACTCAACATCGTAGTGCTTCGTGATGTTCGGCGGGGCAACCGCGGCATCGGCAAGCGACCCTTCAAAGAGGGTGGATGCCGCAGCCACATTCGAACTCGCGGGAATGTGCTCGTGGTTTGGCAGTGTTGCGTCGAGCCACAGGTGGCACTGGGCGTAGGCGACGGGATGCGCGTTGATGACCCGAACGTCCTCAATTCGCGTGCCAGGCCTGGCGACCAGCACAAAATTCACCGAGACGAGGTACTCGCCAATAATCTGGATGCCAGGGATATTCGCGAGGGCATCCTGGGCAACAGAGACCCCGCCCTCAACAGAATTTTCAATGGCGATCATTGCGGCATCGCTGCGACCGCTCACAACGTCGTCGAGCGCTTCGCCAACGTTATTCACCGAACGCCAGTTCTGACCGACCGCCTCTGGCACCTGCGCGAGGGCAGCCTCGGTAAAGGTTCCGGCCGGCCCAAGGTAGCTGTATGTACGTGTGGTCGTGGGGGCGGCGGGTGCTGACATACCCCAAATCTTATAACCAGGCCAGGGGCACAGCACCTTTTGCGCCTAAAGCTGGCACACTGTTGCTATGCACGAACGCGCCGGAACCGTAGCCACTGCAAGCGACCTCATCAACGTTGAGGAGCTGCTCGATGCGTATTCGCGCATCATCCCAGATCCGAGCGATTCGACGCAGCGCGTTGCGTTTGGCACGTCCGGCCACAGGGGGACCTCGCTCAACGGCTCGTTTAACGAGCAGCACATCCTCGCCATTACCCAGGCAATCGTTGAATACCGCGCAGGCCAGGGCATCACCGGGCCACTGTTCATCGGCCGCGATACCCACGCACTGAGCGCGCCTGCCGAGCAGTCCGCGCTCCGAGTACTCGTCGCCAACGGTGTCTCGGTTCTCGCAAGCGCCGATGACGAGTTTGTGCCAACGCCGGCGCTCAGCCACGCCATCCTCACGCATAACCGAGACCGCACAACGGACCTCGCCGACGGTATCATCATCACGCCGAGTCACAACCCGCCACAGGACGGCGGATTTAAGTACAACCCCCCGCACGGCGGACCCGCCGATAGCGACGTAACCTCGTGGATCGCGAACCGCGCAAACGAGATCGTTGAGGGTGGCCTCGCCGAGGTCAAACAGGACTCGGCAGTTGCAGGTTCATTCCTCAACGTTGGCCGCTACGACTTCCTTGAGAATTACGTTGCAGACCTCGAGAACATCATCAACGTTGAGGCGATCCGCGCGGCAGGAGTGCGTATCGGCGCGGACCCCCTCGGCGGCGCGAGCGTTGCCTACTGGGCGGCCATCGCCGAGCGCTACGACCTCAACCTGACCGTGCTCGGGCCTGGCGTTGACCCGCGATGGGCCTTCATGACCCTCGATTGGGACGGCAAGATCCGCATGGACCCTTCGTCGAAGCATGCCATGGCATCCGTGCTCACCTACCGCGACGAATTCGACGTTGTCACCGGCAACGACGCTGACGCCGACCGCCACGGCATCGTGACACCAGACGCCGGGCTCATGAACCCAAACCACTACCTCGCGGTCGCGATTGACTACCTCTACCAGAACCGACCGGGCTGGTCGCCGGATGCCGCCGTTGGCAAGACCCTCGTGTCGTCGCAGATCATCAACCACGTTGCCGATTCGCTTGGCCGCAAGCTCGTTGAGGTGCCCGTCGGCTTTAAGTGGTTCGTCGACGGCCTCCTCAACGGCTCGATCGCGTTTGGCGGCGAGGAAAGCGCTGGGGCAAGCTTCCTCCGCCTCGACGGCAGCGTCTGGACCACCGACAAAGACGGCATTTTGCTTGCGCTGCTCGCCGCAGAAATCATCGCGGTCACCGGCAAAACGCCGTCGGAGCGGTACCGCGAGCTCACCGATCGCTTCGGGGCACCGGTCTACGAACGAGTGGATGCCGCGGCAACGCCAGAGCAGAAGGCCGTGCTTGGCCGACTCTCAGGGGCATCCATCACGGCAACCGAGCTTGCCGGCGACCCCATCATCGCCGCGCTGAGCGAGGCACCCGGCAACGGCGCTGCCATCGGTGGAGTCAAAGTTGAGACCGAACGAGCCTGGTTCGCGGCGCGCCCGTCAGGAACCGAAAACGTCTACAAGATCTATGCCGAGTCGTTTATTGGCGAAGACCACCTGCGTGAGGTTCAGGTTGAGGCGAAGCGCATCGTGGACGCGGCGCTTGAGGGATAGCTCGGCCCGTTCGGCATGACACCTCACGGCACCACGATCACGGCCTGAACGAATACTCGGACCGAACCTCGTCGCCGTCTGCCGTGAGCACCACCGTGTATGACCCTGTTCGTGGCGCCATAAAGCGATTCCCGTCGGCAATTTCTGTTGGTGAAAGCAGCAGCTGCCCCTCCCACAGGAATGACACGGTGCACGACTCCCCCGAGTCATTCTTGGAATCAAACCAGGTTCGATCTCCAGAGCGCATCGCGCTGACGTTGCAGTCATCACGGGGACCTGCGCTGAGCACAACTGTTGGCGACTGCCCCGTGTCGTCACCCGCCGAGAAACCGCCGCCAAGCGAGGTGGCAGCAATCGGCCCAGAAACGAGCAGCGCCCCAGCCGTCGTTGCGGCCGCAAGCGTACTTCCGGCTGCTGCAGCGGCAAGCGGCCGCTGCTGACAAAACACGAGGATGGGAAAAGGTAGGGCCAGCGCAATCTTCCGCCGCACCGTGCGGAAATAGGCAACAACCGATCGGCACCGGCGGCACTCCTCAAGATGCTGTTCGAGGCTCGTCTGCTCCCGCTCGGAGAGTTCCTCTCTCACGTACCGTGCGAGCATGCTTCGCCGGCGCGGGCATCCACTCGACTCTGGCGACTCGGCAAGTGCGTCGAGGTAACTCTGCCGGATGCCGACGAGGGCCCTTCGGTGCAATGCAGTTACAGCGCCGGTTGTCATACCGAGGGAACTTGCGACCTCGGCGGTTGAGTAGCCCTCGACGTTACGAAGCCAGAGCACTTCCCGCCACCGATCAGGCAGCGCGGTGAATGCTTGCACGGCCTCGCCGGCCTCAACCGGCTCATCAACCGCTCGGTCGAGGTCATCGTAGAACTCGGCGACTGGCGTCACCTTCGCGAGGCGTTTTCCTCGCTCCATCGCAACCGTGCGCACGGCGGTGGCAAGGTACAACCCGACTGAGGTGGCTGGCCCCTTCCCGCCGCGCATGGCCGCGAGTGTGTTCGCCATTGCTTCTTGCGCGATATCCTCAGCGTCATCTCGACCGCTTGCGTAGCGCTTCGCCCAACCGAGCGTGCGGTCCCAGTGCTCGGCAAAGAGCTCGTCCAGTGCTCCCTCATCCTTCTCCTGAAATCTCAGCAGAAGCTCGCGGTCGCGCTGGACGAGCCCAGCCGATTTGGGCTCGTCCCTCTGTGATGATGTCACTCGACGCGCGGCCTCACGGCGTGCTTCTTGCGCCGAACGATCAGGAGCGCACCAACGAGCAACAGCGTTGCGCACAGCGCAAGCAGGCCGCCAAGTTCCCCACCGGTCATGGAAAGCGGATGAGACGGGTTTGCAACGTCAGTCGCCCCAGCGGTCTCGCCAACCTTTGGCAATAGCTCGGCCGGAACGACCGTAACGGTGTACGTCAGGACAACCGTCTGCCCGAGGTCATCCGTGATGGTCACTGAGAACCAGACGTCGCCAACAAAGCCAAGCACTGGCGTATAGGTAACCGTCCCATCCGTAATGCCCACAGAGCCGGAGGCCGGCTGGACAATGACGCTTGCATCAAGTGGCTGCAGGCCGATGCCAGAGCTGTCGCCGAACGGATCAAAGGTTGCCGTTTCCGTATCCGTGATGGTCGTTGCGTGTCCTTCGCCAAGTGGAGGGGCCTGCACGGTGAAGTTGTACGTTGCCTCGCCTGCCTGGCCAAGATCATCCGTAAAGGTCACGGTGAAGCTATACGTTCCTGGCTGCATCCCGCTGGCATCAACATGCACGCTGCCATCCGTCGCGACCGTTACCGGGGTGCCTGCTGGCAACTGATTGTTCAGGCCGGAAAGCTCGGCCCCGGTGACCGTACCACTCGTCGAAATCGTCGTTTCCCAGCCAAGGCTTCCACCGGTTGGGATTTTCTGCGACGGTGGCGAGCTGACAACCGGCGGTGCCTGCACCCTGACGGTGTAGTCGGCCTCAACCGTATTGCCATCCTCGTCAGCAAACTGCACGGTGAACGTGTAGGTGCCATCCTCAGCGTTGCCAGCGTCAAACGTCACCACATTGGCGTCGTTCACCGTCACCGTCCCGGAGTCCGGGCGGGTCGTCACGGTTGCTCGCACCTCAGACTCGGCCACAACCGTCATCGCGAAGTCCGTCGAGCTGCCGCCGGGAATCAGCGCGCTGGTTTCGCCCGTCACGGCAAGCGCGGAGACCCGTACGGTGACGGTCGCCTCGCCCGACTGGCCGAGGTCATCCGTGTAGCGCACGGTGAACGTGTAGTCGCCGACCGGCACCTCGCCTGGATCAAAACTCACGCCGCCCGCCGCGTCAACCGAAACTTCGGCCCCGGCTGGCGCACCAATAACTTCGGCCGAAACGATACTTCCACTCGTCGAAACCCTCGTGTTGACCTCAACGGGTAGGCCAAGGCCTGTCGAAGCGGTGACATCATTCGCACGAGGAACTGCCTGGACGGCAACCGTGTAGACAACCTCCGTTCGCTGCCCGAGCTCATCGGTGAAGGCCACGGTAAAGGCATACCTTCCGTCGGCCGCTCCATTGGCAGAGAACGTGACGAGCTCGGTGTCTGCATCAATTTCGGCCGCCCCCGCACCGGGGGAAACGGTCAACTCAACGGCGTCAAGAACCTCCGGATGCAGCACCTCAGGGCCAAACACTGCGCTGCCCTGCTGGCCGATACGGTCAACCCGATTGCCGTTCACAACCGGTGCCCGCACGACGGTCACCGTCAGCGTCGCCTGAGCCGTCTGCCCGTGCGCATCCTCGATCTGGTAGCTCACGACAACATCGTGGGTCTTCTCCCCGTCCGCCCACGAGTGGGTTGGGGCGATCTGAATCGAACCGCCAACCACGGTCACGTCCGCATCACCGGAGGCGACGGTTGGAGCGCCGGAAAACGCGGGAGCATCCCCCGCATCGTTGCCAAGCACGTCAAATAAGCGGGTGGCATCCGGCATCGTACCGACGTCATCGGTTGCAACGAGCGCGGCATACACCAGCACGGAAACCTCAGCCGTTTCGCTCACCCCGGCCGCGTTGGTCCAGGTATACGTGAAGGTGTCGGTATACGAGCCCTTGCCCGCATACTCGGTTGGCCACGACGCATGAGCCGTGTAGGTCACGGTCGATTGGGTTTGGGCGTCGGTTGGCGCGGTCAATTCGACAGAGCCGTGGGTAGGAACCGTCGCGCCGAGGGCGACCGTGTCACGGGTGAATACGCTGCCAGCTGCTGTTGGAAAGGCAAGGGTATCGTTCGCCGTCACATCAACGGAGACGGAGCTTCCAACACGCGCACTCGTCGCGTCATCGACCAACGCAGGGGCCGCGATGCGCTCTTGCATCATCACCACTTGGCCGGTCACATCCACACCAGAGGCCACTGCAACGGGATCAACCGGCGCAACGGCATCCCAGCCGGAACCGGGGGCAGAGAAGCTGTAGGAACCGGGGGCAATCACCTCGTACAGGAAACCGCTGTCGGTACCCGTTGTTGTGCTTGCCGCATCCCCAACCGAAGTCGCGGTAATCTCGAGGTCTTTCCCCCACGCAATGTCGGCTGGGCTCAACACGCCATCAAAATCGAGGTCACGGTACACCGTGCCCGAAAGGCTTGAGGCGCTCGACTTCAGGTTCACACTCGATGCGTCACGGAACGACATGACCGAGTTCGGGTCGCCGTCAACCGGCTCAGTGCGGCCGCTCATCGTGTTGATCACCTTGCCGTTTCTGGCAAGCCGGTCAACGCTTGTGCTGATGGTTGCGGTGCCAGAGTATCCAGGCCTCAGCAGCGACTCGGTTGTGAACCGAACCGCGGTGGCAGTTGTCGGTATCGCGCCGGACTTCCAGCTGATGTCAGCGTTACCGTTCTCGTTTCCCACCCGGTTAACGGCAGCCTCAACGGTCGCTCGGTCATCCGTTGTGTACTCAATCGCAACCTTGCCCATGACCTCGTCCGCCATACTGGCCTGCACCTCGAGGACGTTCAACCCCGTCTTGCCAAGGCCAGTCGTGCCCCGTGAATCACCGTCAAACGGAAGCACATCAACAAACGTGCCTCGGCCAACGTCATTCGACGTTCCGTTTGCCCAGCTCAGGGTGTAGGAGAACACTTCGCCGGGAGCCACGTATCCGTTATTTGCCGTCGCCGCGGATTTCCCGCCTGCGAAGGACGCAACGCCGGTTACGACAAGCGTCGCCTCCGTGGTTCTGTCCGTGAGCACGGCAGATCCTGCCTGGTTTGTTACTCCGTCCCAGCTTTCGCGAGACGTATCTGAGTCTGACGACATCACCGTCTTGACGGTGTGCTTACTGCCTGAAGGCGTCAGCACAGAGTTCACAACCTGGAACGAGAGCGGGCTCAGCAGCGTCTCGTGGCCGGCAACCGTTGGGTGGAACGTTCCACCGGCCGTGCCTCCTGCCGCAGTGACGTCGCCAAGCTGAAACACAATGTTGGCGGGGGTACCGCCCTTTGCGCAGTTAATCGGGTCGTTCGGCTCTCCTGGCACGATGGTATAGCTCTTCACCGCGCCGCCAGCAACAAGCGCGTCAAGGCTGGCAAGAACCGGCTCAGCACATACCGAATTGAGCGAAACCCTGGCCTGAGTGTTCTTCGCGACCGTGTTGATTCCGGCGCCAACCGGCCCGATGACGAGTGGCCGAACCGTAACCGTCGCGAGGGCACCCGGATCGACGGATGCGGCAGACCACGACGTCGTCGCGCGGACCAGGGCAGGAACCGCCTGAACGTAGCCACCGCCGAGACTGTAGCTCGTTCCCGAATAGGTCGACTTCACGAGGGCAGTTTCAGCGGTTCCAAACTGCCAAAACCACGGCAGCCCCGCGTTCACAGGGAGCGCCAACGAGGCGGCAGAGGTGGTACGAGCGAGCGAAAAATCGAGCCCAACCGCGCTGCCGGGCTTGAGGTTAAACCCCGTAGCCAGAATTCGGATGGCGCCAACAGCCGCAGCGCCACCGGCGACGGCCGCAGGGTCGGATGTCCAACCAGCTGCCCCGTCACCGGCCTGACCGCAGTCAAACGCCTTGCGCTCCGCGTCAGAGGCGAATGAGACGGCCGAGTACTCCAACCGGTAGGAACCAGCAGGAAGAGCGGTGTTTCCGCCCGCGTGGAAAATCGAGGCGTTGCTCACCTGGTTGCTGTAGATGCCACGCGCGTCGCCGTTGAGTCGCAGCAGGCTACTGTCCCAAACCGCACACCCAAACGGCGAGCTGGCCGACTCAAGTGCGGAAGACGCGTTCATCACGCCACTAAAAGCGCGGAAGGCCTGGCCGGGAAGAACTTTCTCCTCGTTCTGCGGGTATCCATGACCATCACCAAAGAGGTAGAGCCGATCGGCCCCCATCACTCCGCCAAACGTGCCGCCAACAACGAGCGTCTGGGTGCGGTCAAACGTGTCTCGCCAGCAGCTCAGCTGCGCTCCAAGAAGCGTGCCGGACGGGCAGACATATCCGGCAGCCTGGCCTGGAGCAACACCATCACCAAAGTTGCTCACGCCGCTCAACGAGTCTGGGTCAAAACCGGAAACCTGCATCTCGACGGTTGTCTTCTGCCCGGTTGGCAGAGTCGGGTCGTACGGTATCCAAAGGTTGACGTTCAGGAAAACGTTGCCCCAAAATTCCTTCGGGAAACCGGTGAAATTGATCACACTGCCAAAATCGGTTCTTGCGTTGGTGAGGGTGACAAACACGGTTTCGCCCGGACCAGCTTGTGTGTAGCTCAGGGTGCCGCCGCCCCTGCCAACGGCAAGGCTGTGGACGACGGATGCCTCGGGAACCCGCAACTGAAACGTCACGGTATCGCCAAAAGCCTCGAAACCGCGAAGGTCACCATCTGCTGACGTAGCGCCGAGCATAAAGCGCTGGCCGGCCAATAAGCCCAGCTTGCCGCCAAGGCTCGTGTTGTGCGCGTATGAAATCAAGCTGGTCTTCAGCTCGGTCGCTGGTTGTGCTGAAACGGTCACAGCATCCGCCGTTCCGCTCGCGGTTCCGGACGTCACCGTTGGTTGTACGGTGGCCCCGTTCCCAACGCTGTACACCCAGGCAAGCAGCTCAAAGCTCTCAGAAAGACCACCCTCGTTGCTGGTGGTTCGTTTGCAGGTCAGGGTCCGATTCCCATCGCTGAGGGAGCCTCCCCCGCTGCAGACGGTCGCCGCGGTTGCCGTTGCGTCCCATTCCATGCCCTGCGGCAGGGTCGACGCAAACGTCACATCGCCAGGGATGTCGTAGGAGGCTTGCACCCGATAGCGGATGCTGTCTTGCGTGCGCACGATACCGTTCTTCGCGGCGGTGTCGAGCCCAGGGCCGTCGTTGGTGCTAAATGGAGCCGTGCCGTCGGCAAGAACCGAGACCTGAATGTCGGTCACGCGTCCGTCCGCGGCCATCGCCGGCGCGGATGAGCCCACCGTCCCTATTACGGCGAGCGCCACAACAGCGACTATTGATACGAGTTGTTTCACAATACTTCCCTCAAGTAATTACGACACTCAGCGCCCAAATGCCTTCGAGTGTCTACCCGTAAGGAATGAGTTGGCAAAGAAATCCGACGCGCGCATCAAAAAACACCCCACGATGTGCGGACGGGACAAAACCCCAGATTGGCGCCCTTCCCCAAGAACGGCACCGACAAACAGTTTACACAGGAATATTCTGGCGCACCTGAGAGCGCGAGCCGACGTCGTCGACCAGCTAACCCTGAGCAGTCACAAAATAGTCATTCAAGGTGACGGTGGCGAGTCCGCGATCAAGCACGAGCTGCTTGAGCTGCGGCAACACCTCGATGACGGGCATGAAATTGGCGTGGCCAATGATGACGTGCTGCGGCAAGAACCACTGCGTTGCAAACGCGACGACCTGATCTGTTGTGATGAGCCCAGAGTCAGACAGCGAGCCGTACCACATGACCGGCGAGGTGTACCCGATGCTCGCGGCCGCGGCATCCGTTCGAGCATCCCGAAAGCCAAACGGCGGCCGGTAGAACGGCTTGGCGCTGACCCCAAACGTCTCAACAATGAACTGCTCGTTTCGCTGCAGTTCATCGATCACTCCCTGATCGCTGAGCGAACGCAGATCAACGTGAGACCACGTATGATTGCCGATCTGCACCTGACCGGAGGCAACAAGCGGCCTCAGCAGGTCGGCGTGCTGCGCCCAACCGCCGTACATGCCGTTCACAAAGAACGTCAGCCGCGCACCCGACTCTGCTGCAAAGCGCGCGTAGCCTTCGATCACGGCCGGGTCAGCTCCGTCGTCAATCGTCCAGGCCAGGAAGTTGCCGTCACCGGGAAGCGCCGTAATCGGCCCGGCGGGAAGTGGCACCTTCGTGAGGCCGGCAGGATCAGCACCAACAGGCAGCTCGGTTGTCTGGGCAATGCTTGCCGGAGTTGGCAGCGATGAGGGTAGCTCAAGCTGAGGCGGAACAGAGGATGTTGGCAGCGACTCCCGCGGCGTTGACGGCGCGGCGCATCCAGCGAGCGTACCAACCGCCAAGGCTAGGCCAACCTGCAAAAATCCGCGCCGATCCATATCCAAAAGATAGGGCCTCGGCGAAGTGAACGCTAGTGCGACACAAAGACGTCGTTGAGCGTGACCGTTTGGAGTTCCCGCTCGCGAATCAACAAATAGATATCGGGCAATACGTCAATTTCTGCAAACTCATTTGCGTGGCTGAGCACAATAGCGTCCTGCACAAACGCTCGCTTCGCAGCGGCCAAGAGAGCTGACGGCGTGGTCGGTAGTGAATCATCGAGCCAATCGGTCCACAACACGGGGACGGTGTACCCAATGTTCGCGGCGGCTGCATCGGTTCGTGCATCCCTGCGCCCCATAGGCGGCCGATAATACGGCTTCGCGCTCACTCCAAAGGTGTCAAGCAGAAACTCCTCCGTCCGCTCAAGCTCATCAACGATCTGTTCGTCGGTGAGGCTCAGGAGGTCGGGATGCGACCATGTGTGGTTTGCGAGTTGCACGCGGCCACTCTGCACAAACGGTTTCAGTTGGTCGGCATACTGCCGCCATCCCTCGTAGCTTCCCGTCACAAAAAAGGTCAGGCGCACGTCCGTCGTCTGGAGCAATTGCACGTACGCGCCGATGACCTCGGGCGTCAGCCCGTCATCGACGGTCCAGGCAACCCGGTTATCGGCCACACCCAGCGAGTCGAGCGGAAGGTTGGACAGGGAAACCTTTTCGGTTGGTGACGTCTCTGAGGCTGAGCGATGGGTTGAGCCCACCGCGGCGCCACCTAGCGGCGCTGGAGAAGCAGCCGCCCGCTGAGACGGACGTCGCGGCTCAGCCACACCAGCGATAGCGACGGGCACCAAGAGTCCGAGAACAACGCCGGTGGAGAGAATAAGGCTCAGCCGCCGTGCCTGCTTACGTTGTGTCCCCCGTTTAATACGCACAGAGAAACCTTACGCCGAGACACCACGAAGTACTACGCCGATGGATGAAACCCAGCGGATACCGGCACGTTCAGCGTCGAGACCGAACCAACCCGTCCATGGGCGAACGTGGAAGAGATGGGCCGTTCGGGACGGATCAGGCAGCCAACTAGGCCGAGAGATGACCGCCGCGCGACGCATCCGCCCGTCGAACAAACCAGCGCCGGAGGCTGACCGCGCCAAACACCGCGGCAAGAATCGCGGCGGCAATCGGAAGGCCGGTGAGGACAACGAGGACAATCAACATGAAAAGTTCCACGTCGTCACCCTAGCAACACTCGGCCGATCGCAACAGACCCTCGCCGTAGCCGGACCGTAACCTCCCCGCAAAGATTCGGGTCTCGGAGGTGCAGTACTGTGGAAAGACAGGAACCCGGAGGTCTACATGGAACGACGCAACGAAGTTGAATGCTGGCTCACCGACATGGATGGCGTGCTGGTTCACGAGAACCACCCGATCCCCGGCGCACGCGAACTCATTGAGCAGTGGAAGGCGCAGGGCGCCCCATTTCTTGTGCTCACCAATAACTCGATCTTCACGGCGCGCGACCTCAGCGCACGGCTCAAGGCTTCCGGGCTGGATGTGCCAGAAGAGTCAATCTGGACGTCGGCCCTCGCAACCGCTGCGTTTCTGAAATCGCAGCAGCCTGGGGGCACCGCCTTCGTCATTGGCGAGGCAGGCATCCTCACCGCCCTGCACGAGGCAGGCTTTGTGATGACCGAGTCAAACCCCGACTTTGTGGTTGTTGGTGAGACCCGCAACTACTCGTTCGAGGCGATCACCAAGGCCATCCGCCTCATCAACAACGGCGCGCGCTTTATCGCCACCAACCCAGACGCGACGGGCCCGAGCAAAGACGGCCCGCTGCCGGCAACAGGCGCAATCTCGGCGCTCATCACCAAGGCCACGGGCAAAGAGCCGTATGTGGTTGGCAAGCCAAACCCGATGATGTTCCGGTCTGCGCTCAACCGCATCGGCGCCCACTCGGAAAACACAGCGATGATCGGCGACCGCATGGACACCGATATTGTCGCCGGTATCGAGGCCGGGCTGCACACCATCCTGGTCATGACCGGTATTAGCGATAAGGCCGAGATCGAAAAGTATCCGTTCCGGCCCGACGAGATTCTGGGGTCGGTTGCCGAACTGCTTGCTGACGAGCCCATCGAGACCGAGCTCTAGGCACCGCTCGAGGCACCGCTACCTTCGCGCTGCCCGTCGAGTGCCCCCAAATCGCTCAAAATCGGGGATTTTGGCGCGATTCGGGGGCACTCGACGCTCGGGTACAACAGGGCGCGAGTGGGCTGGCGGGTGGGGCTAGCGGTACGACTGTCCCGTGAGTTGGACGACCTCAGCCCAGTCAGTCGCCGTCACCCCAAGGATGCGTTCGGTTTCGGTCGAGTCCACCACAAACGGCATCTCAAATTGATAGCTGCTGCGCAGCACCTCACGGACGTCGGCGTTGAACAGCGCGCCGAGCCGGAGAACCGCACGAGGCAATCTCGCCGCTCGACCCGCACTCCCGAAGGTGTCGTTGATCTCCGCCGCGAGCTCTCGGCGGGTGCGCGTCGTACTTGGCACCACCCAGGCGCGGCCCCACTGGTCTCGGTCATCCGTGTCGGATGCCGCGATGAGCGTTGCCGCGATGTCGGGTAGGTAACTCCACGAATGGGGCAATGCTGGATCGCCGATCACCCTCGCGGTATTGCCGTTCAGAATGGGCGAGAAGAACCCCTTGCCAACGTGCGAGGTCGCATCGGCATGCGGCCCGATATAGTCGCTTGCCCGCACCTCAACGGCCGTAATTTCGCCGGCTTCGTGGGCAGCATGGATGCGCCGCCAGCCCTCAGCGCGGACCTCACCTTTGGTGTCTTCCGGACGAAATGGAGAGTGCTCGGTCATTGGCATGCTGGCCTTGCCGTAGCCGTACAGGTTGCCCATGATGACAAGCCTGGCCCCGGATGCTTTGGCTGCGGCGATGACCGCGGCAAAGATTGGCGGCCAATCCGTCGGCCAGGTTGAGTATGGCGGGTTGGTGCACAAGAAGATCGTGGAGGCCCCGTGGGCAGCCGCGGTGAGGGCCGCAGCATCCGATGCGTTGAGCGTGACAGATCTGGCGCCTTGGAGTTTCGTGCCGCTGCGCGTTGCGAGGGTCACGTCGTCGCCGCGTTGGATGAGCTGCCTCGCGAGCTCGGAGCCGATGAGTCCGGCGCCAACGACGAGCTGGCGTTTGGGTGTGTTGGTCATGATGTCCTCGATAGAATTTGAGAGAGCAGTGCTCTCTTGAAGAATAGAACACGGATTCGCAATCTGCAAGAGCACCGCTCTCTGTCTTTAGTGTTTTGCCATGAAACCCGCGATAATGAGACGCATGACAACGCAGGACCAGCCGGCAGGTACTGCACCTGCAAAACCCCAAACTGCAAGGCAACGCGCCAGAGAACAAACCGAACGGGAACTTCTCGACATCGCCCGCCGACACCTTGGCGAGGTCGGAGCCGCCGGCCTCTCCCTCCGCGCAATCGCCAGAGAAAGGGGCATGGTCTCATCCGCCGTCTACCGATACTTCGACAGCCGCGACGCCCTGCTGACCACGCTCATTCTCGAGGCCTACAACGCACTCGGCGCGTTTGTCGAACACGCGGAACAGACGATTCCGCGCGCCGATCATCAGCAACGATTCGCAGCGGCCGCGCGGGCAATGCGGGCCTGGGCCGTCGCCCATCCGCACCAATACTCGCTGATCTACGGCTCGCCAGTTCCCGGCTATGCCGCGCCTCAGGACACCATCATGGCCGCTGCCCGGGTAGGGCTCGTGCTCTTCGACATCATGCGAGACGCCAAAAACGCTGGTCTCCACCCTCGGCGAACAGCGGCGCTCGACCACACCGTGCCCGCCGTCAAGCAGCTCACCAGCGACTTTGCACCTGACCTTTCCCCACAACTTGTCGCCCTCGGCGTCGAATCCTGGACCAGGCTCTACGGAGCAATCTCCTTCGAAGTTTTTGGCCAGTTCAACCAAATGGTGCGCGACCCAGCAGCGCTCTACGAATTCATCATCGACGAGGAACTCGCACGGTTTGGCTTCGCCCGATAACCGGGCTGAGGCCCAAACGAATCCTGATACCGCGACGGGGAAACCCCGCGGAGTTCCCGAAACCGCTGCCGAAAGGTGACCACAGAGGCGTAGCCGACCATCGCGGCAGCCTCGGAGACCGCTGCCCCCTGCTCCAAGAGCATCGCCGCCCTGTCAATGCGCCGCTCGGTCAGCCAGCGATGCGGCGTGGTTCCGGCTTCCTCAACAAACTGCCGAGCAAAGGTCCGCTCAGCAAGATGGGCCCTCGCGGCAAGCGCCGCAACCGTCCACTGACGGGCCGGATGCTCTGCAACCGCAGCCTCCGCGACCCCCAGCGCCGTATTCGCCCCCGCCCCACGCCGAAGCGGGGCCCGCAAAAACTGCGCCTGACCGCCAGCGCGATTTGGGGCCGCAACCAGCGACCTCGCAATATTCGCGGCAGCGCCGGCACCCAGTAGCTCTTTCACCAGATGGATGCTGAGGTCAATGCCGGCCGCAACGCCAGCTGAGGTCCAGACTCGATCCTGGCCGATAAAGAGCTCGTCACGCACAACATTCACAGCAGGAAAGCGGCTCGCGAGTTGCTCAGCAAGGGCCCAGTGGGTCGTAGCGCGGCCGCCATCAAGCAGGCCGGAGGCGGCAAGCACAAAAGCCCCTGAGCACAGCGAGGCGATGGTTGCGCCGGCCGCGTGCGCCGCAGTGAGGGCATCCAAATACTCGTGCCCTGGCAGGTATTCGAGTGCCGAAAGACCGGGGACAATCACAACATCTGCGCGGCGAAGCCATGTGAGACCTGCGGTCGCTTGCATGGTGGCACCATCGCCAAGGGGCACTGGGCCGACTACCGCCGAGCAGTGGCGGACGGTGATATCCAGTGGCGGGGACGAGAGCCGCTCTGCCTGCCAGGCCTCGGTCATCACCGCAACGTCAAAGATGCGCGCGCGAGGAAGAAGGAGTAAGGCAACATTCAGCACAAGATAAGTGTATGGCTGATTTTCATCGCAAACATGCTTTTCTGCCACTCACGCTCGCTTGTGCCGCGCGGCACAGTAGAAGCATGGAGATTTCAGCAAACGCAGCCCTCATCATCATCGACGTGCAACAGGGATTTGACGACAGCACCTACTGGGGCACGCGCAACAACCGCGAGGCCGAGCCCAACATCGCCAAACTGGTCGAACACTGGCAGGCCACCGGACGACCAATTGTGATGGTCACCCACGCTTCCGCGCATCCAGAGTCCCCGCTCAACCCAGCGCATCCTGGGCACGCGCTCAAGCCATTTCTCGGCAGTGTCGAGCCAGCCCTCCGGATCAGCAAAACCGTCAACTCGTCGTTCTACGGCACGCCCGACTTGGACAGTTGGCTCAACGAGACTGGGATCGAGCAGGTTGTGCTCTGCGGCATCCAGACCAACATGTGCGTAGAGACGACCGCGCGGATGGCCGGCAACCTCGGCTACCAGACGGTAGTTGCACTCGATGCCTGCCACACGTTCGACCTGGCCGGCCCGGACGGTACAACGCTGACAGCGGATGAGCTCAGCCGCGCGACCGCCACCAACCTACACGGCGGCGGATTTGCGGCAATCCTGGCCACGAACGACCTACTGTAGCCCGGCGCGCACCCCGCCAGCACGCAGCGAGTGCCCTCATATCGACCCAAACCTGCGTTTTAGGTCAATATGAGGGCACTCGCAGCTGAGGCAGACGGTAGGCCCGGGTTATTGCTGGTCGAGGCCCAGGTCGTCAAGGCCAATCGCGTAGAAGTAGGGGTAGCCAGCTACCTCAATGCGGGCACGGGCCTCGGTGTTGCGGTCAACCACAACGGCAACGCCGGCGATAATCGCGCCAACCTTTTCGAGAGCCTCGATGGCTTTGAGGGGCGAGCCGCCCGTTGTGGACGTGTCCTCAACGACGATCACGCGCTTGCCGTCGAGGTCAGGGCCCTCTACCTGGCGGCCGCGGCCGTGATCCTTTGGCTCTTTGCGCACAACAAACGCGTCGTACTGCTTGCCATCGCGAGCTGCTCCCTGGTGCAGGATGGCCGAGGCGATTGGGTCGGCACCCATCGTGAGGCCACCAACGGCGACTACACCATCCACCGAATCGATGAGGGGCAGCATGACCTGACCGATGAGCGGCGCAACGCGGTGGTCGAGGCTCACTCGGCGAAGGTCGATGTAATACGTGGCCTTCTTTCCGCTCGTGAGGGTGAAGTCACCGTGGAACACGGCCTCGGATTTGATGTAGTTAATGAGTTGCTCGCGTGCGTCAGTCATAGCCTCAAGCTTATCGGCCCCTCCAACCTGCATCTATTTGCGACTTTCTGCGCCAAAGAACGGATTCTTGCGCAAAAACTCACAAATAGATGCAGGTTAGGGTGGGAGGGTGCGTATTGCTACCTGGAATGTGAACTCTGTCCGTGCCCGTGTTGACCGAATTGTCGACTGGCTTGTTCGTGAAGACGTTGACGTCTTGGGGATGCAGGAGATCAAGTGCAGGCCCGACCAATTTCCGCGCGCGCAGTTCGAGGCCGCCGGATACCACCTCGAAATCCACGGACTCAACCAGTGGAACGGCGTCGCCTTCGCCAGCAAGCACGAGATGACGGATGTCACCACCACGTTCGAGGGCATGCCCGGCTTCGGCGAGCCAGTGCAGCCAACACTCGACGGAAGCGGACCGGCGGTGGATGCCAACAACATCCCCCTCGAAGCCCGCGCCATGGGCGTCACGGTTGACGGCCTCCGCCTCTGGAGCCTCTACGTGCCAAACGGCCGCTCGCTCGACCACGCACACTACGCCTATAAGCTCGAGTGGCTGAAGGCCCTTCGCACCAACACCGAGCGCTGGCTGACCGAGAACCCGCAACTGCGCCTCGCGCTCATGGGCGACTGGAATATTGCGCCGACCGACGCCGACATGGGCGACCCATCCTTCACCCCTGGCGTTTCAACGCACGTGTCCGTTCCCGAGCGCGAAATGTTCGCGAGCTTCGAGGGCCTGGTTGGGGATGCTGTGCGCCCCTTCGCCCCAGAGGGCTTCACTTTCTGGGACTATAAGCAGCTGCGTTTCCCACGCGACGAGGGCATGCGCATCGACTTCATCATGGCCTCAGAGGCGTTCCGCGATCAGGTCGTTGATGCCCACATTGACCGCAACGAGCGCAAGGGCGACGCCCCCAGCGACCACGTTCCCGTTGTAGTCGACCTCGACCTGACCCTAAGCGACGAAGAGTACGAGGACGACGACATGCCCATGATCTTCGGCTAACACTCGCCACCCTGGCAGATGTGACGCAAGAGTTCCTTCCGACGTCCGGGTTGGAACTCTTGCGTCAGATCTGTGCCAGACGGAGCCGTGCGTATCCGGGGTTAGATCTGCAGGATTGCCTTCGCGATCGTGAAGTAGATGAGCAGGCCCGTCGCGTCACAGAACGTCGTGATGAACGGGGTCGAGAACACCGCGGGGTCAACGTGGATCGTCTTCGCAAGCAGCGGCATCGCGCCGCCAACCGTTGCCGCCATCGCACACACACACAGCAGCGTGAGGCCAATGACCGCGCCCGTTGGCACGTCGTACACAAGCGCCGCAAGCACAAATCCAAGGGACCCAAGCAAGAGCCCAAGCATCGTGCCAACCCGCACCTCACGCAGCAGGACAAGCCACACGTCACTCGTGCGCACGTCGCCGACAGCAAGCGCCCTGGTAATAGTGGTCGCCGCCTGCGAGCCGGTATTCCCTCCCGTGCCCGTGAGCAGCGGGATGAACAGCGCAAGCACAACCTTTTGCTCAAGCGTGGCCTCAAAGATTTCGAGCACCTGGACGGTCAGCAGCGCGGAAACCGCAAGCACCAGCAGCCACACCACGCGCGACCTCGCGATGGAGAAGATCGAGGTCGACAGGTAGGGGCGGCGCAGCGGCTCGCTCCCGCCGGCGCGCGCAACATCCTCCGCCTCGGCGTCACGAAGGATCTGGTGGGCATCGTCAACAGTCAGGATGCCGAGCAGTCGGGTTTCGCTATCCACAATTGGCAGGGCGAGGTATTCGTGGTCGGCGCACGTTCGGGCGGCTTCCTCAGCCGAGTCTGTTGCGAGCGCGTACTCCGGCTCGCTCATGAGCTCACCAATCGTCGCGTCCGGATCGCTCGCGAGCACTTCGCGAAGGCTCACGATGCCAACGAGCCGTTTCACATCGTTTGTCACCGGGATCGTATAGATCGTCTCCGCGTCGGCAGCTTTTGCGCGCACGTCATCGAGAGTGCGCGCGGCGGTGTACCAGGGGTGCGCATGCACGTATTCCGGGCTCATCCGCCGACCGACCGACCCGGATCGATAGCCGAGGATCGCGGTGGTAATCGCCCGATCCTTTGCCGAAAGCCCAAGCATGAGTCGCTGGGCAACGGATGCCGGCAGCTCGTCAACCAGCTGGGCACGGTCATCCGGGTCCAGCTCGCTGAACAGGCCGGTGACTTCGTCATCCCTCAGCGCGTGCACGAGGTCGCCCTGCACCGCCGGGTCGAGCATCTCAAACACTTCGAGTGCCCGCGACTTTGAGAGCAGCCGGTAGGTGACGGCCGCTTTTGCACGCGGCGAGCGTTCAATGACCTCGGTCACTTCGCGCGGGTTGAGCTCGTCGAGCAACCGGGAGGCCTGCAGCAAATCGCCAGCCGAAATCGCCTGATTCAATTCGTTTTCAACACGGATGAGCTCATCCATGGTTCACCCCCTGGTTGATCGCTGCGTGAAACGGGCTACCTGAACCTGCCTGCGTCGTGACGCGGAAGACCCTGTTCCATCGCTGGCACAGCCTATCAGCGGCGTGTTACAAGCAAGCGAGGGGGTTCAGCAATCGATCTGACTCAAATGGGTCTATTTGGTCATTGAACCGCACCTTTGGGTCAGGTGGATTGGATGCTCGCGCCGGACGGCAGGCACGGGTTGCGACGCGCGTAGTCTGCGATCACTACCCCGCAACAAACTCCGCGAGCTGCTTGCGGTCGGGGTATGAGGCCTGCGCGCCGTATCCCGTCGCCGCGTAGCTGCCAACCGTTGCCGCGAAGGCAGCTGCCTCGGCGAGCGAGGCGCCCTCGGCAAGGCGGAGCGCAAGTGAGCCCATGAACGCGTCGCCGCAGCCCGTGGTGTCAACTGCGGTGACGCGGGGCGAGGGGACGGTTTCGATAGCGGATGCTCCGTCAATCACTACGGCCCCGGCAGCGCCCATCGTGATGACGGCTCGGTCGATGCCCTTCGCGCGGAGCGAGGCGGCTACGGCATCCCAGTCGCCGGATGCCGACGAGACGCCAGCAAGATGCGCGGCCTCGTGCTCGTTGAGCAGGAGGACATCGGTGAGCTGCAGGAGCTCGTCGGGAACCGGCCCGTAGGGCGAGAGGTTGCAGAGCACCTGCGCGCCAGCCGAATGAGCCCGGCGCGCGGCGGCAAGAACCGTGTCGATGCCAACTTCGAGGCAGAGGCAGAGCACGCCAACATCCGAGAGGGAGTCGAAGGCACCGGCAACGTCATCCTGACCAAGCTTCCCGTTTGCACCGGCAGAAACGATGATCGTATTTTCGCCGGCGGCATCAACCGTGATGACGGCGGTGCCGGTTGCGACGCTTTCGAGCCGATCAACGTGCTCAAGGTCTACACCAGCGGCGACAAGCGAGTCGAGCAGCAGTTCACCGTTTGAATCGGCGCCAACAGCGCCAACCATGCTCACCCGCGCCCCGAGGCGACCGGCGGCAACCGCCTGGTTTGCGCCCTTACCGCCGGGGATGATGGAGAGTTCCGAACCGTGCAGGGTCTCCCCTGCCTTGGGGAACCGTTCGGTGCGCACAACGAGGTCGGCGTTGAGCGAGCCAACCACAAGAATTCGTGATGGGTCAGAGGTCTGCACGGGGTTACTCCTTTTCAGAACGTAAGAAGGGCCGGGTATCCGCAAGCGCGAGTACCCGGCCCGACCTGATGGTGTTGACTATACCGATGCCTTGGCCGACGCGGTTCCGACCTCGGCCCCAACGGGCTTCGGGATGAGGAACGACAGCACAAGCGCAACGGCCGTAATACCGGCACCAAGCAACATTGCGTTGCTGTAGCCAGTCGTTGAGTCGCTGCCAGCTGGCGAGCCGAGCACCTGCAGCGCAGGGAGCGCAACGAAGCTCAGCCCGGCGCCAAGGTTGAACGCACCGGCGTTCAGACCGGGAAGGAAGCCAGGGTTGTCTGCTGGTGACAGCACAATGCCGAGGCCGTTGAGCATGATATTTCCGATACCAGCGTAGGTCGCACCAATCAGCACGGTTGCTGCGATGAGCACCGGAAGCGAGTGCACGCCCACAAAGGCCATGACGGCGGTCGCAATGATGCTTCCGACAAGCCCGAAGCGCAGCACGTTCAGGTAGCCAAACGTTGGCGCGAGGCGGCCGGCAAACGGCCCAACAAGCCATCCAACGAGGGCGTAGGGCGTGAGGAACAGCAGCGACGCGAGGTCGGCCTCCATCCCAAAACCAGCCTCTGGGTTCTGCGCAATGGACATAACCATGCCGTTGACGACCGCGAAGATTCCCGTCATCGTGAGCAACGTGGTGAGGAGGAGCGCCCAGGTGCTGCGGCGACGCAGGTACTTGGTCGGGATGAGCGGCTCGTTGATGCGGTTCTCGAGCATCCAGAAGATCACGAAGGCAACAACCGCAACAACAACGCTGATGCCAACGCTGATCCAGTTGGCTGCGCCGAGCTTGCCCGCCTCGTTAAAGGCGGTGAGCAGCGCGGCCACCGAGACCACCAGCGGGAGCACGCCCCACCAGTCCATCTTGGTGCCCTTCGAAGGCCGTGACTCGGATGCCCAGACCAAGACCATGACGATAGCGATGGCTGCAACAACAGCCATGACCCAGAACACCGAGCGGAAGCCGTGGTTCGTCACGAGCCATCCGCCAGCAAGCGCATCCACGCCGGCAATGCCACCGTTGACGGCGGTAATGAGGCCCATCATCGCGCCGTAACGCTTCGGATCGGTGATCTCGGCGCGCAGCATAAGCAGCGTGATCGGCACAACCGGGCCTGAAACACCCTGGATAATACGGCCGATAAACAGCATCTCAACGTTGACGGCGAGGGCCGCAACAACCGTACCGACAAGCATCACGATGAGCATGCCTGCGAGGACGCGCTTGCGCCCAGCAATATCGCTCAGTCGCGGAAGGAACAGCGAGAACAGCGCCGCCGTTGTGAAGAACATGGTCTGCGAGAGACCAATCGTGGCATCATCGGTGTTCAGCTCGCGGGCCATCGAAACAAGCGCGGGGCTCAGCATGCTTGCGTTCAGCTGGAACGCAACACACGCGGCGAGCAGCGCCGTCATGAGCGCGCCGATGCGCACTCCGGATTTGTTCAGGATGTCGTTCACAGTTCGACCTCGCCAATGTTGTTGAGGGCATCGATAATGAGGTCCCAGAAACGGTCGGCGTCGAGGGTCGTTGCTGCCCACGTCGTGCAATCGTCAGGAGCGGGTGCGCGGAAGTCCGCGACGGTCATGCCAAGCGTGAGGGTTCCCGTGAGCTCGATGTCGATTGGCACCTTGACGGTCTGCACAATCGTGGGATCGATGACGTACGCAACCGCGCAGGGGTCGTGAACGGGCGGTGAGTCGAAGCCCTGAGCATCCTTATAGGTGATGCCAAAGAACTCAAGCAACTCAACGACAAATTGGGCAGGCTTGGTACCAACCGCCTGCACCTTCTCAACTACCTCAGGGGTTGCGAGGGCCTGGTGCGTGAGGTCGAGTCCGACCATCACAACTGGCCAGGACTCGTTAAACACGATGTGCGCGGCTTCCGGGTCAATCTTGATGTTGAACTCGGCGACGGCCGACCAGTTTCCTACGTGGTAGCCACCGCCCATAAGCACAACCTCTTTGACCCGCTCAACGATGCGAGGCTCCTTGCGGGCGGCGAGGGCAATGTTCGTGAGGCCACCGGTGGGGACGAGGGTAATCTCGCCCGGCTCGTGGGCCATGATCGTGTCGATGATGAGGTCGACGGCGTGACGGCTATCCAGCTCAATCGACGGCTCTGGGAGGACGGGACCGTCCATGCCGGATTCGCCATGGATATCCGGGGCGTTCTCGATCGTGCGGACCAGCGGGCGGTCAGCACCTGCGGCAAACGGCACGCCAGTGATGCCTGCAATGCGCGCAACGGCAAGCGCATTCCGCGTCACCTTTGGCAGCGTCTGGTTGCCCACAACGGTTGTCACGGCAAGCAGCTCGATCTCGGGGTTTCCGTGAGCAAGCAGAATGGCGATGGCATCGTCGTGACCTGGGTCGCAATCGAGGATTATCTTCTTCGTCATCATTCTCCACATCGTTGGGGCGGCAGAACCGATGGATTTCGGCCCAACCTGTCTACGTCAAGCGCTTTACGCTAACATATTTTCACGTCAAGCGCTTAACGTTATTCGGATTCTTGTCAAAACCCCCAAAGATTGGCCGATTTCCGCGGGATTTGCTGTGCGAGAGGCATCCACTCATCGACGACGGGAAATCCACGCATCCCGGCGCGATTAAGAGTGAATTTCCCGCCGCCGATTGGATGCTGTGGGATTCGGGGGTCCGGATGCGCGGGACTGCAGGAGCGGGCAAGCAGACCCCCGGCGTGAGTTCGCTACGATCGACATGTGCCAGAAACCCCCGCAACCAGCAGACGAGCCACCCATGTGACGGCCGCCATGGTCGCTGCCCGCGCGGGAACATCCGTGGCCACCGTCTCGCTCGTGGTCAACGACAAGACCAAAGGCCGGGTTTCTGACGAAAACATCGAGCGAGTTCGCCAGGCAATCACCGATCTCAACTACATCGTTGACCACGCGGCAAGCTCGCTCGCCAGGGGAACAAGCAACATCATCCTGCTCGTGACCCCCGACGTCTCTAACCCCTTCTTTGGCCGAGTCATCTCCGGTATCCAGGCCGAGATCGGCGACCGCTACCAGCTGCTGCTCTCAACCACAGGCGAGGGGCAGATTCCCACCGCGGCAAGCGTCAACCAGCTCACCGCGTTGCGCCCGGCAGGCCTGCTCATCGATGCACCCAACGACGCCTTTCTGCGCGATCTTCCCCGCGAAACAGCGGTTGTGCTGCTGGATGCGCCCGGCGACGAAGACCAAGCGGCCACCGTCAACTTTGACCTCAAAAGCGGCGTGCACGACCTCGTGGAGCACTTGCACGAGCTCGGACATCGGCAGATCGCGTACATCGCTGGACGCACGGGAACCGAGACGTTCTTGCTTCGCCGCCGCCTGCTTGAAGAATCCGCGGCCGCAAGGGGCATGGTCATCCACTCGGCGGATAATTCGGACAGCCTCATTAACCTCGACCGCGCCGCAGAGGCATTCACCACGTCTTGGCCGGAGTGGCATGCACGCGGCGTGACCGCCGTGGTCTGCGCCACGGATACCCACGCCTACGGGGCGCTCCAAGCCGCGATCAACCTTGGTCTTCGCGTGCCAGAGGATGTCGCAATCACCGGCTTCGACAATCTGCCGTATTCGACTATCACGTCGCCGCCACTGACAACTGTTTCCTTGCCTGGCAAGGAGTTGGGCCGAGTCAGTGCCCAGCAGCTATTGGCTCAGATCGAGGGCCGCGAGGTTGACCTGCATCCGGTGCTGCCAGCCCGCCTCATCCGCCGCGCATCCACGCTCGGCCTATCCGCCAACTAGCTCCCCCTCCCTGCCCCCAACCTGCATCTATTTGCGAGTTTCTGCGCGAAAAACGTGAATTTGCGGCAGAAACTCGCAAATAGATGCAGGTTCGCCTCGGGATGCAGTGGTCAGGATTCATTCCCGGGCCAGAAGTTGAAGCGTCAATCATTACGTCACGTTACGCTGCGTGGCACCGTGTTTCGTCGGCCCTAGGCAACGCGCTTTCACGCGCCTAACCTAAACACTCAGGCCCAGCCCCCGCGGACCAAATCAGCACACCAACTGCCTCATTTACCGTCGAACACCAACACAGTTTTCGATTTCACGAAAGGAACGCACCTTGTCTTTCAGCAGCTCACGCTTAACAAAGACCGCCTCGCGGATCACCGCAGGTATCGCTCTTATTACCGCCGCATCGCTCATGGCTGCTTGCTCGTCGAGTGCTCCAGAGAAGTCGGATTCAGCCGCGGCTGGCGAACCAAAGACCGGCGGAACCGCCGTCTACCTCGAGCAGCAGACCTACACGAACCTGTATCCACCGGCCGCGGGCTTCTACCCCAACGGTGGAATCGTGAACAACATCACGGACCGCCTCGTCTACCAAGACCCAGAGACGCTCGAGTTCGAGCCGTGGATCGCAACGGAATGGGAAGTTAACGACACCGCAACCGAGTACACCTTCACCATTCGTGACGGCGTGACGTTCTCTGACGGTAGCAAGCTTGACGCCGACGCCGTTGCCAAGAACTTCGACCTCTACGGCAAGGGCAACACCGATAAGGCACTGACCATCTCGGAGGCCATCAACAACTACGACCACAGCGAGGTTGTAGACCCGACAACGGTCAAGTTCTTCTTCAGCAAGCCTTCACCAGGTTTCCTGCAGGCGACCTCAACCATCAACTCAGGCCTGCTCTCGCCGAAGACGCTCGACCTCGATCTTGAAGGCTTTGGCGCAGGCAACGGGACCGACATCATCGGCAGCGGCCCCTTCACAATCACCGACGAGAAGATCGGCACCGAGCTCACGCTCACGGCCCGCGACGACTACGACTGGGCTCCCCCATCGGCAGAGCACCAGGGCCGCGCCTACGTTGACGCGGTGCAGTTCATCGTGACTCCTGAGGACAGCGTCCGCGTCGGCTCACTCATCGCCGGCCAGGCCGACATCGTTCGCGCCGTAGAAGCGCAGGATGAGAAGCAAGTTGAGGATGCTGGACTCACCGTCTACGCCCCGCAGACCAACGGCGTCAACAACGCCCTCAACCTGCGGTTTGGCAACAAGCTGCTCTCCGACATCAAGGTTCGCCAGGCGCTCATTGCTGGCATCGACCGCGAAGAAGTCATCAACACGATCTACACGAAGAACTATCCGCTCGCCACGTCAACGCTCAGCAAGACGGCAAAGGGATACGTTGACGAATCGGCGACGCTCACCTACGACCCGACCAAAGCCGAGGCGCTCCTCGACGAGGCCGGCTGGAAGGTTGGCAGCGATGGCATCCGCGAGAAGGATGGCACCAAGCTCACGCTTGTTGTCAACGAGGCTGCACCCCAGCCACGCTCCTTCGAGGCGCTGACGCTTATCAGCCAGCAGCTCGCAAAGATCGGCGTTGACCTGCAGATCCTGAAGGCAGACGCCGGAACATATGCAAAGGCCATCCTCGATCAGGACCAGGTGCAGATCTACCACTCGATGGTTGGACGCGCCGACCTCGACGTGATCAAGAGCCAGTACTACTCGGCAAACCGCAACGTGCTGCAGAACCTGAACTCGAACACGGGCGAGATCGCAGACCCGCAGCTCGAGACCCTGCTCGAAGCGGTGGCTTCTGAGCCAGACCCCGCAAAGCGCCTCGAGAACGACAAGGCAGTTCAGGATTACCTGGCCGAGCAGGCCTACGTGATCCCACTGTTCGAGGAGCCACAGGTCTACAGCGCCGCCAACTGGGTGCAGGGACTTGGCTTCGAGTCGGTAGCCCGCCCAACGTTCTACAACGTGTGGCTCGACAAGTAACAACCGATTGACCCTGTGGGGGTGGCGCGCAACGCGTCACCCCCACAGGCACATCCTCATCCACTCGAAGAACCGCATCCACTGCGGCCACACGGAAGGAGCAACATGGGCTACATCGCACGCCGACTTGGGCAGGCCATCATTGTGCTCTTCATTGCGTTCACGGGAGCGTTCCTCCTGCTGCAGGCGCTGCCGGGCGACGCCCTGCTCATCAAGTTTGAAAACCCGGAGCTCGGGCTCTCGCAAGAACAGATCGCGGCCGTCAGGGAGACCTACGGAGCGAACATCCCACTTCCCGTGCAGTTCTGGCACACGTTTACCGGTTTCCTGAGCGGCGACTTCGGATACTCGGTGCAGAGCGGGACGGCCGTTCGGGTACTGCTCGCCGAGGTGCTACCGGCGACCCTGCTGCTCGCAGGAGTCGGTTTTGTTGTTGCGGTCTTTGTTGCCGTATCCATCGCGTTCCTCTCAACATTCACCCGGTTCGCCTGGATTCGCGGGGTGCTTCGCTCGCTCCCCTCGCTGTTTGTGTCGGTTCCCGTGTTTTGGCTCGGCATCATCCTCATCCAGGTGTTTTCGTTCCGGCTTGGGTTGATCCCCGTCATCAACCCATCTCCAGTGCAGGCACTCATCCTGCCCGTACTGACCCTCGCCGTGCCTATCTCGGCACCGCTCGCACAGATCCTCACCCGAAGCATTGACGACATCTCAACGCAGCCATTCATCGCAGTTGTCACGGCAAAGGGCGCGTCTCGATCGTGGGTACTCTTCCGCAACGTTGCCAAAAACGCGCTGCTGCCAACGCTGACCATCGCGGGCATCCTGTTTGGTGAACTCATCGCCGGCGCGGTTGTGACCGAAACGGTGTTTGGCCGAGCTGGCCTTGGCCGTCTCACGGAGCAGGCCGTTGCGAATCAGGACACCCCGGTGCTCATGGCCGTAGTGCTCGTCGCCGCGCTCGTCTTTGTCATCGTCAACCTCATCGTTGACCTGCTGTATCCAGTGCTCGATCCCCGCCTCAAACGGAAGGTTGGTGCCAACGCATGACCTCAAGCATTACGTCGGCCGCCGAAATCGCCGCCCTCGAAACCCCACCACCAGCCGAGCCCGCCGTGCAGCGCGCGCTCAACAGCCGCCCGCCAAAACAGCGCAAGTCGCTCAAGGTAAGGCTCCGTCGGCTGCAGCCGACACTTATCCTCGCGTTCATCATCATCGCCGTTGTGCTCGCCTGGGCGATTGCCCCGGGCTTCTTTACGCAGTACAACCCGATTCAGGGCAATGCGGCAGACGCGCTGCAGGCACCAAGCTGGGCGCACCTGTTTGGCACGGATGCCACCGGTCGCGACATGTTCTCTCGCACGGTCTACGGCGCGGTCCACTCGCTCACCGGCGCGGTTGTCGCCGTGACGGTTGGTCTTGTCCTCGGCACGCTCATCGGCGTTGTGGCCGGCTCCGTCGGGGGCGCGATTGACGACATCCTCATGCGCCTCGTGGATGTGCTGCTCGCCATCCCAGCCCTGCTGCTTGCCCTCAGCATCATTATCCTGCTCGGATTTGGCACAACCAATGCCGCTTTTGCGGTTGGTATTACGAGCGTCGCGGCGTTTGCCCGCCTTGCCCGTTCAGAGGTGGTCAAGGTGCGCCGCAGCGACTACGTCGAGGCGGCATTTGGCAGCGGCGGACGCTACTTTGCGGTTCTCGCCCGCCACGTACTCCCCAACTCGCTTACCCCGGTCCTCGCGTTTGCGGCGCTGCAGTTTGGCACGGCCATCCTCGCAATCTCAACACTCGGCTTCCTTGGCTACGGCGCCCCACCCCCAACGCCAGAGTGGGGCCTCATGATCGCAGAAGGCCGCAACTACGTGGCAACCGCGTGGTGGCTCACGACCCTTCCAGGCCTCGTTGTGGTGCTCGTAGTGGTTTCGGCAAACAGAATTAGCGCATTTCTTGCGCGCAGGAGGTAACTCATGAGTGAATCCATTGGGGCAGAAGGCCCACCGCTCCTCGAACTTGATGGCCTGTCGGTTTCGTACGTAACCCGCGGCGAGCGCATCGGCGTTGTGCACGACGTGTCGCTCACCGTAAACCCCGGCGAGGTTGTTGCGGTGGTTGGCGAGTCCGGCTCAGGCAAAACCACCACGGCCCAGTCCGTGATCGGCCTGCTTGCCGAGAACGGCCACATCGACAGCGGCGAAATCCGCATCAATGGGGTGGATGTCGCCGGCTGGTCGCCGAAGCAATTCCAGTCCATCCGCGGCAAGCAGATAGGCCTCATCCCTCAGGACCCGAACAACTCGCTCAACCCGGTGAAGACGATCGGGGCGAGCCTGTCTGAGGTGTTGCGCATCCATAAATGGGGCGACAAGAAAAAGACGCACGAGAAGGTCATCGAGCTGCTGACCCGCGTTGGCATCCCCGAGCCCGAGCTGCGCGCAAAGCAGTACCCGCACGAGCTCTCTGGCGGAATGAAACAGCGCGTGCTCATAGCGAGCGCGATCGCCCTCGAACCAGATCTCATCATCGCCGACGAGGCGACCAGCGCCCTCGACGTGACGGTGCAGAAGCGCATCCTCGACCTGCTCGACGACCTGCGCAAGGAGTTTGGCACTGCCATCCTCTTTGTCACGCACGACCTGGCGGTTGCCGCCGACCGTGCCACCCGCATCGTGGTCATGCAGAATGGTCGTGTGCAGGAGCAGGGGCCGAGCGAGCGGGTGCTCGATAAGCCCACTTCCGATTACACCAAGAAGCTCCTTCACGATGCGCCGTCGTTCTCGACGTTGCAGCTTGAGCCAAGGGATGTTGCGCCGATTGATCCGTCCGCGACGCCCGGCATCCGGGTCACGGATCTGGTGCAGACTTTCTCCCGAGGGCGAAAGGTCGAGCCTTTCCGCGCCGTAGACAATGTCAGCTTTACCGTTGCACGTGGAACAACGCACGCAATTGTTGGCGAATCCGGCTCGGGAAAAACCACGACGGCCCGCGCCGTTGTTGGCCTAGTGAAGGCAACATCCGGCACGATCGAGGTCGCAGGGCAAGACATCAGCGAGCTTAAGGGCGAGCAGGCCCGCCTGTTCCGCCAAAAGGTGCAGCTGGTGTATCAGAACCCGTTCAGCTCCCTCGACCCGCGGCAGAGCATCGAGCAGATCATTGGCGAGCCGCTGCGCAACTTCACAAGCGCAGGAGCCTCGGAGCGAAAGGCGGCCGTTGCCGAGCACCTCGATCAGGTCTCGCTCCCCCGCGAGATTGCCGGTCGCAAACCCCACGAGCTTTCGGGGGGACAGCGTCAGCGCGTTGCCATCGCCCGTGCGCTGATCGTGAAGCCAGAGGTGCTCGTGCTTGACGAAGCGGTTTCCGCCCTCGATGTGACGGTGCAGGCCCAGATCCTTGAGCTGCTCGAACGGCTGCAAGACGACCTTGGGCTCACCTATCTCTTCATCTCCCACGACCTCGCGGTTGTGCAGCACATTTCGCACACCGTCTCCGTTATGAATCTTGGCAAGGTAGTAGAGGAGGGCAACACGTTTGACGTGTTCACCAACCCCCAACAGGACTACACTCGTGACCTACTTGACGCCATCCCCGGCCGCGGCTTCGTCCCGGCCCTCGCCACAAATTCTCCCGCCTGACACTGCATCTATTTGTGAGTTTCTGCTGAAAATCTAGGTTTTTCTCGCAGAAAGTCGCAAATAGATGCAGGTTTATATCGTTTTTAGGAGCAACACATGAGTACCAAACGACTTGGGTTTTTTAGCCGCATCCTCGATGACACGAGCGCCGGCGAGCGGTATCGCCTCGCCACCGAGCAGATCACGCACGCCGAGCGCTTCGGCTTCGATTCCGCCTGGGTAGCCCAGCATCATTTCCACGGCGCAGAGGGCGGCCTGCCATCCCCACTCGTATTCCTTGCCAATGTCGCTGCACAGACCAGCAGCATCCGCCTTGGCACGGGCATCATCACCCTGCCCCTCGAGAACCCCATTCGCGTTGCAGAGGATGCCGCGGTGCTCGACCTCCTCTCGGGCGGCCGACTCGAAATTGGGCTCGGCACTGGCGGCACCCCGTCCTCGTTCACGACGTTTGGCCTCGAATCGGCGGCGCGCAGCGAGATCTTCGGCGAGCATTTTCAAGTGCTGCTGGATGCCTGGGGCGGCAACCCCATCAACGGCGGCGAAAACCGCCTCTATCCGGCTTCGCCCCAGCTGCTTGACCGCATTTGGCAGGCAACGTTTAGCGCTGGCGGGGCTACTCGTGCTGGGCAGAGGGGCGACGGGCTCCTCCTTTCTCGCACACAGCCGCGGTCGGCGGATGCCCCGAACGCAACGCTTTCGGACATCCAGAACCCCATCATCGACGCGTACCTCGACAACCTGCCGTCGGGGGCGACTCCGCGCATCCTCGGCTCCCGCACCCTGTTTGTTGCCGATTCTCGCGATGAGGCCCGCGCATTTGCGCATAAGGGACTCGTTGCCTCCCGCAACGCACTCCGCGGCATGGGGCAGGGAACCGACAGCGACGACCTCGACGAACTCATCGCCACGTTTGATGTTCACGTTGGGACGCCCGACGAGGTCGCGGAATCACTCGCTGCTGACACCGCGCTTGCGAGGGTCACCGACGTCGCGTTCCAGGTGCACTCGGTTGACCCACCCCACGAGCACATTCTGCGTTCCATCGAGCTGACGGCCACCACGGTCGCACCGGCGCTCGGCTGGAAACAGGAACTCGCGCGCGCATAATCAAGCCCATCCAGGTCGCAAAAAATGCCGTCAATTCAGCAAAAGGCAGCATAGTTTGCAACCTCGAATTCACAACCGAACACTCCGCACTCAACACCGAAGGAACTGATGAGTACTACAACCGCAACACCAGACGTCAACGCCTCTGATGTCATCGACGGGCTGCTTGGCAGCACGCCGGGCGACCACATCGACACGCTCCGCTCGCTCCGCCCCGATGCCAGGGCAAACGCGCAGCGCAGTTACGAGGCCCTCTTCCAGCCGGTCGACGCGAGTGAGTTCAGCTTGGCTGAGCGCTACGCCGTTGCGACCTTTGTTGCCGGCCTGCACCGGGATGCTCGCCTCACGTCGTTCTACGCCGCCGGCGTTGAGAACCCAGAACAACTCGCGGCAGTTGAGGCAGAGATTGCAGCGGGCAAGACCGAGGGACCGTATGGCACCTACCGCGAGACGGGTCTCCAATCCGAGAACCAGCCTGGCCTTGAGTTCGAGGTGACGGATGCCGGACGCGCCGCCCTCGGAGACCGCCTCACCGCGGCCCTCGAACACGCCCACTTCCTGGTGTTCCACCCCCGCGACTCGCGCCCTGAGCGCCTCGAGAAACTACTCAGCGCCGGATGGTCAACGACCGGCATTGTGACGCTCTCGCAGCTCATCGCGTTCCTCACATTCCAGATCCGCATCGTGGCAGGCCTCTCGCAGCTGTCACAGAGCACGAAAGGCGCCTAGCCATGACCGTTCCAGCAGCATCCGCAACCGAAACCATCACGACATACCCCGAGCTCGACCGGCCAGAGGCATTCACGCAGGAGAACATCGGCTGGGTGCCGTGGCTCACGCCCCTCCCCGTCGAGGATTTCACCGACCGTCATTGGGATGGCGTGGTCGATAGGTCGCGCGCGAAGTCGCCATACTTCGCGTTGCTGGCCCGCGACCCAGAGATTCTTGCGGCCCGCACCAAGACCGATAACGACATCTTTTACAACACCAAGGGCGGGCTCCCCCGCGCCGAGCGTGAGCTGGCCGCTACGGCGACCTCTCGCTTCAACGGCTGCGTCTTCTGCGCCTCGGTGCACTCGCGATTCTCGAGCCACTACTCAAAGCGCACCGAAGACGTGCAGCGCCTGCTCGACGAAGGCGTATCGACGCAGCTCGACGAGCGCTGGAGCGCAATCATCGCCGCATCCGTTGCCCTCGCTGCCACCCCGGTGCAGTTCTCAGCCGAGCACGTCGAGCGCCTGACCGCAGCCGGCCTCGAGGACTACGAAATCGTGGATGTCATCAACGGCTCGGCCTTCTTCAACTGGGCCAACCGCCTCATGCTCTCACTCGGCGAGCCCGAAAACCCAGCCCCCTAGCCCCCAGCCGCCAGCCCGTAGCCCCCAGCCCCCAGCTCGCGGGGTGCGTTTCCGCTCGTGGGGTGCAGTATTTTGCGCCCCACGAGCGCTTTTGCACCCCACGAGATTGTTCACAGGGGGCGTTGGTAGGCTGTGTGCGTCTCAGCTGAAAGGCCACCATGATTTCGCTCCGCCGCCTCACGGCGACAACCGCCATCGCGCTCATTGCTGTCGCTCCACTCGCCGCCTGCGCGAGCCCGGTCGATATGGTCAAGGATCAGGCAAATCAGGCCGCCGATAAACTCGCGAAAGACGTACTGGGCGAAGACAGCAGCGTCGACCTCGATCTTGATGGCGACGGAGCCACGCTTCCCGCGGAATGGCCAGCCGAAGTTCCAGCTCCTCCCGGCCGCTACACGCTTGCGGCAACAACACAGGGCAACCCCTCCGTAACCGCTACAGACCTCACCATTGCCGAGGTGGATGCCTACGTCACGACCCTCACGGATGCGGGATTCAGCTCGACGGTCTCCACAAGCACCGAGAATTCGTTCCTGCACACGCTCAGCCAGGGCGGCATGACGTTGACCATCGTCGGCGGCAAAGCAGAAGCCATCTTCACGCTCCAGCTCGCCGCGCAATAACCCCGTTCGTGAGGCGCTCTTCCGCCCGCTGACAAAAGGTCGTAGCCTTGTGGCAATACGCCTATTTGACAGATCGGAGGTTCACCCATGTCCATGAACAACACCACTACACGTGATGTCCGCACCATTGTTGGAGAGCCCGAGGTTGTCGAAGACCGCGGAAACGCCACCCAGCAAGCAGACCTCAGGAATGACGACCGATGGATGCGCCTCAAGGCCGCAGCATCCGAGTTCCAGGCCCTGCAGCTGCAAGACGGTTCGTTGGCAGACCAAGACCAGCTTGGCCGGGCTCGCGAACTTATCGAAACCGTTGCGACCAACGTTGAGGCGCTGCTGCCCGTGTTCCCACACGACTCGGCCTACCTCACCGCCCTCGCGGCAGATCTTCGACGCTGGAGTGAAGACGGGGTAGGCGTACCCGACTTTCTTGACTCGCTTGTCGAATTTCAGCCGCAGCAGCACCGGGCCGACGGCGTCCGTCACCTGGTTGTTTTCCCCATGTACACCCAAAATGGCAGCAGGTCTCGTTTGCTCGAGGCCGTGCTTATCGAGGTGATCTGGCCTGAGTTCGTTGCCGAACTCGAAGCCGGAGACTACGGCAATGCCCTGTTTGTGCCCATCCGGTTTATTGATTTTACGGCCGGCTACGACACCAACTCGGCGGTTCTGTTCCCCGAGACCGTCGCGATGCGCGAGATTCCACCCTTTACCTGGGGTGCCATCTTTGCCGACCGTGAAGCAGCGCGCTACCGCACCGTGGTGCGCGAAGCCGCTGCCGTGACCCACCTGGCGCTGCCGCCAGCGGCGCGGGCCATTCTCGACGACCAGACCGTTGCCGAAGAAACCTTCATCATGTGGGACCTCATCCACGACCGCACACACATGCGCGGTGACCTGCCATTTGATCCGTTCATGATCAAACAGCGGATGCCGTTCTTCCTGTACACGCTCGAAGAACTGCGCTGCGACCTCACGGCCTTCCGCGAGTGCGTGCGCATCGAACGACACCTGTCGTCGATCGAGGCGGATGCGCTCACCGAGTCGCAGGCCAAGATGCTGGCCCGCGCCAAGCAGGTGCAATTCGCGGTCATCTTCGACCGCATCTTCCGCTTCGCCCTCACCGGTTCGCGCACGCGAAACTATGACGGGCTTGGCGGGCAGTTGCTCTTCGCCTGGCTGCACCAGAATCACGTGCTCAACTGGACCGACACCAAGCTCGACATCGACTGGGCGCACGTGCCCGATGTCGTTGTGAAACTTGGCGATGCAATTGACGACCTGTACTGGAAGTCGATCGATCGGCCAAAGGTGGCCCACTGGCTCGCGGCTTACGACCTCGTGTCGTCGGTTGTGACGCCGCATCCGGCATCCACCTGGGCGAAGGGTCCCGATGCGCTGCCCCTCACCGGCACGCCGAGGGAACTCACCGACCTCATCATGGACGACGAGTTCCCGCTGTCGATGTTCTACGAGGCACTCAGCAAAAAAATGGTTGATGTTATCGAGTCAACCGCCGGCATTACGGGTTACTAACCCGGCCGGTTTGTTGGCACATCACTGAATACCTCGTGGGCTCCGAAAGGGGCCCGCGAGGTATTTCGTTCAGCGGAGGCGGCTCACGCATCTCCGTCTTGCGGGTGATGGCTCGACCAGCGGCCCAGCGGGTACGGTTATTGGGTGAACCAGGTTTTGCTCAACGACCCCGACGCCTCAGACTGGGCGCGCCCCGAGGTCACCCCCACCCAGCGACGAACCGACGTCATCGGCGCGATCGCCCTCTTTCTCGGCGCCATTCTCAGCATGGCCCTGTATCGCATTTCCGGATACATGAAGGACCCGGCGCCGGATTGGCTCTCGCTCGTTGTTGTCGCGGGAACCATGCTTCCCCTCGCCTTCCGCAGGCGCTGGCCGATGCCCATCCTGATCGTCGTCGCTGCCGGTTGCATTGTCATGTGGACCATCTCGGTTCCGGAACCACTCTTCTCGAACATCGCGCTCTTCATGGCGCTGTACACCGTCGGCGCGTGGTCGAGCCGCCGAAACCTCGCGCTCTACGTCAGGGCAATCGTCATCGTTGTGTGCCTCGGTTGGCTCGTTGTGAGCATGTTCAGGATGGCAACCGGAGACACCCTGACGGATGCCGACGAGGCCCTTGGCATCAAGGCCGGCGCAATCATGTCGCCGTTTGTTGCCTACGCGCTCATCCAGTTGCTGACTAACCTCCTGTATTTTGGCGGTGCCTACTACTTTGGAAACCACGCATACGAGGCGGCCCGCGAACGCGCCCGAGCTGAGATCAGCGCCCACGAGCAGCTCTTGCAGCGCGGGGTCATCGCCCAGCAGGCGGTCACGATCGAGCGCTTGCGCATCGCCCGCGAACTTCACGATGCCGTCGCCCATCACGTATCGGTCATGGGGGTCCAAGCCGGGGCCGCAAGAGCAGTGCTCGACTCAAATCCCGAGGCGGCAAAGGCCGCGCTCAGCATCGTAGAGAACGGGTCACGCAACGCCATCGAGGAATTACACGGGCTCCTCGGCGCGCTCCGCGCTCCAGAGCAACCCGGCGTGCTTGAGGACGAACAGAATGCCGAGATAAATTCGGCATACGCCTCACTTGGCGTCTCAAGCATCCCCATCCTCGTCGACCAGGCCGTTGCGAGCGGGATGCCGGCAAGCTTTGCCGTCGTTGGCAAGCCGCGCGAGCTGAGTCCCGTGACCTCGCTCAACCTGTACCGAATCACGCAAGAGTCACTCACCAATGCGCGCAAGCATGGCGGGCCGCACATCAGCGCCACCGTGCGGTTGCGCTACCTCGACGACGCGGTTGAAGTCGAAATTAGCAATACGTCTCGATCAACAAAAGCCGCCGGCCAGCGAGCGGGGCGCAGGGCCAGCCAGCTGAATCAGCTGGGAGCCGGCCTTGGCATCCTTGGCATGCGCGAACGCGTTGCAACCGATGGCGGCGAACTGCACACGAGCGTCCCTGAGCGCGGCGGTTTTGTCGTTCGCGCGAGGATCCCACTGACCAACACCACAACCAGCTAGGACATCCCCCATGACCGAACCGAGCATCCGCGTTCTTCTCGTCGACGACCAAGAACTCGTGCGAGCCGGCTTTCGCACGATCATGTCGATCGACGCGCGCATCGACGTTGTTGGCGAGGCAGGCACTGGGGTCGAGGCGGTTGCCGCGGCCAGGGAGCTGAACCCAGACGTCATTTGCCTCGACGTGCAGATGCCCGACATGGACGGCATCGAGGCGACCCGCATCATCACCGCCGACCCCTCCGTGACCTCGGCGGTGCTCATCCTCACCACCTTCAACCGAGACGACTACCTCTTCTCTGCCCTCGCGGCAGGGGCCAGCGGATTCATGTTGAAGAACTCCTCGCCGGAACAGCTCATCGCGGCAATCGTCTCCGTCGCCTCCGGCGATGCGCTGCTGTCGCCGCAGGTCACTCGGAGCGTGATCGAGCGGTTTGCGCAGACAGAGGCAGGGGCAGCCACTGATGGAGGGGACTCGGACGGAGGGGGCCTTGCCGGAACCGTCCTTGCTGGAACGGTCCATGCCGGAACCGTCCTTGCTGGCGAGGCCGTTGCTCAGCCCGAACCGACTAGCGCCATCCCTGAGCCTGATGATGCCCCGCACCTTCAGCTCACGGAGCGTGAACTTGAGGTGCTCAAACTCGTGGCGCAGGGGCTTTCCAACCTCGAAATCGCCGGCGAGCTGTTTGTCAGCGAGGCGACGATCAAGACCCACGTGTCGAACCTGCTGCGCAAGCTCAGCCTGCGCGACCGCATCCAGGCCGTCATCTACGCATACGAGTACGGCGTACTCTAGTCCGCGCGAACCGCTCGTGGGGCGCAAAAGCGCTCGTGGGGCGCGAATTAACGCACCCCACGAGGCAAATTGCACCCCACGAGCTGGGGTAGCCACCCGGCGTTCAGATACCAGGAGTATCGTGAGGGATGCGTGGGCAATCACGCCCACCCGCACCTGTGAGGAGCCGCTATGAAAGCCGTCCAATACCAAACCATCGGCGAACTGCCCGTTGTTGCAGACATTGACATCCCGGAACCGGGCCCAGGCCAGGTCCGACTCAAAATAACCGCGGCTGGCCTGTGCCACTCGGACTGGTTCCTTATGGGACTCCCCGCCGAAATGTACTCGTACGGGCTGCCCCTCACGCTCGGCCACGAGGGCGCCGGAATTGTTGACAAGGTCGGCGAAGGCGTTGTTGCAGTCAAGCCTGGCGACGATGTCGCCGTCTATGGGCCCTGGGGCTGCGGACGCTGCAGCGAATGCGCGCAAGGCCGAGAGAACTACTGCCCCTTTGCCGGAGAACTTGGCATCACCCCTCCAGGTCTCGGCTCGCCCGGATGCATGGCCGAGTACATGATCGTCGACGACGTACGCCACCTTGTCCCCCTGAACGGCCTCGACCCGGTGCAAACCGTTTCACTGACCGACGCAGGCCTCACGCCCTATCACGCCATCAAGCACTCGCTCGATAAGCTGCCAGCAGGCTCAACCGCCGTTGTCATCGGAACCGGCGGACTCGGCCACGTTGGCATCCAGATCCTGCGGGCCATCTCGGGCGCCGTTGTGATCGCGCTCGACGTGAACGATGAAAAGCTCGCCCACGCCCGCGAGGTTGGCGCGCACCACACGATCATCTCCGATTCGGATGCCCCAGCCAAGATCCGCGACCTCACCGGCGGCATCGGCGCAGACGTTGTCTTCGATTTTGTTGGCGCAACGCCAACGCTTGAGATCGCTCGCCAGTCCGTTCGTATCGATGGTTCCATCGAGTCCGTCGGCATCGGCGGCGGCGTACTCGCGACAGGCTTCGGCTCCACCCCGTTTGGCGTTTCGGTTCGCGCACCCTACTGGGGTAGCCGCTCCGAGCTCATGGAGGTACTTGAGCTCGCCCGCACCGGCCAGGTGCACGTCACGGTTGAGCAGTACTCGATCGATGAGGCACCGGATGCCTACCACCGCCTGCACGAGGGCAAGGTAACGGGCCGCGCGGTCGTGGTTCCGTAACCCGCCTGCGGGGCGGACGCATCCGCGCTGCCCCGCATCCACCCCGCATCCACCCCGCATCCACGCAATCGACCTGACCCAAATGTGTCTATTTCAGCGCAAATAGACACATTTGGGTCAGGTCGATTCTGTTTTGCCCTCCCCCATGAGGATGAGGGCGGCCAGAAGATCCCCCCTGTGGGCGATAGCGAGCTTCCCTCCCCCAGCCGTAGTTTTGTAGTACGGCAACCCCCAGGGAGGAACTCGTGCTGACACTCAGCAACATCAACAGGTCGTTCGGCGACCGGCAGGTGCTCACCGACGTGAGCTTCAACATCGCGGACGGCCGCATGACCGGCTTTGTTGGCGGCAACGGCGCAGGCAAAACGACCACAATGCGCATCATCCTCGGCGTGCTCGGCGCCGACTCTGGCGAGGTAACGCTCAACGGCTCAGCCCTCTCCGATGTTGATCGCCGCCGCTTCGGCTACATGCCAGAAGAGCGTGGCCTCTACCCAAAGATGAAGCTCGAAGAGCAGCTCGTCTACCTGGCCCGCCTGCACGGTTTCAGCAAGCCCTCGGCATCCAAGAACGCTCGCGCACTGCTCGAAGAGCTTGGCCTCGGCGAGCGGATGAACGACACGGTTGAAAGCCTCTCGCTCGGCAACCAGCAGCGCACGCAGATCGCCGCGGCGCTCATCCACCAGCCAGACGTCCTCATCCTTGACGAGCCGTTCTCAGGCCTCGACCCAATGGCGGTTGACTCCGTGATGCGGGTGCTGCAGGAGCGCGCGACCGCGGGAGTTCCCGTCCTCTTCTCATCGCACCAGCTCGACATCGTTGAGCAGCTGTGTGACGACCTCGTGATTATCGCTGGAGGCCAGGTCAAGGCATCCGGCCCCCGCGAGGTCCTGCGCGAGCAGTTCAGCACCAACCGGTACGAGCTTGACCACGCCGGCGACGCTGGCTGGCTTCGCGACGCACCAGGAGTATCCGTCGTCGAGTTTGACGCCGGCTACGCGCTTTTCGACGTCGACACCGACGCAACGGCCCAGGCCGTTCTCCAGCGGGCAATGCAGGGCGGCGCCGTCCGCCGCTTTGGCCCGAACCGCCCAACACTCGCCCAGATCTTCCGAGAGGTAGTGACCGCAGCATGAGCCGCACAACCCCCACACTAGCTAGCACCACTTGGCTTGTTGCCGAGCGCGAGATCATGGTCCGCCTCCGTTCGAAGGCGTTCCTGATTTCCACGGGAATCCTGTTTGCGATCATCCTCGCGAGCATCCTCATCGGCGGCTTCACGTCGCAGAACGAGCCGGAAGCCACCGCAGTAGCCGTGACCACCGAGACCGAAGAGATCGCGGCGCAGAACCCGTCGTTCGACGCCACCGTTGTCGACAGTGTGGATGCCGCGAAGAAGCTCGTGACCGACGGTGACGTCGAGGCGGCGATCGTCCCCGATTCGGCCACCGATAACCCGCTTGGCTTCAAGATCCTCGGTGACGATGCAGCCCCAACGGGCGTCGTCAACGCGCTCAGCGTTTCGCCACCCGTCGACATCCTCAACCCGGCTTCGACCGACTGGTTCTTGCTCTACATCGTGTCGATTGCGTTTGGCATCGTCTTCATGATCTCCGCGAGCACCTTCGGCGGCGTCATCGCGCAGAGCGTTGTTGAAGAGAAGCAGACGCGAGTTGTTGAGATCCTCATGTCGGCCGTCCCCGTCCGTGCCCTCATGGCCGGAAAGATTATCGGCAACAGTATCCTTGCCTTCTGCCAGATCGCGGTGATCGCGGCCCTCTCAATCATTGGGCTGACCGTCACCGGCCAGGGCGAGCTGCTGGATGCCATCGGCATGCCGATCGTCTGGTTCGTGATCTTCTTCACGATTGGCTTTGTGCTCCTCGCGGCTATGTATGCGGCGGCGGCCTCGATGGTTTCACGCCAAGAAGACGTCGGCTCGGTCACGACTCCGGTGATGATGCTCATCATGATTCCGTACGTTCTCGTGATCATGTTCAACACCAACGATCTGGTTATGACGATCATGTCGTACGTGCCCTTCAGTGCGGCGGTTGGTATGCCCGTCCGTCTCTTCGCCGGAACCGTTGAGTGGTGGGAGCCCATCGTCTCGCTCGTCATCCTTGTGCTGTCGACGCTCGCAATGATCGCGATCGGTTCGCGCATCTACCAGGGCTCGCTGCTCCGCACGAGCGGCAGGGTCAAGCTGAAGGAAGCGCTGACCGCCCAAAAGTAAGCACCTGCTGGAGCGCGGGGCCCGTAGCCACATCGGCTGCGGGCCCCGCGTTTTGTGTGCGGCCGCGATGGAAGACAACCCGTTCGCCACTCGTTGCGATTCTGGGGGCGCATCCTCGCATTGAGGGGCGAACGGATTGCCGGCTTCGTTAGACCCCGACCCCGGTCAACTCGTTTGGCACGTGCGGGAGTTCGGCGGTGGTCTGGATATCTCCACTTTCGAGGTCAACCGCGTGGATGCTCTGCGTGGCAGGGTCGGTCACGTAGGCGATCCCGCCAAGCACAAACAGTGCGGGGCGCGGGTCTTTCCATTCGGTTGGTTCGGTCCAGGCATCCACGACGGGGATGCTCTCGCTGACCGTTCCGGATGTCTGGTCGATCACATGGATGGCGCCATCCGTTCCCAGCACCAGCGCCTCACCGCGCGGGCCGCGGGCGAGGGAGCGGAAGGAATAGCTCGTGCCAAGATCCACGATATTCAGCTGCTTCGACGCGGTATCCAGCAGCGAAACCTGCTCCGGCGTCTTGTTGTCGCCAACCTTGTAGTCGCCAAGCAGCACGGCCTGATCGCTCGCGCCAACAAGCGTGCCGATGCGGCCGGCGGCATCCGGGCTGCTCACCTTCGTGATCGCGCCGTTTGTGTAGATGAGCGCGCCGTTTTCGCAGCCAACGGCAACCGCCTCATTCTTCGCGGTCGCTTCGCCGTGCACGCCAGGGCACTCTTCGCTGCGGGTGACTTCCTCGCGGGCATCGTTCAGTACCGCGACGCCGGAGCGCTCGTCCTCCCCGCCGAGCGTGACGAGCATCCCACCGTCTTCAAGCTCAACCGCGACGCCGTGATGGGGCTGCGCGGTTGTGTACTGCTCGGTTGGCGGCTTGCCGTTGGCGAGTTCCTCGGAGGCGAAGGATTCGACCAGTCCAGACCCGTCGCTGAACAACACCGTTCGCCCTGCATGCGTCACGACGTGCCCAGGCCGGTCGGCGGAGAAGGTGATCTCGGTGAGCACTGGGGTCTCTTCGTGGATGTGGTCATCGTGCGTCACGAGTCCGGTGTCGAGCACACGGAACGCGTCGGAGGTTGAAACTATTACGTGCCGGTCGTCGCCAGCGGGGTTGACGCGGTTAAAGCCGGCGAGGGGGATATCGCTGACCACCTCGAGCGAGTCACCGTCAAGCACGAGCACTCCCCCGTCGTAGGTGATCGCGAGCCGGGATGCTTGGAGGTCGTGGCTGTGGGCCTCGGATGCGGATGGGGTCGCGGTCTCGGGGCCGGTCGCGGTGGCCTCTGAGGTACAGGCGGTGAGCAGCATGGCGGATGCGGCAAGCGCGGCACCAGCGGCGACGTGCGTTCTCCGAGGTCGTCGATTGTGGGCTGTTTTTGGGGATGACGCTGTGTCATGGTTCGTATTCATAGAACTGGAGTATATATTGAGAATGATTCTCATTACCAATTAACAGGTAAATTACCCCACGGACCCCCTCTCCCTCCACGGAAAACCACGAACAATACATACGGTTTCCGTCACTAGCCCCACCCCCAGCGCTAGACTCGTCCCTGTGACTTCTCTCGTAACCAGCCCCCTGCACGATGTCCATGCACGCGGTTTTGCGTCCGATAATTACTCCGGGATTCATCCCGAAGTGTTGGCGGCAATCGCAGCGGCCAACGAGGGTCACCAGCCGGCCTACGGCACCGATATGTACACCGAGCGCCTGCAGCACGTTGTGCGGCAGCATTTTGGCGACGAGGCAGAGGCGTTCCCCGTGTTCAACGGGACCGGGGCCAACGTGCTCGCTCTGCAGAGCATCCTTCCTCGCTGGGGAGCCGTTGTTGCGGCCACGAGTGCGCACATCAACGTTGACGAGGGCGGCGCACCTGAGCGCGTTGGTGGGCTCAAACTGCTGACTGTTCCGACGCCAGACGGCAAACTCACCCCCGAACTCATTGATCTTGAGGCCTGGGGCTGGGGCGACGAGCACCGCGCGCAGCCGCTCGCTGTATCCATCACCCAGACCACCGAACTTGGCACCGCCTACACGGTCGATGAGATCCGCGCGATTGCCGATCACGTGCACCGCCACGGCATGCGCCTCCACCTCGACGGCGCCCGCCTCTCCAACGCCGCGGTTTCGCTTGATGCTGATCTTCGCGCATTCACGACGGATGCCGGCGTCGACATCCTCAGCATGGGTGGCACCAAAAACGGCGCCATGCTTGGCGAGGCGGTTGTGATCCTCAACCCAGAGGTCGCCGACGGCATGAAGTACCTGCGCAAGCTCAATATGCAGCTCGCGTCAAAGATGCGGTTTGTGTCGGCGCAGCTTATTGCCCTCTACGAAGGCGACCTGTGGAAGCGTAACGCGCTGGCCTCCAACGGCATGGCCGCTCGCCTCCGCTCATCCCTCGACACCCTCATTGCCGACGGCCGTGCGCCTGGGCTCAGCTTCGAGCAGCCAACTCAGTCAAACGGCGTCTTCGCCACGCTGCCTGCCGGCGTTGCCGAGAAACTGCGCACGCAGGGATTCCATTTTTACGACTGGGATGCCGCGCTCGGCCAGGTGCGCTGGATGTGCTCCTTCGACACCACCGAAGAAGACATCGACGCCTTCGTTGCGGCCATTGAGCGTGAGCTCGCCGCCGCAAATTGATTGCGGGATCGGCGCAATTAGCCGCATCCACTAGCCCTCTCGACCCCCCGAAACGCGAGGTAGCGTAAGCCATGTTTGGCGTGATTGTTGGCTTCTCCATCATCCTCACGATCATCGTGATCGGCTACATCGTTGGCAAAATCAACCTGGTCACGGTTGAGCAGCGGCCCGTTCTCAACAAGATCGCGTTCTACGTTGCCACGCCCGCCCTGCTATTCACGGTGATGGCGAAGGCGCATGTTGCCGTGCTGTTTTCGCCGGTCATGCTTGTCTCCGCGTCGACAGTGGTCGTTGCGGTGCTGCTTTACGTGATTATTTCGCGGATCTTCTTCCGCAGGCCGCTCGCCGAGACCACGATCGGGGCAGCTGGGGCCTCGTACACCAACGCAAACAACATCGGCCTGCCCGTCGCGATTTACGTGCTCGCCGACCCGAGCTACGTCGCACCCGTTTTGCTCATGCAACTCCTGATCATGGCACCAACCGTGCTCGCCATCCTTGATGTCACAACCGGCGAAAAGACCTCAGTCTGGAAGATGATTCTGCGGCCGCTTCGCAACCCGATCATCCTCGCCTCGGCACTTGGCGTCGTGGTTTCGCTCCTCGAAATTGACCTGCCAGACCCCGTGCTCAAACCCTTCGAGATGCTCGGCGGCGCGGCCATCCCGCTGGTACTTCTTGCGTTTGGCATCTCGCTCAACGGACAGCGACCGCTGCAGGCCGGAACCGGGCGACGCGACATCCTGGTGGCCACCTCCATCAAGGTCGCAATCATGCCAATAGTGGCTTGGATGCTCGGCAGCTGGGTCTTCCACCTCGACCCTCACGCGCTCTTCGCCGCGGTCACCCTTGCGGCGCTGCCGACGGCTCAAAATGTCTACAACTTCGCGGCGACCTACGAGCGCGGCGAAGTCATCGCCCGAGACACCGTTCTGCTGACAACGCTGCTCTCGGTGCCCGCGATTGTGCTCGTCGCCTGGTTGATTGCGGCGTAGGCCACGGCCAGACGACAGGCGCTGAACCACCCTCGAATCCGGGCGTCAACTCTGACGGTTAGGCTGGAACCATGAAAATCAGCACCTTTGCCGACGTGGGACTCCGCGTACTGCTGGTGCTGACCGCCGCCCCAGAGGGCACCCAACTCACCAGCCATCAGCTCGCCGAGGCCGTCGGTTCGCCTCGTAACCACGTGAGCAAGACCCTCACTCGGTTGGGAGAGCTTGGCTTGCTGGATGTTGTGCGCGGCCGCAACGGCGGGGTGCGCATCAGCGCCGCCGGCATGACCGCCACCGTTGGGCAGGTGCTGCGCGAGCTCGACAATAAGCCGGACATCGCCGTCTGCCATTCGGACCACGGCAACTGCCCGCTCATTGGCGACTGTCGACTTCGCTTTGCCCTCAGGGATGCACAGGAAGCGTTTTTTGCCGCGCTCGACGGCATCGTCATCTCGTCGCTCCCCACTCCCGCTCAGGTGAATCCGGTGTTCGCGTCGATTGGGCTGCGGCCGATGGCCTAGCAGCACCCAACACACGCGCAACCGCGGCTCCCCGATTTGGCCGCGCCCACGCCAAGGGTGTAGACATGAACCATAAAGACACATTTTAAATGCGTCTTTATGGTGCCGTAAGACGGCACTCTCCCCAACTCAAAGGAATACCGATGCTCTCAAGCAAATCCCGCCCAATCATCGAAGCAACCCTGCCCCTCGTTGGCTCGCGAATTGGCCACATCACGCCGGTGTTTTATAACAAGATGTTTACCGCACATCCGGAACTCCTCGACGGCATCTTCAGCCGCGCCAACCAGCTGAGCGGCGAACAGCCAAAGGCCCTCGCCGGCAGCATCGCCGTCTTCGCAACGCACCTCCTCAACAACCCCAACGTCGCGCCCGAGGCAATGCTCTCGCGCATCGCCCATAAGCACACCTCGCTCGGTATCACGGCCGACCAGTACCAGATCGTGTACGACAACCTCTTCGCCGCCATCGCCGAAGACCTCGCCGAGGTCATCACGCCAGAAATCGCCGAAGCCTGGACCGAGGTCTACTGGCTCATGGCCGACGCCCTCATTGCCCTCGAGAACGACCTCTACTCCAAGCAGGCCAACGACAAGATGTGGGCTCCCTACCGCGTCGTCTCCAAAGCTCCTGCGGGAACCGGCTCACTCACCTACGTGCTCGAACCAGCCGATGACACTCCTGTCACGCCTGCGAAGGCCGGGCAGTACGTGAGCATCAAGCTCAAGATGGCCGACGGCATCCACCAGGCACGCCAGTACTCGCTCTCGGGCGACGAAGGCACGTCTCGCGTCTTCACGACCAAGATCGACGAGGCCGGCGAGGTTTCTCCAGTGCTACACAACAACGTCAAGGTCGGCGACGTGATCGAGGTCTCGAACCCCTACGGCGAGGTGACCCTTCGCGAGGGCGATGGTCCCGTCATTCTCGCGTCGGCAGGCATCGGCTGCACTCCAACGGCATCCATCCTGCGCTCGCTTGCCAACACCGGTTCGACACGGGATGTTGTGGTGCTGCACGCCGACAGCGACCGAGCATCGTGGGCCCTTGACGACCAGATGACAAGCGACGTTGCGCGCCTGCACAGCGCCGAACTCAACCTGTGGCTTGAGAAGGCCGACGGAACAGATGCCGCCGAGGGATTCATGTCACTCGAAGGCATCGACCTGCCAAAGGATGCGTCGCTCTACCTCTGCGGCCCGCTCCCGTTCATGCAGAAGATCCGCGACGAGGCAATCGAGGCTGGGCTGCCGGCGAGCCGGATCCACTACGAGATCTTCAGCCCTGACGTCTGGCTGCCGTAGCTCTCGCGCTTCACTGACAAGACAAAAGCCCCTCGGGCCGGCAATCACGGCGGCCCGAGGGGCTTTTTCAGAACGGGCTACTCGTAAATGACAGCCTTGATCTCGTCAGAGTCAATGTTCGACTTGTCGTACCAGAAGAATCCGGTGTCGATCGTCTTTGGCAGCTTCTCGCCGTTGATCGCGGCAACGGCGGCCTTCACGGTCTCGTAGCCAATGCCAACCGGGTTCTGCGTGATCGCGCCGGCCATGAGGCCATCCTTGATCGCGTCGATCTGTGCCTTGCCGGAGTCGAAGCCAACAACCGTGAGCTTTCCATCCATGTCAAGCTCGGTCACGGCCTGCACAACGCCGATAGCCGATCCCTCGTTCGAGCCGTAGATGCCCTTGAGGTCTGGGTTCGCGGCGATGATGGCCTTCGCGAGGTCAGCCGACTTTGCCTGGTCTCCACCACCGTACTGGGTGTCGACGATCTCGATCTTTGGCTCGTTCTTCTCCATGTACTCAACAAAACCGTCGCGGCGGTCAACGCCGGTCACCGAGGTCTGGTCGTGTACAACGAGGGCCACCTTGCCCTCGTGCCCGATGAGGTCGGCCATCTGCTTTGCGGCCTCGGCTGCTGCCGCCTTGTTGTCGGTGGATGCCGTGGTCACCGGAATATCGCTGTCAACGCCGGAGTCGAAAGCGACAACCGGGATGTTGGCATCCTTCGCCTGCTGCAGCAGCGGATCGGCGGCCTGGCTGTCGAGGGCGGCGAAGCCGATGGCATCCGGTCCCTTGTCGAGCGCGGTCTGCAGCATCTGAATCTGCTGGTCAACGTCGGCCTCAGTGTCGGGGCCTTCAAACGTGATGGTCACGTCGAACTCTTCTGCGGCCTGCTCGGCACCCTGCTTCACTGCCTGCCAGAACTGGTGCTGGAAGCCTTTTGACACGATCGCGACGTAGGGCTTGTCGCCGCTCGCTGCGGTCTCGCCGTCGCCGCTTCCGCTGTCGGTGCAGCCGGTCAGCGCGAGGGCGACGATGCCGAGCCCCGCAATCGCTGTGATGAGTTTCTTGGATTTCATGAGCACTAACTCCCTTGTTGTGGTTTGAAACTGTGTGATTTGAACCGCGTGATTTGAAACTGTTGTGGTTTGAAGATTGCAGAATGCGTTGGATGAGCTGGGTTTTACTTGCCCCTGCGGCGAAGGATGTCGAGGTACACGGCGATGAGGATGACCGCGCCGACCGCCACCGACTGCCATTCCTGAGGAATGGACATAATACGGAGGCCGTTGGTGAGCACCGCCATGATGAGCGCGCCGATAACGGTTCCGATGATGGAGCCTTTGCCTCCCTGCAGCGACGTGCCTCCGATGACCACGGCGGCGATCGCCTCAAGCTCAAGCCCCATGCCTCCCGTTGGCTGGGCCGAACTCAGCCGCGAGGCCGACAGCACACCGGCGAGGCCAACAAAGAGGCCGGACACCGTGTAGATGAGGATCTTCCACTTAACAACGTTGACTCCGGAAAGGGCCGTCGCCGCCTCGTTGCTACCGATCGAGAAGGTGTAGCGACCGAAGATCGTGTACGAGAGCAGGATGGCGGCAACCGCGATCATGCACAGGAAGATCGCAACACCAAGCGGGAAGCGCATACCTGGGATGATCGAGAGGTTCATAATCGAGGAGAATCCGGGGGTCTCCTTGAAGTAGATGGGCTTCGTGCCGCTGATCACGAGCGAGAGGCCGGATGCAACAAGCATCATGGCGAGGGTCGCGATAAAGGGCGGGATCTTCAGCACTGACACGTTCAGCCCGTTGATAAAGCCGATGAGCGCGCCAAACAGGATGGCACCGAGCACACCAGCCCAGAGCGGCCAGCCCCAGTAGGTGAGGAAGACGCCGGTCATGACCCCACAGAGCACCATGCCGGTGCCAATAGAGAGGTCAATGCCTCCAGTAATAATGACAAACGTGGTGCCAAGGGCGAGGATGCCCGTCACGGTTGCCGCTACGAGGATGCTCACGATGTTGGACGTCGTGAAGAAGTGCGGGCTCGCAAACGCAAAGAAGATCACGATGATGATGAGGCTCGCAAATGCCAGCAGCTGCTGGAGCTGCCCGCGCATCCGGCCAACAATTCCGGTCTTGGCGCTTGGGAGAGTTTCGGTGGTAGTCATTATTTGATCGTTCCTTCGGCGCTGAAGTGGGTGGCGTATTCCATGATGTTTTCTTGCGTTGCCTCGGCGTTTGGCAGGATGCTTGTGATGCGACCCTCGCTCATGACGGCGATGCGGTGCGACATTCGCAGCACCTCGGGAAGCTCAGAGGAGATCATGATAATCGCCTTTCCCTCTGCGGCGAGGGCATTCAGCAGCGCGTAGATCTCGTCCTTTGCCCCAACATCGATGCCGCGGGTTGGCTCGTCGAAGATGAGCACGTCGCAGTCTTTAACGAGCCACTTGGCGATAACCACTTTTTGCTGGTTTCCGCCGGAGAGATTCTTGACGTCCTGCTGAATGGAGGGCGTCTTGATTGACAGCTTCTGCACGTAGTCTCGCGCGGTGTCGCGGATGCGCCCGGAGTTGACGAACCCGGCGGCGGTGTAGCTTGGCAGCGAGCTGAGCGCGATATTCTCGGCGACGTCTCGTTCGAGCAGCAGCCCAAGCGTCTTGCGGTCTTCCGAGAGGTAACCAATGCCGAGGGATGCCGCGACGGCTGGGCTGCCGATGCGCACCTCCTTGCCTGCGAGCGTGATGGTGCCTGCCGAGATCGGGTCGGCGCCTACAATGGCCCTCGCCACCTCGGTGCGTCCAGCACCCATGAGCCCGGCAAAGCCGAGGATTTCGCCCCTGTGCAGGTCAAAACTGACGTCCTCTAGGAGCGTTTTCGTGCTGAGGCCGTCAACCCGAAGCACAACGTCTCCCTCGGCATCCTCAAGCGACGGCCGCGCCTCGCTCGTAATCTCGCGGCCAACCATAAGTGAAATGACGCGCTTCATATCGGTTGCCTGCGCGTCGACCGTGTCGATGTACTGGCCGTCGCGCAGCACCGTGATGCGGTCGCTGATGACGCTCAGCTCGTCCATGCGGTGCGAGATGTAGATGACGCCGGTCTCCGGCCCAACAAAGCGGCGGATGAGGTCAAACAGCGTCGCGACCTCCGCATCGTTGAGCGCAGCCGTTGGCTCATCCATGATGAGCACCTTGGCGTTAAACGAGAGCGCCTTTGCGATCTCTACCATTTGCTGGCGGGCAACGGTCAGCTCGCCAACGGGCTGGGCGGGGTCGAGCGCGAGACCGAGGCGGTCAAAGAGTTCTTGGGCCTTGGCGTTCAGCTGCTTCTCCGACAGGAAGAAGCCCCCGGCGCGGGGCTCGCGACCGATAAAGATGTTCTGGGCCACCGTGAGGTCGTTCATGAGGTTGAACTCTTGGTGGATGATGCTGATGCCAAGTTCTTGAGCGTGCCGTGGGTTGGCGATCGTAATCTGTTCGCCGTTGAGGAAAAACTCGCCCTCGTCTGGCGTGTAAATGCCAGAGAGCAGCTTCATGAGCGTTGATTTTCCGGCGCCGTTCTCACCAACGAGCGAGAGCACCTCGCCACGAAGCAGTTCAATCTGCACGTTCTGCAGCGCCTTGACGCCGGGGAAGCTTTTGCTCACTCCTGCGGCCCACAGGAGCGGGGTGACCGCGGTATCGGTCATGAGTCTGCCCGCCCAATCCACTCAACGATGCCCTTACGCAGCAGCGCGTTGGCGTAAATGCGGGTCTCTCCCGTTCGCACGATCAGGTAGGCCTGCTCAGCGACGTCGTAGTACTCGTAGCGGCCAACGAAGTTCGCCTCGCTTGGCTGGATGCCGGCGGCCGCCAGGATCTCGCGCTGCACGTCGAGCACGCTGCCGTCGGCAGTGGCCATGAGATCGACCGCATTGCGACCCTCAGTGGCCGTCACGTCGAGTGGAAGAACCGTGCGGATAGCGGCGACAACGTCTGGGACTCCAAGCGCCGGGAGGTCGATGACCCGTTGCCCGAGGCGGTGCGCGGGAAAATGCGCATCCACGATCACGACCGTGTCTGAGTGACCCATCTGGTCAAGATGCAGCAGCAACTCACCCGTTAAGATCGGATGTATTCCAGTCAGCACGATTGCCCTCTTCCTTGAGTTTTGGCGTTTAGGTAATGGTATTTACGGTTTTTGGTGATGTCAATCACGCGCGGCGGGTTGTTTATAACGGTTATACATCGGATGTATAACGAAGGCCGTTTGGCGTCGTCACACGCTGCACGGCGCCCGCCAAACGCGCATCACGAGGGAATAAGTCGACGCTCGACCAACTCATCCCAGAACGCTGAGGGAACCCTTTCGCGCATCCGTTCGGCATTTTCGCGAACCTGCTCCGGCCTGCTCGAACCCACAACGATGCTGCGAACCGAAGCATCCCGAAGCGAATACTGCAAGGCAGCCGTTGGCAACGAAACACCGTGGTGGCGGGCCACATCTGCAATTGCAGTGACCCGATCCAGCACCGCAGCCGGCACCTCGCCGTATTCGTACCGGCTACTGGCGGACGGGGCATCGGATGCGAGGAGCCCGGAGTTGAACACGGAGGCGTTCACGATGCCGATGCCGTTGGTGGCGCAGGCCGGAACGACCTCGGCGAGCGCCGGCTGCTCCGCAAGCGTGTACCGTCCCGCGATCATCAGAAGGTCGATGTGCGAGCGGCCGCTGGAGCGTTCGGCAGCAAACTCCGCCGATTGCAGCAGGGCCTCAGAGACCATCGAGCCAACACCAATCGCATCTGTCACTCCCTCATCGCGAAGCGACACCAAGGCCGAGAGCGCACTCCCGATGCGCTCCGAAAGCGGCAAGGCAACGTCGGCCCGTTCTGGATCGTGCAGGTACAGCACGTCAAAACGGTCAATGCCCATGCGCTCGATCGATTCCTCGATGCTCATCCGGACGCCGTCGGCCGAAAAATCCCAGACGCGTTTGACGTCACTCGGAACCACAAAGCTGTTGTCGAGGTCGAGCCCGCCAGCACCCTCAGGATTCGGGCGGAGCAGGCGGCCAACCTTGGTCGACAGTACGTACTCGTGGCGTGGCTTGGTGCGCAAGAAATCGCCAAGCCGACGTTCCGAGAGGCCAAGCCCGTAGTGCGGCGCCGTGTCGAAGTAGCGAATGCCGGCATCCCACGCGGCCTCAAGCACGGCACCGGCCTGCTCATCACTGAGCTCTCGATACATGTTTCCGAGGTTCGCCGCTCCGTACCCGAGGGTTGGCAGCGCCAACTCGCCCGACGCCAGGTTAGTCATTTGGCACAAACGCAAACTCTGCGCGGCTAGACGACAGCATCTCGGTGCCGCCCCCTGGGGCAAGCGGAGGCCAGTACGCGCCGGAATGCACGTCGGTTGGTGTCACAAAGTGCTCGTGCAGGTGATCCACGTACTCGATGACTCGTCCCTCCGTCGTGCCCGAAAGGGCAACAAAATCAAACATCGACAGGTGCTGAACGGCCTCACAGAGACCAACACCACCGGCGTGGGGGCAAACCGGAACACCGAACTGAGCGGCAAGCAACAGAATAGCGATGTTCTCGTTGACTCCGGCAACCCGCGTTGCATCAATCTGCAGCACCTGAAGGGCATCGGCCTGCAGGAACTGCTTGAACATGATGCGGTTCTGCATGTGCTCGCCAGTCGCAACGGGGATGGGTGAAACCCCGCGCGCAATCGCGGCATGCGCAAGGATGTCGTCGGGGCTTGTTGGCTCCTCAATCCACGCAACATCAAACTCGGCGAGGTGGCTCATCCACTCGATAGCCTCGGCGACCCCCCAGCGCTGGTTTGCGTCGGTACCAATACGAACATTGGGCCCAACGGCTTCGCGGGCAAGCCGCATACGGCGGATATCGTCCTCAAGGCTGCCGCCGACCTTCAGCTTGATCATGCCAAACCCGTCTGCGACCGCTTCGTTTGCGAGGCGCACCAGCTTCTCGTCGCTGTAGCCAAGCCAGCCTGGAGTGGTCGTATAGGCGGGATAGCCGCTGGCGAGCAGCTGCTGCTCGCGCTCGGCGCGACCCGGCTCTGCGGCGCGGAGGATGCGGAGGGCATCCTCTGGCGTGAGCGCGTCGGTGAGGTAGCGGAAGTCAACAAGCTCAACAAGCTCTTCCGGGGTCATCCGACTGAGCAACTGCCAGAGCGGCAGTCCCGCTCGCTTGGCTTTGAGATCCCAGAGCGCGTTGATCACCGCGCCAATGGCCATGTGCATGACGCCTTTTTCTGGGCCGAGCCATCGCAGCTGCGAATCGCCAACCATTGAGCGCCACGTTGCGCCCATGTTGTCGAGCAGTTCTTCAACGTTTTTGCCAACGACGTGCTCGCGAAGGGCGTGGATGGCCGCAACCTGAACCTCGTTGCCGCGGCCAATCGTGAAAACAAACCCGTGGCCCTCAAGCCCGTCGTCTGCGTCAGTGTGGATCTGCACGTAGGCGGCAGAGTAGTCGGGGTCTGGGTTCATGGCATCCGAACCGTCAAGCGACGTTGAGGTTGGGAATCGCACGTCGCTGGTTTCCAACGAAGTCACGGTAGTCACTGGCAGCCTCCTTTGGCTTACGTCTGCACGGCCATCGTGCACGCCGCTTGAATATAGACCGAGCATAAACATCCGATGTCTGTGCTGTCAAGCTGTGATTAAAGCGCATTAAAGGGTGTATTTCTCAGTTAATTGCCGATAGAGTTCTGATGTTAAGGCCGCTACGGCCCGCCAATCGCAACGCCGCGGCCACGCCGGCGTATCTCGTTCAGTAAGGAAACCGCATGAAATTCGCGCGCATCGGCACGCCCGGCCACGAACTGCCCGTCATCGTTGTTGAGGGAGCCGCCGGCTCTGACAGCGAAGCCACTCACTACGACCTCACGAGCATCACCGCCGACATCAACGGCGACTTCCTCGCATCCGACGGCCCAGCCCGCGCAGCGGAGGCCCTTGCGGCAGGCACGCTTCCCGTCGTTGAGAATGCCGCGTCACAGCGCATCGGCTCGCCCATCGCCCGCCCAAGCGCAGTCATCTGCATCGGCATGAACTACGCGGCCCACGCCGCCGAATCCGGCTCGGAACCGCCAGCAATCCCCATTATCTTCCTCAAGACCCCAAACACGGTTGTTGGCCCAAACGACACCGTCACCATCCCAAAAACCAGCGTCAAAACCGACTGGGAGGTCGAGCTCGGCATCGTCATCGGCAAGCGGGCGACCTACCTCGATTCGCCAGCTGAGAGCCCCGACTACATCGCCGGCTTCGTCGTTGCGAACGACGTCTCGGAGCGCGACTTCCAGATGACCGTCTCTGGCGGTCAGTGGTCAAAAGGCAAGGCAGCGGCCGGCTTCAACCCAACCGGGCCGTGGCTCGTCACGCCCGACGAGGTAGACGCGCAGAACCTCCGCCTTCGCAGCTGGGTTAATGGAGAGCCCCGCCAAGACTCCTCAACCTCCGACATGATTTTTGACGTCAACTACATCATCTATCACCTCAGCCAGTACCTAGTCATGGAGCCGGGCGACCTCATCCTCACCGGAACCCCAGAGGGCGTTGCGCTCTCCGGCCGCTTCCCCTACCTCGCGCCGGGAGACGTCTGCGAAATCGAGATCGAGGGCCTCGGCCGCCAACGCCAGCAGTTTGTCGAATACGTGAAGGAGAACAACGCATGAGCCAAGAATTTGACGGCCTCGTAGCGATCGTTACGGGAGGCGCCTCGGGAATCGGCGCGGCCATAGCCAAGCGGCTGCACGACGGTGGAGCAAAAGTTGCCGCCCTCGACCTCAACCCTGACGCCGCAGACCCGTCACTGTTTGCCGTCGCCGCCAACGTTGGCGACGACGCCTCGGTGCGGGATGCCGTTGCGGCCGTTGCTGGTCACTTTGGACGCATCGACATCGTGGTCAACAACGCTGGCATCGGAGCGCAGGGCACAATCGAGGACAACAACGACGACGAATGGGCGCGAGTGCTCAACGTCAACGTCATCGGCATCGCGCGCGTCACCCGCGCCGCGCTCCCCTACCTGCGGCAGTCGGAGGCCGCTGCCGTTGTGAACACCTCGTCGATTGCCGCCACCGCTGGCCTGCAGGCCCGCGCGCTGTACACCGCCTCAAAGGGCGCCGTGCTCTCGCTCACGCGGGCCATGGCCGCCGATCACCTGCGCGAGGGCATCCGCGTGAACTGCGTCAACCCCGGCACGGCCGATACCCCGTGGGTCGGTCGCCTACTCGACAGCGCTGTCGACCCGGCCGCAGAGCGCGCGGCGCTGAACGCCCGCCAGCCGCACGGCCGACTGGTTGCCCCATCCGAGGTCGCGGATGCCGTGGCCTACCTCGCGAGCCCCCGCTCGGGCTCGACAACCGGCACGTCAATCGCGGTTGATGGCGGCATGCAGGAACTGCGCCTGCGCCCTGCAGAGTAATTGGCATTGCCCCGCCCCGCCCCGCGGCCAATGTCATCGCGGGCCCAACCCTTGCCCCCGTTTCGGCGTAGTTTTGCCGTTTCGGCGTATCAGACAAGATACGCCGAAACGGCAAAACTACGCCCAATCTGGCGGCGGGTGGGGTGGGGGTGGGCAGCTAGTTTCCGCGGGAGGCTTCTGCCGCCTGGCGGAGCCACTGCTCAACACCCGAGATGTGCACCGTCGTGAGCGCCTGCGCGAGTTCACCATCGCCACGCTCGAGCGCATCAACAATTGCGCGGTGTTCAAGGAGGGTTCGCGATACCGAGTGCTCCTGCGTCAGACCGCGCCAAATGCGGGCGCGCACCGTGTGGCTCGAAAGCGACTCGATGAGCGTCGACAGGTACGAGTTGCCTGCGGCATCCACAATCGCGCTGTGGAATCGGAGGTCGTGCGCAACCAGGCCCTCAACATCGGTCTCATCGTTAACCGACTCGATCTGCTCACGCAATCCCTGCACAATTTCTGGGGTCATTTTGTTGACCGCAAGGCCGGCTGCGGCAGGTTCAAGGATGCGGCGCACCTGAAACAGCTCAAGGATCGAGTCGTCGTCGTGCAGGTCAACGACAAAGCTCATTGCTTCGAGCAGGAGGCGAGGCTCAAGACTCGTGACGTAGGTGCCGTCGCCCCTACGCACATCGAGCACTCGAATAACCTCAAGTGCCTTCACGGCTTCGCGCATCGAGCTGCGGGATAGGCCAAGCCGCTCGCTCAGTTCTTTCTCTGGCGGAAGTTTCTCGCCAGGCCCAAGCTCGCCCGAGATAATCATCTCTTTGATTTTGAGGATCGCTTCGTCGGTCACAGCCATGGGTAGAGCATATCGTGACGATTTGTCACGAACAGGGGTGGATCTGGGAAAACACTCCACAATCCACGAACTCATCGAGTGTGAATTATTTATTGTGATAAATTAATCGCCATAGGGGGAATTCAAGAACGAATTCAATCCAGTTTTCGGGGGAAAACTGGCACGACACGTGACGCGCAGCCTCAACATTCAGGCCGCTCCGCAGTCTGCCGCACCGGCATTTGGTTTGCCGTGGGACGCAAACCGACGCCAACGTTATTTATTGCGTCAAACTTTTCCACCGTTTCTGTAATCAGCGACTTGAGACCAACTCTCCCTATGTGAAAGCGCATTGCGTTGGGGCATCTAGGGAACAGCATCCATGCGGTATTGCGGCAATTAAATGTTTCAGGCGACAGGAGGACTGTTGCCTCGGCAGGGGAACCATGGACAGCACATCAACAGCGGCTGGAGATCGGGAAAGCGAGTTTATCGCTCGCTTTGTCGAACGAATGAACCCGCTCTTGCGCTTCGCCAAAAGCGTTACCAGCGACCCCTTTGTCGCCGAAGATTTGCTCTCTGAGGTCTTCATGTCGACCCTTCGAGCAGTGCGGGGAGGAAAAGGACCGGCGCCAGAAACATTCGAGGCCTACATGCGAAGCGCAATCCGCAACGCCGCAGTTAAGTGTGCAAAAGCGCAGGAACAGGTCACGTCGGTTTCCGAACCCGGCGAGCTCGCCGACCTTCGCCTGCCGCAGTATTCGCCTGACACTGCTGCCGAGACCTGGGATGCCGACACCATCAGGCGGGCATTTCAGGCGCTTCCGGTCCGTGACCAGCAGGTGCTGTACCTCTCTGAGGTAGAGCAGATGTCCCAAGCTGACATCGCGGTGAACCTCGAACTGCGGCAGAACACCGTCGCCGTCATTGCGCACAGAGCCAAGGCGCTGCTGCGCACCAACTATCTTGAGCAGACCGCAGAGAACCTCCCTGCTTGCCCAGCCATCAGCCACGCCCGCCTTGCCGGGCTGGTTGCGGGGACCCTCCCTCCCAAGCGCAAAGAACGGGCCACAGAACACCTCAAGACCTGCGCCACCTGCGCGCGGGCAGTTCGCCACATGAGTTCGTTCAGAGTCCCCGTTGCGGTCTTGGTTGGCATCGCAATCACAGGGTCGAGCGCGTTTGCCGCGGTTGGATCCGGCGCCCAAGGCAGCCTCGCCTCGGCACATGCCGGGCAAAGCGTGCCGTCGGCAGTGTTCAGAAAGATCACACACCCCACCGTCATTCTCGCGGTTGCCGCCTGCGCCGGCGTTGTCTTGCTCCCGAGCCTTGGCAGCTCAACGGCGGGCCCCGTCGCTCCTACTCATAAGCCGTCTGCCACCGAAACCCTCTCGACGCCCGCAAACGTTGCTGCGGCTCCCGCAAGCGGCGAACCCGCGACCCGCTGCTATGCGCCGGCAGACGTCCTGCAGCGCTCTGGCAGCATCCCGACACTCACCTGGTCGGCCGCAGAATCGCACCGCGCCGGAGCAACTGGCATTGAGCGGGTATTGAACGTCACCAACATCGCGGCCGAGCGCCGCGTGCCCTACTCGCTTGAGTTCATCCCGGCCCAGGGCACAAGCGTTTCAAGCACGCCCGGCGACTGCACGCAAAACGGCAGCAACCTCATTTGTGTGATCGATGGCGCGGCGCTTGACGCCGACCGCTTCGATCTCTCGGTGACGGTTTCAGCCGTCTCTGGAGCGATGCCCCGCACGCCATCCGTGCTGTATCGCCCAGCCCCCTGACTCTTCACAATTCCTTTTTCTGAGACAACATCCACACGAGAGAGACCAGCAGGTTCATGCATACTCAATCCCCTCAACCACCTGACGGCAGGAATCGCGTCACGCGAGCCGCGTCACGCGTGCTCGCCATCGCGACCGCAGGGCTGCTCACGGTGAGCGGCCTCAGCCTCGGGGCCGCGCCAGCCGGCGCGTTCCAGGGCAACAGCACAGTCACGGCGTCAGGAAGCAACGCCTCAATGACCTTTCCCGGCGGTCTCACCATGACCGCGAATCTGACCCCAGGCACCCAGGGCTCCGCTTCGATGGCTTCCTTCGTCATGGCCGCCGCCAACGTCGAGAGCGTGCCGTTTAGCCCTGCTGATGTTGTGACGGGCAAGAACAACATCCGAATCTCAGCCGTGATGAGCCCGCCCGTGCCCGGCGAGTATCGCAACTTTGGAGCGGTCACGTTGAGCTTCAGCAAGCCGGTAACCAACCCAAGGCTTCATCTCTCTCGCATGTTCGGCGGGCTCGTCACGCCCGGCGCAGACACACTGGTCGATAGCACCAGAGTGACGGTTGTAGACGGCACCCCCTCGATTCCGACGTTGAACAAGCTTTCCGGATTCGATGGTTGGACGGTAACCGACTCAAGCGTCTTCTCGAACACAACAGGCATCGCCTATGTACAGCCAGACGCCTGTAAAACGGTTGCCGGTTCCGGACTTTCTCCCGCCGGCTGCGGCTCGGTCGAGCTCACCGGAACGGTGCAGACAGTTACGCTCAAACTCGATACCTTCCAAACAGTAGTCGGTGCCGGTTCGACGGGCGTTACTATCCCCTACGTCAACTTTGAGGTCACCGTAGACGAAGACCTCGCCGGCGGAAACACCGCAACCCCGGTCTCCTACGGCAACGCCTCCCACGTGAACTCCGGGCTTTCAATCGGTGCCGGGCTCACGAACGACGCAACGTCAACCCGCACGGCGACAACACCGCAGGCACAGACGACCGACGTGAACGACGCCTTCGCCGAGAACCCAACTCTGTTCACCGGCAAGGCAAACACCATCGACGTCCCCGTCAACGGGCTACTCGCCGGCCACACCGCAGTAACTTCCGTGTGGTTGGACAGCAACCGAAACGGCGTCTTCGATGCCTCCGAGAAATACTCGGCGGCCGCAGCCGGCAACGGCATCCACAGCGTCACGCTACCCTCGACGGCAACAACAACCATTGGCAACACCTGGATGCGCATCCGCACGGCCGAGACCGCCGTGGCAAACGCCACTGGCTTTGCAGACTCGGGCGAGGTCGAGGACTGGCCAGTCACGGTAACGGCCGTACCACCAGCCGCACCCGTTGTGACCAGCCCGGCTGACGGAGCACTCCTCAACACGGCCACCCCAACGTTCACCGGCACCGGCGAGAAGCTCGGCCAGAAGATCGAGGTGCGTGACGCTCTTGGTGCCGTTGTGTGCACCACAACCGTGCAGGCTGGCCTGGCATGGTCCTGCACGCCAGCCGTCGCCCTGCCACAGGGCGAGGCCAACTACTCGGTGTACGAGATCGAGCCAAACAACGTCGCGTCGGACCCTGGCACCACGCTGACCCTGACCATCGATTCGATCGCGCCAGGAACGCCAACCGCGGCACCGAGCAACGGCAAGGTCGTGCGTGGCACCGCCGAACCGCTGTCAACCGTGACCATCACAAACGCTATCGGCACCGTCATTGGCACCGGAACCGCAGATGTTGACGGCAACTTCGTCATCACCACCACTGGCCCATCCCCCGCCACCGGCGACGTGCTCAAGGTGACGGCCACGGACGCCGCGGGCAATGTCTCGCCCGCCAAATCCGTCACCGTTAACGCTGACGTGCCAGCAACCCCAACGGTCAACGCCTCGCGCGGCGACGCGCTCAAGGGAACTGGCACCGCCGGCGAAACCATCACGGCGAGCCTCCCAGACGGCACCAAACTGACTGCGCTCGTTGACGGGCTTGGCAACTGGAGCATCCCAGTACCGGTTGAAAAGACGCTCGCCCACAACGATGTTGTCACGGTCATTTCTACCAACCCTGAAGGAACACCCTCGCTCCCCGCCTCGGTGACAATTGACCGCGAGGCTCCGTCCACGCCCATCGTGAACCCAACCAACGGTTCAATCGTTGCAGGAAAGGCCGAACCAGGCGCAACCGTCGAAATTCGTGACAGCGGCAACAACCTGCTGGCAACGGTTACGGCAGACCCACAGGGAAACTACTCGAAGGTTTTCAACCCGGTCCTCGCACACGGCCTTGAACTGGTTGTGACGGCAACGGATGCCGCAGGCAACACGTCGCCGGCCGCGACCACAACGGTCAACGGCGATCCGGTCGCCGCGCCCGTCATCAACCCAACCAACGGATCTACGATCTCGGGAACGGGAACCGCGGGAACAACGATCACGGTAACCCTGCCAACCGGCGACCCCCTCACAACGACGGTCAACGCAGCGGGTGAATGGTCACTCAGCGTTCCTGCTGGCCAGGCGCTGAACCACAACGACGTTGTGACGGCAACAGCCTCGAATAAAGAAGGTACGGTATCGGCCCCCGCATCGCAGATCGTTGATCAGCAGGCGCCAGAGGCACCGCACGTCGACCGGTCAAACGGTGTGACCATCACCGGCGGACCCGTCGCAGCCGAGGACGACATTCTTGTCCTCGACGCAAACGGAGACCCCATTGACGGCGTGCTGATTCGCAACGCCGAGGACGGCACCTTTGTCTTCACGCCGACGGACCCGCTCGCAGAGACGGACGAGGTAACGGTTGCCCTTCGTGACCCTTCCGGGAACACGTCGGATGCCACTCCCGTCGTCATCGACACGTCGGCGCCAGAGGTGCTCAACCTCAACCCGAGCAACGGAAGCGTTGTTCGCGGCACGACAGAGCCCTTCGCCACGGTGACCATCCACAACGATGAGAACGGCACAGTGCTCACCGTTACCGCCGACGAACACGGCGACTTTGTTGCCAATTTTGTGCCGGCACTCACGAATGGCACCGTCATCTCGGTGACGGCCGCCGACAAGGTTGGCAACACAACGGCACCGCAGACCGTGACGGTCAACACCTCGGTTCCAACCACTCCGGCGATCAACCCGTCAAACGGTCAGACCGTGAGCGGCATCGGCGACCACGGAGACACCGTGACGGTGACCCTGCCAAACGGCACACAACTCACCGCAATCGTGAATGACCAAGGCACCTGGTCGGTCGACGTACCTGAGGCAGACCGTCCGCTCAACGGCCAGACGATTCTCGCGACCGCCGTGAACCGCTACAACACGTCGTCCGAAGAAGCGACGCGCGTTGTGGATACGGTTGCCCCGCCGGCTCCCGTGGTCAACCCGACCAACGGCACGAGCGTTTCAGGCACCTCCGAGCCCGGCGCGACAATTATCATTCGCGACACCGACGGGGTCATTATTGGCACGGGAACCGCCGACGACACCGGCGCGTACCGCATCCTCTTCACTGAGCCACTCGACGACAGCCTTGAGCTGTTCGTATCTGCTCGCGACGCCGCAGGGAACGAGTCACCTCGCACCCCAGCGATCGTCAACGCCCAGCCGGTTGACGCGCCCGAGGTCCTCCCAAGCAACGGCAACGTTGTACGGGGAACGGGAACGCCTGGGCACGACATCCTCGTCACCCTTCCCAACGGCGAGAAGCTCGCCACGACGGTTGACGACGAAGGCAACTGGGCCGTCCCGGTGTCTCCTCGCCTTGCGAACGGTGACGTAGTGACCGCAACCGCGACCAACCCGGAAGGCACCATCTCGGAGCCCGGCAGCGTCACGGTAGACACCATCGCACCACTCGCGCCGGTCCTGAAACCCTCCGACGGCGTGACCATCACCGGCGGCACCGTCGAACAGGGCGACACGGTCACCGTGCTTGGTCAAGACGATCTCCCCATTGCCGGCACCATCACGGTGAACGGCGACGGCACCTTTGTCTTCACCCCCAGCACGCCGCTCACCGCTGGCGCGATTGCCAACGTGGTTGTGACCGACCCATCAGGGAACGCATCCAACCCGGTCGCTGCTGAGATCATCACGGCCAAGCCGGCAACCCCGGCCGTCGAGATTTCCAACGGAACCTCAATCAACGGAGGCCCAATTGGAGACCGCGAAACCGTGGCGATCCTCGACGGCGCCGGCGAGCCTCTTGAAGGCGATCTCACGATGAACGAAGACGGCACCTTTGTCTTCGTTCCCAAGAAGCCGCTCACCGACGACGACATCGTCACCATCGTTGTCACGGGACCTTCCGGACTGGAATCAGCGCCGGCACAGGTTGAAATCGTCAGCATCGCGCCGAAGGCCCCAGCTGTTGAGGTATCAGACGGGGCCACCATCAGCGGAGGCCCAATCGGAGACCGCGAAACCGTCGCGATCCTCGACGGCAGCGGCGAACCCATCGAGGGCGACCTCGTGATGAACCCAGACGGCACCTTCGAGTTCACCCCGAAGAACCCGCTTGGTAAAGACGACATCGTCACCGTTGTGGTCACCGGCCCATCCGGACTGAAATCAGCCCCAAAACCGGTTGAAATCATCACCGACGCACCGGCGACGCCACCCGTTGACGTTTCGGACGGAACCGCCATCACCGGCGGACCGGTCGGCGAGCGCGACACCATCACGGTGCTTGACGGTCACGGCGAGCCCATCGAGGGCACGCTCACGGTTGGCGGCGACGGCATGTTTGTGTTTGTTCCAAAGACCCCGCTCACCGATGACGACGTCGTGAACATCATCGTGACCGGCCCATCCGGCCTCGTATCGAACCCGGCAGAGGTAGATATTGTCGCGACCAAGCCCGCGACACCAGCAGTTGATGCCTCCAACGGCAAGCAGATCACTGGTGGGCCAATCGGGGACCGCGAGACCGTCGCAATCCTCGACGGCAACGGCGAGCCCCTTGAAGGCGATCTCACGATGAACGAAGACGGCACGTTTGTCTTCATCCCCAAAACGCCACTCACGGAGAAGGACACGGCAAAGGTTGTTGTGACGGGACCATCCGGCCTCACCTCAACGCCTGAGCAGGTGACCATCGACACGATCGCTCCGAGCGTGCCGAAGACAGACGTCTCTGACGGAACCGTCATCACCGGCGGGCCTGTTGAAGACAACGTAACCATCAGCTTTGTTGATAAGAACGGCAACGCCATCGAGGGGACCGTCACTATCGACAGCGAGGGAATGTTTAGCTTCGTCCCGACCGATCCAATCGACGAAACCGACGGCGCCAAGATTGTGGTGACCGATGCAGTTGGCAACGCGTCGACGCCCTCCCCGCTCGACGTCGTAACAACCGTGCCGAGCGCACCACACGTCAACGTGTCAAACGGAACGCAGATCACTGGCGGGCCGATTGGCGAGCGCGACACCATCGCTATCCTCGACGGCAACGGTGACCCGATAGAGGGAGACCTCACGGTTGACGAGAAGGGAATGTTTGTCTTCGTTCCCATGACGCCGCTCACTGACACCGATATTGTCAACGTTGTGGTGACCGGCCCATCCGGTCTCACCTCGCCACCAAGTTCGGTCACGGTCGACACAGTCGCACCAGATGCGCCCGTTGTGCAGCCGTCAAACGGTTCAGTTGTGCGCGGCACGGCCGAGGCCGGTTCGAAGGTGACGATCAGGGATGCCGACGGCAACGTGCTCGGAACCACGCTGGCTGACGACGAGGGCAACTTCTCGCTCGCCTTCAGCCCGGCTATCGCGGATAAGACCACGCTGTTTGTCACGGCAACGGATGCTGCCGGCAACACGTCGCCGCAGGCAGAGAGCGTCGTCAACGGCGCCGCGGTTCTGCCGCCCTATGTTGCCCCGACCCAGGGTGGCGTACTCACCGGAACTGGGATGCCGTGCGACACGATCACAATCACGCTGCCAGACGGCACCGTGCTGACGACCGTTGTCGGCGATAACGGAACGTGGTCGATCGACCTCGCGCCCAACCACATCCTCACGAATGGCGATGTTCTTAGGGTGACGGCAACAAACGCCGCAGGAACCAAGTCGGAGCCAACCGCGGTAATCGTTGATCAGTTGGCACCCGAGCAGCCCGCCGTTGACCCGTCGACAGGCAACGTCATCACGGGAGGGCCGGTTGACAAGGGCGATACCGTGACCTTTGTTGATGGCGACGGCAAGGTCATTTCAGGCGAGGTTGTGATTGACGAGAACGGCATGTTCACGTTCATCCCCACCACACCGCTGAGCCAAGGAGCTGAGGTATTTGTTGTTGTGACCGATGCGTCAGGCAACTCCTCTGTTCCGCTCAAGGTGACCATTTCGGCACCGGCTACGCGGCCAGACACCAACAACTCCGGTCAGGACTCGGACGAGAAGCCAAAGCAAAGCGATAACGGTTCTGCAGGCCTCTCCAACACCGGCGACAACACGCTCATGCCCCTCGGCTCGACCGCGCTGCTGGTCTTGCTTGCTGGTGCGGGGCTGATTGCCATGCGGAAGCGCCGTGATGCCTAACCGCTAGGGCCGCGTTCGCGGCGATCCACCCTCGAGTGCCCAAGGGCCAGTCCAACATCCAGTGTTTGGGCAGGTCATTGGGCACTCGTTGTTTAACCGACGCGGCAACCTGACGGGGAAACCCGGGCACCCGCCAGGAACGCGCGGCTCAGATTGGTCACAGTTCCGCCTCCCGGCATGCTCTTGGGTGGGGAGGCGACCAATCTCTTGCCAGGCAGAACGGTCGCCGCCCGTTGCTGGGAAGAACCCGAAAACATTGCACTCGAACCAATCGACAATATTTAATCATGATAAATTAGAGCTCTAGGGGGAATTCAACAGTGAATTCATCGCAGTTTTCGGGGGGAAACCAGCGGCAACGTCATCCAGCCACTCAGTCACGAGCGGCCAACGCGTTACGCTGAACCGGCTCAGCACTCGCAGTGCAGAGCCACGCAACACGAGGGGATTGTTGTTGCGTCAAAATAGTCGTGGTTTTTTGTAACCCGCAAGACTCGTGTGTCTCTATCTCAATGAACGCGTCAAGCCCAACCTAACTGGGACGGTCGTGAGTTCAGCGAGAGAACTGATCATCAGACACGGATGGCAATGCCATCGACGCACGGTAGGGGAACCATGCAAAACAACACACCAGCGATAGGGGATCGCGAAAACGAGTTCATCGTGCGCTTCACCGAGCGCATGGACGCGTTGCTTCGCTATGCCCGCGGCGTTGCCCGCGACCGCTACCTCGGCGAAGACCTCCTCTCCGAAGCATTTATTGCAACGCTCTCAGCGGTACGCAGAGGCAAAGGGCCAAGCCAAGAGACCTTTGACGCGTACATGCTCAGGGCCATCCGCAACATCGCAACGCGGCACGCAAAGAACCAGGGCAGGGTCATTCAGATCGCCGAGCCAGCAGAGCTCGAAGAAAAGCTCGCCCCGCACTACTCCCCCGAGACCGCGGTGGATACCTGGAACGTCGCCAACATCCGTACCGCGTTTCTCGCGCTGCCTGCCCGCGACCGCCAAGTGCTGTACCTCACGGAAGTTGAGCAGCTCCCGCACACGGAGATCGCGGAAAACCTTGGGCTTCGTGCCAACACCGTCACCGTCATCGCCCACAGGGCAAAAGCAAACCTCAGGGCGCGCTACCTTGAGCAAACCGCGAATGAACAGCCCGGCTGCGGCACTATTGATGCGGCAAAGCTTGCTGCCCACGTTGCCGGCACGCTCTCGGCGAAACGCAACGCCGTCGTGATTGAACACCTCGAAGCGTGCGACGACTGCGCGGCAACCGTTCGCCGCCTTCGTTCGTTCAGGGTGCCGGTGGCCATCATGGTTGGCCTCGCAGCGGCGAACGCGGATGCCACCGCAGGCGTTGTGGCACGAACCACCGGCAACGCCGCAAGCAGTGCTCGCACGCCGGTGTCTGTGTTGAGCAAGATTGGCTACCCCGCATCGATTGCCGCCGCGGCCCTCATCGGGTTTGCGGTATTTGCATCCATAGCAACCTCATCTGCCGGCCCAACCGACGCAGGAACCGGCACAACTCACGCCCGTCAGGCCGCACCAACCCCCGCAAATGTCGCCGTTGGTGCCGGCCAGGGTGCAACAGACCACCGCTGCTACGCGCCGGCAGAACTCCTCCAGCGGGCCGGCTCGATGCCGCAGTTGGAGTGGGACAAGGCAGAGGCAGGCGCATCCATGACCTGGCCCCTCCTCGTGTCAAACGTTGCGCCCAACAATCGCGCTTCCTACTCACTCACCCTCACCCCAGCGCCGGGCACCCAGATCGATGCAAGGCAGGGGGACTGCGCGCAGGCCGGAAGCAACCTCGTCTGTGTCATTGACGGGGCCGTTCTGCACGACGACTCGTTCACGCTCCCCGTTGCGGTGACTGCCGCGGCGGGGGTCGAACCTCGGCCTCCAACCATCCTTTACTCACCAACAGCTGACTGACCCACCGGCCCACTGGCCCACCGCTTGAGACATTTTCGTGACAATTCACCACAGAAAGATCCGTAGTTCCATGATGTTCAGACCAACACAACGACCGCTCGAACGGTCAACTCGCGCTTCAGCCAGGCGCCGCGTGCTCGCGTCGGCAACGGCACTGCTCGTCGCCGTCGGGGGCCTCACCCTTGGCACAGATGCAGCCTCCGCCTACCGCGGGAACAGCACCATCACGAACGATGGCACCGTCACCACCATCACCGGCGGACTCACCGTAACCGCGGCCGTTGCAAACGGTCCAGACGGAACCATCAGAACCACCTTCATGGGCACGGCCCCTGCCAGGCCAGGTGGGGAGTTCTCCCCCGACAGCGTCATGGGAGCCTACGGAAAGTTTCGTTTTGAGACCACTCCAAGCACAATCACCCGGATCACGCCACAACACGTTGGAACCGTCACCCTGACGTTTAGCAGCCCCGTGACAAATCCCCGCATCCACATGTATCGCGGAATGGGCGGCATCGGATCGAACGCGAACATGGATGTTGCGGCAACCGCGCTGACCGTCGTTGACGGACAGCCCGAGGTCCCAACGCTCACCAAGCGTGCCGGCTTCGACGGCTGGTCCGTTACCGATACTGCTGTCGCCCCCGCGACCCTCCCAGTTGGCTATGAGAACGCATCGTTCTGCAACCGCCGGTCTTCGATGCCCGAGCTCTCGCCGCCAGCCTGTGGCTCGCTTGAGCTCACCGGAACGGTACAGTCGGTCACGCTTCGCGTCGACACCCTGCGCGGCTCGATTGGCGCCGGCAACAACAACTCGCTTGACACCGTCACCGTTCTCGACTTCACGGTTGACGAGGATCTCGCTGGCGGAAACACCGAGCTTCCGGCAACGTACGGACCAGCCTCGCACGTCAACTCAGGCCTCTCCATCGGCGCCGGACTCACCAACGACGCACCACTCGTTCGCTCCGGCAGCACCCCGCAGGTGCAGTCAACTGACGAGAACGACGCCTTCACCGAGGCCCCAAGCCTCTACACGGCGAGGGCAAACACCATAAACGTTCCCGTCAACGGCCTGCTGCCAGGGCACACCGCAACCACCTCAGTGTGGGTCGACGCCAACATGAACGGCGTATTTGACGACAACGAAATGTTCTCAGGCGCGGCTGCTGGCAACGGCATCCACACCATCACGATCCCGTCATCGGCCATTCGCCAGTCTGGGGACACCTGGATACGCATCCGCACATCTGAGATTCCCGCCACAACAGCCTCAAGCTTCGCCGACTCCGGCGAGGTAGAAGACTGGGCCGTCACCATCAGCACCGAGGCACCAGCTGCCCCCGTTGTCACGGCCCCCGCAGACGATTCGCTGCTCAATACGGCAAAGCCAACCTTTACTGGAACCGGCCAGCAGGCCGGCCAGGCAATTGAGGTTCGGGATGCTTCTGGCACCGTTGCCTGCTCAACAACCGTTCAGGCCGACCTGTCATGGTCGTGCACCCCCGCATCCGCTCTGCCACAGGGCGAAGCCACCTACTCGGTGTTCGAGCTTGACGAGAACAGTGTTGCGTCAGACCCCGGCACCGACGTCACCATCACGGTTGACACGATTGCACCAGCGGCCCCAGCTGCGGCTCCAACCAACGGAACCATCGTTCGCGGAACCGCAGAGCCCCTCTCAACGGTGACCATCACCAACGCGGCCAACGAGCCAATCGGCAGCGGCCTGGTCGATGCCGAAGGTAACTTTGCCATCACCACAACCAAGGCTCCAGCCCACGGCGAGGTACTCTCCGTGACCGCGACGGATACCGCAGGCAACACCTCACCAAAGGGTACGGTCACGGTCAACACAACCGTTCCCGGCACCCCAACGGTCGACGCAAGCAACGGCGAGGTTCTCAAGGGAACCGGAACGGCTGGCGAAACGATCACGGTCACCCTGCCAGACGATTCAACCCTCACGACCGTTGTTGACGGCTCGGGAAACTGGTCAATCACGGTGCCAGACAACAAACCGCTCGCGCACAACGACGTGGTCACCGTCATCTCCACAAACCCTGAGGGCACGCCCTCGCTCCCAGCGACCGTCACGATTGACTCCGACGCACCGGATGCGCCAACGGTCAAGCCGACCAACGGTTCTGTCATCACCGGCACGGCCGAGGCAGGCTCAACCATTGTGATTCGCGACGGAGACACCGTGCTTGGCACCGTTATCGCCGACACAAACGGCAACTACTCCAAGACGTTCGACCCTGCACTCGTGCACGGCCTCGAGGTCTCGGTCACGGCGACGGATGCAGCTGGCAACACGTCGACGCCAACCACGGCGACAGTGAACGCCTCCCCCGTCGCCGCGCCGGTCATCAGCCCAACCAACGGGCAAACCGTTGCGGGAACCGGCACGCCAGGCACGACGATCACGCTCACCCTCCCAACCGGAAACCCGCTCACGGCGACGGTTGCCGGCGACGGCACCTGGTCGATCCAGGTTCCCGCTGCCCAGCGACCAAACCACAACGAGGTCATCACGGCCACGGCCGCCAACGTTGAGGGAACCGTTTCGGCGCCAGCAACGCAGGTCGTTGACCGCGTCGCCCCGACAGCACCAATCGTTGACCGCTCCAATGGGGCCGTCATCACCGGTGGTCCTGTTGCGACGACCGACGAGATCATCATCCTCGACGGCTCCGGCGACCCAATCGAGGGTGAGCTCATTCGCAACCCAGACGGAACGTTTGTGTTCACGCCCGACACGGCACTCACCGAAGACGACACGGTCACCGTAAGCCTCCGCGACCCGGCCGGCAACGAGTCAGAGGCAACCGACGTTGTCATCGACACCACCGCACCCCAGTCGCTCGACGTGCACCCAAGCAACGGCAGCACTATCCGCGGCGAGACCGAGCCCTTCGCGACGGTCACCATCCGCAACGACAAGAACGAGATCATCGCGACGGTGGATGCCGACGAAAACGGTGACTTCGTCGCCCCGTTCAACCCGGCTCTCGCTCACGGCACCACCGTGACCGTGACCGCCGCCGACCGCGTTGGCAACGCCACCGCCCCCGTCAGCGTCACCGTTAACAGCACCGTGCCAACAACGCCAGCCATCAACCCAACAAACGGATCAACCGTTTCGGGCATTGGCGACGCTGGGGCGACCGTCACGGTTACGCTGCCAAACGACACAACGCTCACCGCAGTTGTCAAAGACGACGGCACCTGGAGTGTTGATGTTCCTGAGGCAGACCGCCCCAAGAACGGCGAGACCGTTCGAGCCACAGCGGAGAATAAAGAAGGCACAGCTTCGCAGGAAGCAACCCGCACGGTTGACACAGTTGCCCCCACTGCCCCTGTGGTATTCCCCACAAACGGCAGCACGGTATCGGGCACCGCTGAGCCCGGCGCAACCATCATCATCCGCCTCGAAGACGGTCTCATCATTGGCGTCGGAACGGCAGACGAGACAGGGGCATACAGCATCGACTTTGAGGACCCCCTCGAGGACGGCACCGAAATCCTCGTCTCCGCCAGGGACGCGGCACTCAACGAGTCACCGGCAACACCTGCGACGGTCAACGGTAAGGCAGTTGACGCGCCCATTCTTCACCCGAGCAACGGAAACACCGTTGCCGGAACGGGAACGCCAGGCCACGGCATCCTTGTCACCCTGCCAAACGGCGACACGGTCGCGACAACAGTAGACACCAACGGCAACTGGGTGATCCCGGTCGCGCCACGCCTCGCAGACGGGGACGTTGTTACCGCAACGGCAACCAACCCAGAAGGCACCGTCTCGGAGCCTGGCACCGTAACCGTCGACACCATCGCCCCTGCGGCACCAACGGTTGAGATCTCAAACGGCCTCAGCGTTACCGGCGGCATCATTGAACTGGGTGACGAGGTCACGGTCGTTGACAGCTCGGGCAAACCAGTGGCTGGCATCGTTGAAATTGATGACGACGGCAAGTTTGTGTTCACCCCGACCACCCCGCTCAAGGATGGCGACAACGTCTTTGTCGTGGTCACGGACCTCTCAGGAAACGCAACCGAACCGGTTGCTGTTGACCTCGTCACAACCAAACCAACCGCGCCATCCATTGGGGTTTCTGACGGAGCTCACATTACCGGCGGCACCATCGGCGACCGCGAGACCATCGAGTTCCTCGACGGCTCTGGCAACCCCATCGCTGGTGACCTCACTATCGAAGAAGACGGCACGTTTGTTTTTGTGCCGGCCAAGCCACTCACGGATGATGACACCGTCACCGCCTTGATCACAGGCCCCTCCGGCCTCGAATCGGCTCCGGCAGAGGTCGAGATCGTGTCGACCAAACCGGTCACTCCACACGTTGACCTGTCAAACGGCCAGCTCATCACGGGTGGCCCAATCGGAGACCGCGAGACAGTCGAGTTCCTCGACGGTGCTGGCAACCCAATCGAAGGCGACCTGAAGGTAGACACGGACGGCAAATTTGAGTTTGTGCCGACCAATCCACTCACGGAGAAGGACTCCGTCACGGTTGTTGTGACGGGACCGTCGGGTCTTGAATCCGCACCGGTCGAGGTGCAGATCGACTCGATTGCTCCGGATGCGCCGGTTGTTGCGCCCACCAACGGTTCCGTCGTTCGTGGCACGGCAGAGCCGGGCTCGACCGTCACCATCCGCGACGCGAAGGGCAACCTGCTCGGGACGGTCACGGCTGACACGAACGGCACATTCGCGCTTCCGTTCAGCCCCGCAATTGCAGACAAAACCAAGCTCGTTATCACCGCAACAGACGCAACAGGCAACACCTCGCCAGAGGCAACGGCGACGGTCGACGCGAGCGCGGTCGAGGCACCATACGTCGCGCCCTCCCAGGGCGACGTACTCACGGGAACCGGAACGCCGTGCGACATCATCACTGTGACGCTGCCGGACGGAACGGTCATCACGACCGTTGTTTCCGACAACGGCACCTGGTTCATCGCGGTTGCCCCAGACTACGCGCTGGTTGACGGCGATGCGGTGAAGGTCACGGCAACAAACCCCGCCGGAACCGTTTCGGAACCAACCATCGTCGTCATCGACCAGACGGCACCAGAGCAGCCGGCCGTTGACCAGTCAACCGGCGAGATCATCACTGGCGGGCCAATCCCCCCCGGCGACACGGTGACCATCGTTGACGGAGACGGCAACACAATCGATGGCGAACTCGTGATCGACAAGGACGGCACGTTCACGTTCGTTCCGGCCAAGCCCCTCACCCCGGGCGACGACGTATTCGTGATCGTCACGGATGCGGCAGGCAACGCCTCGGACCCGCTCAAGGTTGACATCGTTGAGCAGGCCAAGGAGCACGGCGGCAACGGGACTGGCGATGGGTCTGGTGCTGGGTCTGGTGCTGGAAACGGCTCCAACGGTTCGCAGCAGACGAACTTCGCTGGCCTCGCGGTGACCGGTGACACGACGTCGCTGCCGCTCGCCGCAACCGGACTGCTGATCCTGCTGGCCGGAGCCGCAATGCTTGCCCTTCGCAAGCGTCGCGACGCCTAAGGAGTCAGGCATCCGTCCCCCTGCGGATGCCTGACACACGGCGAGGGCCCCTGTACGTCATGTACTGGGGCCCTCGTTTTTGCAGATACACCAGCAGGCAGCAGCTTTGCGTCAGGCCTCACGACGTCGGCAAATTGAAGTTGCACTCGGCTGAATGAGGTACGCGTCCTGTCGCCAGTTATATTGCCGACCAGAGACAGCAGATTCACATCAATTTGCATCAAACCAACACGTGTAATATGTTTATTACAGATGCAAGAGAACGCATTACTTCCCCCAATAGAAAGAAACTCATGGACGCAACATTCTTCGCTTCACTTCCCTGGTTCGCATGGATCATCATTACCGGAGCTATCGTCACCGGCGTCAACAGCATCATCACAACCGCTCGAGGCCGTTCAGCACAAGCGGCTGCAGCGACCACCCCCAAATCAAACGAACACTAACCCCGGAACCCCCAAAGGACCCCCCATGGACGCAACCTTCTTCAGCTCAATTCCTTGGTATGCATGGATTGTTATCGCCGGCATCCTCATTGGCGGAATAACAACCATCGTGAGACTTTCCCTTGGCCGAAATGCCGAGCTATCCAAAGCGCTCACGCAGAACGCCGACGTCAACGAAAAACTCATTGACCGGCTTGACAGCATGGACAAGCGACTTGCATCACTAGAATCAACGCTCAACGACATCCCAAACTAGCAATCAACCGATTGAGGGCAATTGAACACTCAACAGCTCGTCGCACGACTAACAGCTCTTGGCGGACCGCACCGACTCAACATCTTGGCTCTGCTCAACACGGAAGGTCGGCTGCACGTCAGCGAGATTGCTCGGCGAATGGGAATGTCCCGAGCCCTCCTCTATATGCACCTCACCAAGCTTGAGGAAGCAGGGTTTGTATCCGGCCAGCTTGAGCTGGCTCCTGACGGCAAATCGATGAAATACTTCGAGATCCGCCCGTTTGAAATCGTCATCAACGCAGACTATGTGAGCCAGGTTGTTGCGAACAGCGCCGAAGAACCCGAAACACCAACGCCTGCCTAACGTCCCAGCGCGAGTAAGGGCCCCTGTACGTCATGTACAGGGGCCCTCGCTGTTTCTACAGATACACTCAGCAAGCAGCAGAATGGTCGCAGATCCACCCAATAGTGCAACTTTGGGTGGATCTGCGACCATTCTGCGACCAGATCAAGCCGGACCTAGTTCGTTCCGGCCAAGCCGAGTCGAGCTAAGCCTGCCCAGGCCAGCCCGGCCAGGCCAACCCGGGTTACTCCGGAGTCGACGCGTTGACCGTCAGGCGGTCTTCGTCTTGATCGACGTCAACTCGCACGAGGTCACCGTCGCGAACCTCGCCTGAGAGGATGGCACGCGCGAGGCGGTCATCAATCTCGGTCTGCATGAGCCGGCGAAGCGGACGGGCACCGTAGATCGGGTCGTAACCGCGCTCGGCAAGCCAGGCACGGGCATCCGGGGTCACAGCAAGCGTGAGCCGGCGTTCCGCGAGGCGGGCCTGCAGGCGGTCGATGTACAGCTCGACGATCTGGGCAAGATCGCCGCGCGACAGCGACTGGAAGATCACGATGTCGTCGAGGCGGTTCACAAACTCAGGCTTGAAGGCCTGACGAACCATGCCGCGCACCGCGTTGTCCTTCTCGGCCTCGCTCAGGTTGGGGTCAACCAGGTACTGGCTGCCAAGGTTTGAGGTGAGGATGAGGATGACGTTGCGGAAATCCACCGTGCGACCCTGGCCATCGGTGAGTCGACCATCGTCGAGCACCTGCAGCAGCACGTCGAACACCTCTGGGTGCGCCTTCTCGACCTCGTCGAGCAGCACAACCGAGTATGGGCGCCGACGAACGGCCTCGGTGAGTTGACCGCCGGCCTCATACCCGACATAGCCGGGAGGGGCACCAACGAGCCGCGACACCGAGTGCTTCTCGCCGTACTCCGACATGTCGATGCGGATCATGGCTTTCTCGTCGTCAAACAGGAACTCCGCGAGCGCCTTAGCCAGCTCTGTCTTACCAACACCGGTTGGGCCGAGGAAGAGGAACGAACCGGTTGGGCGATCGGGGTCGGAGATTCCGGCGCGCGTGCGGCGCACGGCATCCGACACCGCCTCGACGGCCTTCTTCTGACCGATGAGTCGCTTGCCAAGTTCGTTTTCGAGGTGCAGCAGTTTCTCGGTCTCGCCCTGGAGCAGGCGCCCAACGGGGATGCCCGTCCAGGCTGCGATGACCTCGGCGATGTCCTCGTCGGTGACTTGGTCGCTCACCATGCGGGGCTCGTCGCTTTGCTCGGCGTTTTCGGCCTCTTGCAACTGACGCTCGATGACCGGGATCTCGCCGTACAGCAGGCGGGAGGCCTTCTCAAGGTTGCCCTCGCGTTGGGCGCGGTCCGCGTTGATGCGGGCGGCGTCGAGCTTTTCTTTGAGCTCACCAACGGCGTTGAGGCTTCCGCGTTCTTTCTCCCAGCGAGCTTCGAGCACCTTAAGGTCGGCTTCGCGCACCTTGAGGTCTTCGCGCAGCTTGGCAAGGCGCTCCTTGGAGGCGTCGTCCTTCTCTTTCTTGAGGGCGAGCTCTTCAAGCTTCAGGCGATCAACCGAGCGACGCAGTTCATCGATCTCCATTGGGGCGGAGTCGATCTCCATGCGGAGTCGGCTCGCAGCCTCGTCAATGAGGTCGATGGCCTTGTCTGGCAGCTGACGGCTCGGGATGTACCGGTTCGACAGCGCAGCGGCCGCGATGAGCGCGGAGTCGGCGATGGATACTTTGTGGTGCGCTTCGTAGCGTTCCTTGAGCCCGCGAAGGATGGCCACGGTATCTTCGACCGATGGCTCGCCAACGTAGACCTGCTGGAAGCGGCGCTCAAGCGCGGCATCCTTCTCAATGAACTCGCGGTACTCGTCGAGCGTGGTCGCGCCAATCATGCGGAGCTCGCCACGGGCAAGCAGCGGCTTGAGCATGTTGGATGCGGCCACCGAGCTTTCGCCACCACCGGCTCCCATGAGCACGTGGAGCTCGTCGATGAACGTGATGACCTTGCCATCGGAGTCTTTAATCTCCTGCAGGACGGCCTTCATGCGCTCTTCGAAGTCACCACGGTACTTGGCACCGGCAATGAGCGCCGAGATGTCGAGCGAGATGAGCTCTTTGTCTTTGAGCGACTCGGCCACGTCGCCAGCGACGATGCGTTGCGCGAGGCCTTCAACAACGGCAGTTTTACCAACGCCGGGCGCACCAATCAGAACGGGGTTGTTCTTGGTGCGCCGAGTCAGCACCTGGCTGACGCGGCGAATCTCGGCATCACGACCAATGACGGGGTCGAGCTTGCCGCTGCGCGCGACCTCCGTGAGGTTCACGCCAAACTGCTCGAGGGCGCTCTTCTGGTCCTCTTGCGGGGGTTGCATTCCTTGTTGCACGTTGTCTGTCTTTCTCCTTGTTGTTTCTCGAATAGTTCTGGGGTGACTCTAAAACTTGAGTCACCGTGACTCAAGTTTATCAAATTGCTATGGATTTTTCTAGTGCTGGGGAGGGTTTTTCGGCAACCCAGCCCGGGATGCTCTGCTCTAGCTGAGCTGGCTGAGCTGGCTGAGCTGAGCCACCCAGCCATCTGTTCGCCCCAAAATCCGCTCTTCAAGCCCCAAAAGGCGGACTTTGGGGCGAACAGATGAAGCGAGATGATGCCTTGGCCGGTGATGGCTGGCCGGGCAGGCAGGGGGAGATAGGCAGGCCACCAGCCAGCTGGGCAGGCAGGGGGGCGGCAGACAGGCCACCAGCCAGCCGGGCAACCAGCCAGACAACCAGCCAGGACCCGGCAGCAGGGGCGGGCGGACGGGCGGGCTGCATCCACTGCCCACTGATCTAGGCTTGAGATCATGAGTATTCGTGTAGCCGCCGACGGGTCAGCCCTCGGAAACCCGGGACCAGCAGGCTGGGCCTGGTATGTCGACGACAATTGCTGGGGCGCCGGCGGCTGGAAGCACGCAACCAATAACCAGGCAGAACTCAAGGCCGTACTCGAATTTCTCAGGGCGACCAAACACCTCGACGATGACCTGCTCATCCTGTGCGACAGCCAGTACGTGATCAAATGCCTCACCGAGTGGATGCCAGGGTGGAAGCGCAAAGGCTGGCGCAAAGCCGACGGCAAGCCTGTGCTCAACGTTGATCTCCTCAAAGAGCTCGACGATGAGCTGAAAGGCCGGACGTACCGCTTCGAATGGGTCAAGGGTCACGCAAATCATCCACTCAACGAGGCCGCCGACGAGCGGGCACGGGCCGTTTCGGAGGCCTACCAGCGCGGGTCAGCCATTCCAGAGGGGCCCGGATGGACGCGCGACGGTTCCAGCACCAGTTCTGCTGCTGGCTCGGCCGCAGCCTCAGCAGCCCCAAAAGCCGCCGCTGCATCCAAACCCGTTTTCCAGCCTGAGCCAACAGTTGACGAGCAGCCGGGCCTATTCAGCTTCGACGACGACTCAGTGTCGGCGGCCAGCCATCCGGTGACCATCTCCCTCACCGACGACGAGTTCGCGCGCCTTGCCGCTCGGGCTCACGCGACTGGAATGTCGCCGGAAGATACGCTCCGTTCGCTGATCTAACACCGCGCAACGGGCCCAAGTGACAAACTTTGCGATCGAGGGCGGGAAATCCTCCACTAACTCACCGAGAAATGGTGGATTTTCCGCCGTCGATGACGCGGGAACGCGAATACACGGGCTGGCGAATACGCGAATACACAGACGCGCGCGGGCGGGCACGCGGGCAGACCGCGACCTACGAATGCGTCGGCACCACAAGCGCGAGCACTACGGCCGGCACGAGCGACAGCAATTCATCTGAGGCCGAGAGCGGGTCTTCGTCGCTGCTGAGGAGGGAATCCCGCAGCGCCATCTCGTAAATGCCGCCAATCAGCCTGACCGCGTCGCGGGAGTTGGTGCGGAACTGCAGGCCAACGCCGGCGAGGGCGTGCTCAACAACCTCAGCGAGGCGGCCGTAGAAGTCGGACTGAAAATCTTGGTATTCGTTGGCTACCTGGTCGCTTCGCATGGCGAGCAACGCAAATTCTTCTTGCACGAGGCACCAGCGACGGTCGAGGGCCTGCGCCCCAAACACTCGGTTCAGGACGTCGGAGACAAGGTCTTCTGTCAGGTTGGCCGGATCGCCGCTGAGGGCCGGCACAATGACGCCCATGTCGGCTTCGAGCCGTTCGACGCGCAATGAATTCTCTCGCTCCATGAGCGCAACGAACAGTTCCTCTTTGCTGGAGAAGTTCGAGTAGAAGGCGCCTCTCGTGAATCCGGCTCGCTCTGAGACCGCCTCGACTGAGGTTGCCGGGACGCCTCGCTCAGAGAACTCTTCGTAGGCGGCATCCATCAGGCGCTCACGTGTCTGGCGGCGGCGCTTGGTGTCTTGGCGAACGAGCGATTCGGGTTCGGTGGATGCCGTGCCAGCCTGCACTGCTGCGGTGGCCAGCGGATGTATCTGTTGCGTCACACCCTCACCTTCCTTCACATTTTTTTCTCAGCTTTGTTTCCATGGTACCGCAGTAGGATACAGTTATGTATTCAATACAGTCTTGTATCGAATGTGAATATGCCTCACAACCCTGGCTCGATGTCGCGCCTCCTCGTCATTCCCGCCCTATCTACTAGGAGACCGCGTGTCATCGCTGCTCTACTCCCTCGGCCGCTGGGCCTACCGAAGCCGACGCCTCGTGTTGAGCCTCTGGATCGCAGCACTTGTTGTGCTCGGCGGCAGCGCCCTCGCCTTCAACCAGGGCACAGACGACGCCTTCTCCATCCCAGGAACCGAGTCGCAAGAGGCACTTAACGACCTGTCACACACGTTCCCGCAGGTCTCTGGCACCTCGGCACAGATCGTGGTCGTTGCGCCGGGCGGCGAACAGGTGACGGATGCCGACATCAAGGCAACCGTCGAATCCTCACTCAAATCGCTCGACAAGCTCGACCAGGTCAGCGCAGCGGCATCCCCGTACGACACAACCATCAAGGGAACGATTTCCGACGATAAGTCGGCGGCGGTCATCTCTGTACAACTCGACGGCGGCCAGGCCAGCATCACCGCAGAGACCAAAGACGATCTCATCGCCGCCACCGACGACCTTCGCGAGGCGCTGCCAGCCGACGCAACGGTTGCCATCGGCGGCCAGCTCTTTTCGCAAGACCTGCCGTCGCTCAGCATCGTAGAGCTGCTCGGCGTCGCCATCGCGATGGTTGTGCTCATCCTCACCCTCGGCTCCTTTGTTGCCGCCGGCATGCCGCTCCTCAACGCCCTGCTCGGCGTTGGGATCTCGATGACGCTCATTTTCATCGCCACCGTCTTTGGTCCGATCTCGTCAACCACCCCGATGCTTGCGCTCATGCTTGGCCTCGCGGTCGGTATCGACTACGCGCTCTTTGTGATCTCTCGACATCAGGAGCAGCTGAAAGACGGCCTTGATCCGGAGGAATCTGCCGCTCGGTCGGTGGCGACGGCCGGTTCGGCCGTTATCTTCGCCGGCCTCACCGTCATCATCGCGCTGCTTGGCCTCACGGTTGCAAACATCCCGTTCCTGAGCGTCATGGGCATCGCCGCCGCGGCTGCGGTCGCGGTTGCCGTGCTCATCTCCATCACGCTCACGCCGGCGCTGCTCGGCTTCAGCGGGCTCAAGATTCTGCCGAAGAAGCAGCGACTCGCGCTCCAGTCCCAGAACGCGACGGGCACCAAGGATGCTCAGTACACCGAAGCCCCCACCAATTTACCTGGCAACTCGGCCGCAAATGCCCAGCAAACAACCGGACAGCTGACCGACGCCGACCGCGCCTTCGCCGATGCTGGCGACACTGTCTCGCTCGATGCGGCCGCAGAGGTAGGAGCATCCGCAGCTTCCAGCAGTACGGGAGCAGGGTCTCAGACAGAACCGGTTGACGACCTTAAACCGAAGGGATTCTTTGGCGGCTGGGTCCGCGCCGTGACGCGATTCCCCATCGTGACCATCCTCGCGGTGGTTGGCGTGCTCGGCCTCGCGAGCATCCCGGCACTTGACCTTCGCCTCGCACTTCCCGACGCTGGAAGCCTGCCGAAGGACAACTCGGCGCGGATCACCTACGACCTGCTCTCCGAGAACTTTGGCGAGGGATTCAACGGTCCGCTCATCGTGACGGGCTCGATCGTTTCGAGCACCGACCCCGTTGGCCTCATGAACGATATCGGCAACGAAATCAGCAAGCTCGACGGCGTTGCGGAGGTTCCGCTCGCAACCCCAAACATGTCGGCAGACACCGGAATCGTTCAGGTCATCCCAACAGGCTCGCCCGACTCCGAAGAGACCAAGGCGCTCGTCAACGAGATTCGCGGGCTCAACCAGCACTTCCAAGACACTTACAACATCGACCTGTCGGTCACCGGATTTACCGCCGTTGGCATCGACATCTCTGACCGCCTCGGCGGGGCGCTGCTGCCCTTCGGCATCCTCGTTGTTGGCCTGTCGCTCGTGCTGCTGACCATGGTCTTCCGCTCAATCGCGGTGCCGATCAAGGCGACGCTTGGCTACCTGCTCTCGGTTGGCGCATCCTTCGGCGCGGTCGCCGCGGTCTTTGAGTGGGGATGGTTCTCCGACGCGCTGCACGTCGCCAACCTCGGGCCGGTGCTCAGTTTCATGCCCATCTTGCTCATGGGCGTACTCTTTGGGCTCGCGATGGACTACGAGGTGTTCCTCGTCTCCCGCATCCGCGAAGAATACGTGCACGGCGGCAACGCGCAGAAGGCCATCCGCAAGGGCTTTGTTGGCTCGGCTCGGGTGGTCACGGCAGCGGCCGTCATCATGTTCGCCGTGTTTGCTGCCTTCGTGCCGGAGGGCGATAGCTCAATCAAACCCATCGCCCTCGGCCTCGCCGTTGGTGTGTTTGTTGACGCCTTCATCGTGCGCATGACGCTCGTTCCCGCGGTGCTTGCCGTACTCGGCGACAAGGCCTGGTGGATGCCCCGCTGGCTCGACCGCATCCTCCCGTCGTTCGACGTCGAGGGAGAAAACCTGCACCATGAGCTTGCGCTCGCGCAGTGGCCGACCCCCGGAACCAATGCAGCCGTGAGCGCCTACGAGCTGAGCCTGCCCATCAACGGCGATACAGCCGACACCACGGCCGACACGCTCTTCGATAACGTGAGCTTCGAGATCGCGCCCAACGGCATCCTCGTGCTCACCGGCGCAACGCCTGCCGCTCGACAGGGGCTCCTGCTCACGCTCGCCGGCCGCATCGCGGACTTCAACGGGCAGCTCAAGGTCACCGGAAGGGTGCTCCCACAGCGCGCAAGCGCGGTTCGCTCGCGGGCGGCTGTTGTGTTGACGTCTTCCTCCCCTTCGCCGCTGAGCGACCTCAGGGATGCATTTGCCGAGCGCCCGCAGCTGGTACTGGTCGAGGGCGCGGATACGCTGCTCAGCAGCATCGGCGCCGATACCCTCACGACCATCCTGAGCGATGCTCGACGCGACGCGACAGCGGCGAATAAACCGCTCGCAATCGTGCTCAGCTGCTCAAACACCGCCCTACTCCTTGAGGCGCTCAACAGCCTCGACCAGCCGGGCAACGAACACACGGCCGACGCAATCACGCTGCTCGATCTCTCCGCAGCAACGGCACCGCACACACTCGAGAAGGTTCTCTAGCAATGTCACGACTCTCACTCGATCGCGCAACGTCAACCAAAAAGGTGACGCCGCTCTCCATCGTCGGCCTCATCCTTGTACCGCTGTTACTCGGGGCCATCCTGGTCTGGGGTCTCTGGAACCCCGCCTCGCGCCTCCCCCAGATGACCGGAGCCATCGTCAACCTCGACAAGCCGGCAGAGATCGACGGCCAGGTCGCGCCGCTCGGCCGCCTGCTCGCCGGCGAACTCGTCGATAGCAACGTTGACGAGAACTTCACCTGGAAAATCACCAACGAAGAGGATGCCGAGGCCGGCTTGGAAGACGGCAGCTACGCAACCGTTGTCACCATCCCCAAGTCGTTCTCGACCGCGGCGACCTCGTTCTCGGGGGATGCGGCGGATGCGACGCAGGCGACCATCGACATCCAGACCTCACCAAAGAGCAAACTTGTCGACTCTGCCCTCAGCTCAACCGTGACAAGCACTGCAACGCGCCTGCTCGGCCAACAGCTCACCAAAACCTACGTTGAAAACCTCTACGTCGGATTCAACACCCTTGGTGACAAGCTCGGCGAGGCGGCGGATGGGGCCACCCAGCTCGCCGACGGCTCGGTTCAGCTTGGCGACGGAGCAACCCAGCTCGCGACCGGAACGAGCGAACTCAGCAACGGACTCGGCACGCTCTCCAGCGGAGCGGCCCAGCTCAGCGGCGGCGTTTCGCAGCTCTCAACCGGGGCAAACGCGTTGAGCACCGGCGCGGCAGGGCTTGCCGGCGGGGCGGCGACACTTTCCAGTGGGATGAACGAGTTTGCGGCCGGGCTCGCGGGGTCGGGCGCGCAGTTGCCGTTGCTGGTTCAGGGAGCGCAAGCCTTACCAGTGGCCGCATCTGGAACCGCGGCTGGTGCAGCCGGTGCTGTTCAGGCTGCTAACGGCATGTCAGCAATCGTTGAGCAGCTACTCACAAGTTGTGGCACTAATTGCGATGCGATCTCACAAGCAGCAAAAGATATGGCCAAAACAAACGTTGATGCAGCACTGGGTGTGCAAGGTGGAGCAGACTCAATCAATATGATCGTTGGCAACCTTGATGGCACCGCGCCCGGACTAGCTGCAGGAACGCTCGCCCTCGCCGACGGCATCACCACAGCATCCGGAGCGGCCAACCAGCTCGCCGCCGGAGCCACCGAACTCAGCGGCGGAGCGCAGCAGCTCGCCACGGGGGCCAGCGGACTCGCCTCGGGCGTTGGAACGCTCGCGACCGGGGCCTCAGGCCTCGCGACCGGCGCATCCTCGGCGCACGAAGGCTCGGTAGCCCTCTCATCCGGAGCCGACGAACTCGCCGGCGGCGTTGGAACGCTCACCAACGGCGTGAAGGACCTCGGATCGGGCCTCACGCAGGCATCCACGAGCCTCCCAACGACCACCGAAAGCGAACGCGCCAACCTCAGCGGCGTGGTTGCGGACCCCGTCACGAGCGGCAAGACAGACACCGGCCTGTTTGACGCGAGCGGCATCCCGTTCTTCGCCACGCTTGCCCTCTGGGTTGGTGGGCTGGTGAGCTTCCTGCTGCTTCGCCCGATCCCGCGCCGCGCGATGACCGCCGCGCAATCGTCGCTACGGATTGCCACAACTGGCATGATTCCCGGGGTTGTGATTGGCGCGCTCCAGGGCCTGCTCGTCGCCGGCATCATGCAGGTCGCGCTCACGCTCGATCTAGGCTCGTGGTTCGCGTTTGCCGGCCTCTCGATGCTCGCCGGCGCCGCCTTTGGCGCGGTCAACCAGGGGCTCGTTGCGGTGCTTGGTGGATTCGGTCGTTTCATCGCGATGATCATCACGGTGCTCTCACTCGCGGCCGGAATCGTCTCGACGGTTCCCCCGATCTACGACACCGTGCTGTCCGCGCTTCCGCTCACCACGGCAATTGAGGGCATGCGGGCAATTGATGCCGGTACTGCTGGCGCAGGGTCATCGGTGGCCGGCCTCATCGCATGGCTCCTGTTTGGCTTTGTACTGACCCTCCTTGCGGTGTTGCGCGAACGCTCCGTGAAGGTGTCGTCCCTGCGGGTGCCGCAGCTTTCTCGGTACCGGGTGGCGACAACGGGCTAGCCGCCGTTCGCTGATCGCACCAATCGAGTCGGACCATTCGGCCCTCTCCCACGCGGGGGAAGGCCAGAACGGCCCGGCTCGATTGCGTTCGTCGGTAGGCTGACGATGAAGAGACCTGAGGGCCTTCGATAATCAATTAAGGAGCACGTCATGAGTTCAGCCTGGGTGATACGGTCCGGAAAGTTTGGGGAACGAGACCAGTGGGCTATTAGCAATGGACTCTCTGGCGCGGGGTTCCCTGAGATTCCTGACCTCACCGGCTGCACAACAAGGGAAGACGTTGCTGAGATTGTTCGCACATCGTTCCCAGAGATCAGCGCACCATCTCTCGCGAACATTACCGGCCAGCTTTGGGCTCTGAGAGCTCGCATTCAGCCTGGCGACCTGCTCATCATGCCGCTCAAAACAACCAAACAGATAGCCATGGGCCGCGTGCGTACCGGCTACTCATACAGGGCCGATGAGCCGCTTACGTCACAGCGGCACATTGTCGAAGTCGACTGGCAGATAACAGATCTCCCCCGAACAGAGGTTAAACAGGATTTGCTGTATACCCTCGGTAGCGCGCTCTCAATCTTTGCTCCGACAAAGAACCACGCGGTCTCAAGGCTGGAGGCCATCCTTCGGACTGGCACAGACCCAGGACAGCTCCCATTCCTCCATACAGAGAGCTCAACTTCACCAGTCAGTGCTCTCGAAGATTCGCCAGACCTTGACGATGTTGACGAGCCTGAGCTACACGCGGATATCGTTGAAGTCGCCCGCGACAGAATTACTGCCCGAATTGCAGAGGAATTTGCGGGACACGATCTCACGCTCCTCATCATGTGCATCCTTGAGGCCGAAGGCTTTACCTGCACGATGGCTCCCCCCGGTCCTGACGGTGGCATTGACATCGTTGCTGGGCGGGGCTTGTTTGGGATGGACAGTCCTCGCTTGATCGTTCAGGTCAAGTCGGGATCGCAAGTTGCCGACCCCGTTGTACGAGACTTGTCAGGCGTCGTTCATTCACAGGGTGCCGATCAAGGATTGCTTGTCGCGTGGGGCGGTCTCACGAGACCGGCACGCGTTTCAATTCAAGCCCAACAGTTTCGACTCAGGGCCTGGACCGCGGATGACGTTGTTGACGCAGTCATGCGATCGTACGACAGGCTTCCCGAGGAGATTCAGACGCGCCTCCCCCTCAAGCAGGTTTGGATGCTCGCTGAGTAAACACCCAGCGGTTCTGTCTTGAACCGCTGCGAGAACCCGGCGACCAATCGAGTCGGACCATTCGGCCCTCCCCCACGCGGGGGAAGGCCAGAACGGCCCGGCTCGATTGCGTTTATGCGCCGGGATCACCGCAATTAAGTCGCAAAGCAACTTAGTGTGTGCTGAATATAGTTGTGGACAAACTATGTTTGGCTCGGCATCCTTGAGAGCATGCCCGGCGGTCACGTACCGCAAGACTCTCAATGAGGAGATGCCCCCAATGACCACGTTTGCCGTCACCTACAGCTACTCAACGGATGCCGAAAACATCGCCAAGCGAGACGCCCACCGACCAGCCCACGTCGAGTTCCTGACAACCCAGTTCAACGCACAACGGCTGCTCGTATCCGGCCCCTTTGGTCCGGAAGAAGCCCCTGGCGCCCTGTTGATCTTCAACGCCGAGAGCAAAGCCGCCCTCGAAACACTGCTCAACGCAGACCCGTTCCACGTGCAGGGCCTGATCGCCGAGCGCAACATCCGCCAGTGGAACATCTTCTTTGGCGAGATCACGCCGGCAGCCAAGTCGGCGGCGTAACCAGACCCAACCACGCACGACACCACCCCGAGGCTTCCTGGCTCGGGTCATTCCGTCGACCCGTTGAGGCCAGCCGAACTGCCAATTCAGCTACCAAACCGGCTCACCGCACTGGCCGTGGCAACCGGATTCCGGCATCATCAGCTGCTGGCAACCGACACTCAACCGTTCACTCCCGCAGCCCTACCCGCAAGGACTCTCATGCGCATCGCTCGCACCGTTTCACGCGAAACCATCAACTACGAAACAGCCGAAGACCCAACGCCTGCGGAGGGCGAGGCCCTCATCCGCATCCACAACGTGACCCTGTGCGGAACAGACCTGCACATCTGGGAGGACGACTACGCAACCGAACTCCCGATTATTCAGGGGCACGAGTTCGCGGGTGTTATCGAACAGATCAACGGAACGAGTGACCGGTTCAGTGTCGGCGACCGTATTGCGGTTTCTCCCATGTTTTTCTGCGGCGAATGCTACGCGTGCAGCATCGGCCGTGTGAACGCCTGCACCCACATGTCGGTGTACGGATGCTACGAGGACGGTTCGCTTGTTGAACTCATGAGCGTCCCCCTTGAGAAGCTCTACCCGGTGCCTGATGCCCTTCCTATGCACCTCGCCCCACTCTCAGAACCAATGAGCATCGCAATGCAGGCCGTCAACCGGGGCCGCCCCGTCGCTGGCGAAACCGCCGTTGTGCTTGGCTGCGGACCAATCGGGCTACTGGCAACGCTCTACCTCACCGAACTCGGCGTTCAGGTCATTGCCGCCGACACCGTCGAGGATCGCTGCGCGTTTGCACAGGAGTTTGGCGCGAACGAGACGTTTGTGGTTGACCCATCGGCTCCGTTTCCGAACGAACAGCAGGCGGCACGCATCGCCGAACTCACCGCAGGCCAGGGACCATCGCTCATCATCGAGGCGACGGGCCAACCGTCGTCGCTTGGCAACGCCATCCAGATGGTCGCGACCGCCGGCCGAGTCGTGCAGGTTGGCATCTCCGACAAGCTCGCGGAGCTCTCCATGCGGGTGCTCCCCGTGAAGGAGATCGATCTCATCGGCAGCCGGAACAGCCAAAACCTCATCGGCGAATCACTCGACCTGCTCGGAAGGCACGTGCCAGAGGCAACCGCGCTCGTCACCCACACGTTTGCCTTTGACAACCTCAACGCCGCTTTTGAGACCATGCGCAGCCGCGACGCTGTGGTTGGCAAGGTCCTCATCTCGATGCCAGGAGCCACAATATGATCACCACGAACCCCGAACTCCTCAACGCACGGTACGACGTCGCCGTGATTGGCAGTGGCGCGGCGGGGCTCGTTGCCGCGGTCCGCGCCGCGGATGCCGGACACAGCGTCATCGTGCTTGAAAAAGCAACGACCCTCGGCGGCACAAGCGGCCTGTCTGGCGGCGTCCTGTGGGCACCAAATAATCACCTCATGCGCGAATCCGGGTTTGACGATTCTGATGAGCAAGGCCGCGACTACCTGACCGCCGCAGCGGGTGACCGCATGTCTCCTGCCGAAATCGACTGGTACATCCAGACCTCCAAGCGGGCGGTGCAGTTTCTTGATGCCGAAACCCACGTCAGCCTCGTACCTCTCGGCCGGCCCGATTACCACGTGGAATGGCCAGGCTCAACAACGGGTGGGCGAGGCCTCGACAATAACGAGTTCAACCCTGCCGACTACGACCCTGCCATCGGCGCGCACCTTCGCAAGCCAACCTACTTTCCGCTCATCAGCATGAGCGAGCGCGACGGCCTGAACGGTTCCGCGCCGGATGCCGAGCTACTCGCGAGCAGGAAGGCAACTGGCGTGCGCACGATGGGCGGGGCGCTGGTTGGTAATCTGCTCGCTTCGGCTCTTGAGCGAGGCATCCATGTGGTGAGGGATGCGAGGGTCACCGGCCTCAGCCGGTCGGCAGATGGTGGGTGGTCGCTCACCATGCGCGACGGGGCATTCTCTCTTGCGGCCAACAACGTGGTGATCGCCTCTGGCGGTTTTGAGTGGAACGCCGAGCTTGTCTCCGCCCTCCTTCCCTTCACAATCACCCCGATTAGCGCGCCGTCAAACGAGGGCGACGGCCTCGCGCTTGGGCTCGGAGTTGGCGGCTCGCTCGACGAGCTCACGCATATCTGGGGCGTTCCGGTCATCACCCCGCCGTCGGACACCTACGACGGCAAGCAGTCTGGCCGCATGGGCAACGTCGAGATGACGCTCCCGGGTTCCATCACGGTGAATGCCGCCGGAAAACGCTTTGTCAACGAGGCGCTCAATTACCACGATCTCACCCGGGTATTTGGCAACGTTGACCCGATCACCTCCAAACCGGCAAATTCGCCAGCCTGGCTGGTGTTTGACCACCGCTTCCTGAGCAGGTATCCGGTCGCTGGTTCCACGCCCGGAACGCCAACAGAGTGGATGATTTCGGCTGAGTCTCCCGCGGAACTCGCGACCAAGCTTGGCATCCCGGCCGCGGCCTTCGAAGCGACTCTTGAGCGGTTCAACGCGGATGCCGCGGCCGGCATCGACACCGAGTTTGGCCGCGGTTCAACGCCGCAGGACATCCACCTCGGCGACGCCAACAACCTCCCGAATCCGTGCCTTGCCCCCTTGGCAACCGGCCCGTTCTACGCCGTCCCGCTACACCCAGGCGCGCTCGGAACCGCAGGCGGCCTTCGGGTCAACCTCGACGGGCAAGCCCTTGATTTCAACAGCACCCCAATCGAGGGGCTCTACGCGGCCGGCAACTGCTCGGCCACGGCATTCCGTGACGCATACCCAGGCGGCGGCGCAACCCTCGGCTCGGCCATCACCCGTGGCTTTGCCGTCGGAGAGCACCTCGCAGCACAACGCAGCTAACGCTCACATTCGAGCGTTTTCCCTTCACCAACCAGAATCGAGTTCACGATGTCAACGACGACACCATCTCTCAGCCGCCCTGCCGCGATAAAGCCGCCACGAAACGAGGCCAAACGGGCAGCCGTTGCAGCTTTCCTCGGCGGCATGCTTGAGTACTACGACTTCTTCATCTACGCCTCGGCCTCTGCCCTCGTCTTCGGCGTGGTCTTTTTCCCAGAGAATGGCGCCGCTGGAACCTTCATGTCGCTCGCGACGTTTGGTGTTGCCTACGTTGCCCGCCCGTTTGGCGCCATTGTGCTCGGGCACTTCGGTGACAAGATCGGGCGCAAGAATGTGCTCGTGTTCTCCCTCATGCTGATGGGCGGCGCGACCTTCCTCATCGGCTGTCTTCCCAGTTATGATTCCATCGGCATTTGGGCGCCCATCCTCTTGGTTGTCCTTCGCCTGCTCCAGGGCCTCTCGGCTGGCGGCGAAACGGCGGGCGCAAGCTCACTCACGATCGAGCACGCCCCAGCCAAGAAGCGTGCCTTCTACGGCAGCTGGACCATGAACGGGATCGCTGCCGGCATCATCCTCGCGAGCCTCACCTTCATTCCCGTCGCCGCAATGCCAGACGAGCAGCTTTACTCGTGGGGCTGGCGCATTCCGTTCTGGGCAAGCATCATTGTGCTGGTTGTTGCGTACCTCGTTCGCCGCACGCTTGCGGAGCCTGAGATCTTTGAGGAGACCAAAGAGAAGGATGACACGGCGAAGATTCCGCTGTTCGAACTCTTCCGCTACCACTGGGTGAGCGTCATTCGCCTCGCGCTGTGTGCGCTGTTTACGGTTGTAAACTCGATCGTTTCGGTGTTTGCCCTGAACTACGCCACTGGAAGTGTTGGGATCGAGAAGCCGTTTATGCTCACGGTCGCAATTGGCGCAAACGTCGTTGCCATCCTGTTCCAGACACTCGGCGGCGTGTGGGCGGACCTCTTTGGCCGCAAGCCCGTCTTCATCATCGGAACGCTTGGCTGCTCGGTCACGATCTTCTTCTACTTCCAGGCGATCAGCTCAGGCAACCATGTGCTCATCGTGCTCATGTCGCTGCTCATGACTGGCCTGTTCTACAGCCTCGCCAACGGCATCTACCCTGCGTTTTTCTCGGAGATGTTCTCGGTGAAGGTCCGTTACTCCGGCATGGCCGTTGGCCTCCAGATTGGGCTCATCGTTGCTGGTTTTTCGCCGGCAATCGCTTCGCTCCTTGTTGGCGAGGATACGACCAATTGGCTGCCGGTTGCGATCTTTGTCTCCGTTGTCTGCGCGATCTCGGCAATTGCCGCCATGACGGCAAAGGAGACCTTCAACCTTCCGCTCAACGCGCTTGGGCTCCGCAAGGGCGAAACACTTCCGGTCGAGCAGTCCGTTGTGGATGCGGCCAAGGACAAGGCCCCCGCCCCAGCCAGCGTGCGCTAACCGTTCCAAAACCCTCCCCTCCTGAAAGAAGCCACCATGTCAGTGCCCGCCTCAATGGTCTCCTCAACGGCCTCCGCAACACGCATCACCAACGCCCCGCTCTCGCTTGGCGGCGTGACCCTTCGAAACCGCCTCGTTTCCGCCCCGATGGAGCGCAACTACTGCGAGCCGAACGGCCACATGAACGATGTGTACCAGGAGTACCTGCTGGAGCGGGCACGGGCCGGCGTTGCACTCATCATGACGGAGGCGACGTATGTGCGGGCCGACGGCAAGGGGCGCACGCATCAGCTTGGGGCGCACGACGACTCGTGCATCCCTGGCCTTCGTCGCCTGGCCGACGCCCTCCACGCGGAGGGTGCCCTGGTTGGCTGCGAACTCAACCACGGTGGGAGGACAGCGCAGACGGCTGTCAGCGGCCTGCCAAACATCGCGCCCTCGCCCGTCGCCTGCGAGGTGGCTGGCGGGCAGGTCCCGCGCGAGATGACGGCGGATGAGGCTCGCGAACTCGCCGCTGAGTACGGCCGCGCGGCCGCCCGCTGCGTGGAGGCTGGCATCGATGTGCTCAGCATCCACGCGGCGCACGGCTACCTTATCCACCAGTTCATGTCGCCCATCAGCAACCACCGCACCGACGAGTTCGGCGACCCAGTCGCGTTTCTCAACCTCGTCATTGACGAAGTTCGGGCGGCGGCACCAACGGTGACGCTCGGGATGCGCGTTTCGGTTGTCGAGGGCCCCGACGACGGGCTGGATGCCGAGACGACCCTCGCGATCATCGAGCGCGCGCACCTCAACAAACTGGACTTCCTCGACATCTCGGCCGGCAGCTACGAGGCCGGCGAATGGATCGTGCAGTCTGGCGAATGGAAGCCTGGCGTGCTGGCCGACTATGCCCTCCGCTACCGCAAGTTTGGGCTGCCACTCGGGCTCGCGGGTCGACTGAACAGTCCCGAGATTATCGAGCAGGTGCTCACGGATGGCGTTGCCGAGTTTGTCAGCCTCGCCCGCGCGCTGCACGCCGACCCGCTCTTCGCGACGGCCTGTCTCGCCGATGCTGCCGAGCCGGTCCGATACCGGCCGTGCATCGCGTGCAACGTGTGCATCGACAACCTCGGCGACGGTCCGGTCGGTTGCACGGTCAACCCGGCCGTCGGGCGCGGGCGCGTGCCCGTCGCGACCCCAACCGTTCGACCTGGCACCTCGGTGATCGTTGCGGGCGCGGGGCCCGCCGGGCTCACGGCCGCCCGCGAGCTTGCTCAGGCAGGAGCCGACGTGACCATTGTTGACCGCGGCTCACGCATCGGCGGCAACATGGAACTCGCCGCCCAAATGAAGTCAACGCCCGACTTCCACCGCTTCCTCGACTGGTCTGAAGAAGAAAACGAGCGCCTCGGCATCCGCGTTGAGCTCGGGACAACCCTCACGTCAGAGGATGTCGCCGAGGCCGATCCCTCAGCCGTGGTGCTTGCCACCGGCGGCGAGCCAACCCCCGTTTCCATCCCCGTCGCGCAGGGTGCCGAGGTTATGACCGTGCAGCAGTGGCTCGACCGGGTGCCCCGCGTCTTCCCTTCCGCCTGCACCGTGTGGGGGTCGGATGCTGTCGCCATGCAGATCGCCGATTACCTTGCCGACCGTGGCGTTGAAGTACTCGTTGTTGGTGCAGACGCGCAGATCGCACCGGAATCTGGCCGCAGGGCCAAGATCCTCGCGGTGCCGCGCCTTGAACAGAACCCGCACGTGCGCATCCGACTGTCGAGCACAATCGCGGCAGTTGAGCTTGGCCGGGTGCTCGTCACCGGCCCTGGTGGCGAACAAGACTGGCTGGATGCCGCAGGCCCGGTCCTCCTCTCACAGGGCGTGCAGCCCCGCGTGCTCTCTCACCTGCTGCCAGGCGTCACTGCGCCCGTCGTTGGGGCGGGAACCCTCGTGATGACGGCCCCTGCGACCGTGCGCAATTCGATCCTGTCTGGTTACGACGTTGCCCAAGAGCTGGCTGCAACGCTGCGGTAGTTGCGCAGGTCGGGGTAATCGGGCAGGTTTCGCAATCTTGTCGTCACAAAGCAGCTGTTTGCATGAGCGCCGATTGCCGTTGTTGTGACGGCGATCAGGTTAGCTTGTCAAAATACAAATCGACTTCCCTAACCGTTCTGAGCGTTTGCACTTCTTTTAGTATTCGAGTTCTGTCGGATTTTCCTTGCTTCGCGATCTTGGAAGCATTGTCGTGAAGAATGTATGTCGGCCAACCACGTCTCGTAAATAGGCGAAAAATCGAAGTCCAGGTAATTCCGGCTTGTTCTCTAAAAGCTGCGGATGCCTCCCGGTACTGCGCCGTTTGCTGGGCTGAATCATGGGCTCGATACGTTGTCATGGAAATATCAAGGATCGGACTGGGGAAGATGTTCATGCGCGGCCCTGTGCTGTTTTGTATTTCTTCATGTGTTGAACAAAACCGGAGGAGTTCGGATAGTTGATCAGGAAACCCACAAATTACTCGTGGAACTGTGACAATAAGGGCCGCCCTCCGCGAGTGATCAACCCATGAAGCGCTAGTCTTAAGAAGCTCAAAGGCTGCTCGACTCCGATGTCCAAAAACAGCTACCCACTCTTCAGCGACCCAAGCTTTGACAAATGGATCGGCGTTAAAGTCAACCATCTCGTGACATCGCCTCATCTCAGGTGACGCATAAATATGCCAACCATGCTCGAGACAACGAATACCTCGCATCGAGATGCAACGGTCATATGCATCTATACCTGCCGCATGGACCGAAAAATCTTCCTCATCGGTGTATCTCCAGAGTGATTCAGCTCGATTCTGGTCGCTAACCGACAATGGCGTGTCCTGCCGGCTCTTGTTGCATGACTCACAGGAGGCCAAATAGTTTTTCAGGTGATGTTTCCCTCCCAACGCAACAGGTATCGCATGGTCCACGTTAAGTGGAGCGGCCTGATGGGGAAGTCCCGTTGCCCCTATTCCCGGCTCTTCGAACCTGAGAATCGATGTTTTGCAATGAAAGCAACGACCATCGCTAAGAAAGACAGCCCCATACCTGGCTCGATAATCACGAGTCTTCAAAGAAAGGCTTTCAACGCGGTTATCCCTTACCACAGGCCCCTCCTCGACACAGATCTTGGTATAAGTGCTAGAGCCCAGCAGGGACCGGCAAAATCTCGTCGGCGATTTCGAGTACCTTCCGCACCGCAAGCGAGCCGTTATTTGGGTCCCAGATGATGCCGGCGAGCAGCACGCAGTCCTCCTCAACCACCGGCACGTAGACGGAACCGGCAGGCATAATGCCCGAGATGCACGAGGGCATCACGCTCACACCAACGCCGGCCGCAACAAAGGAGAGCACAAGATACGGGTCGATGACCTCTTGGACTACGCGAGGGCGGAACCCAACGTTGAGGCACGATTGGAACATGCGCTCGCGCACGGCCGACCCCTGGCGGATGGGCAGCGAGACGAAGTCCTCTTCTGCCAGCTCACTCAACGAGATCTTGTCGCGGTCGGCAAGCGGATGATCGGAGGGCAGCGTGGCCCCCATCGGCTCAAGCGAGATCGCGCGCGTCTGGAGGGGCGGCGAATCTGCCGGCAACCCGATGAATGCAAGATCAAGATCCCCGTCTTTCACCAGCTGCATCGCCTCAAAGCTAATCACACGGTCAACGAGGGTGAGGTTGATGCCCGGATACCGCTGCCGCACCTGGCGGGTGAGCCTCGGAAGCGTGAGGTGGTTGAGCACGCCAGAGAAGCCGATGCTCACGTTGCCGTAGATGCCATCGTTCGTTTCGGTTGTTGACCGGCGGGCGAGGTCAACCTCAGACAGCACCTTACGCGCGTGCACCAAAAACGAGTGGCCAGCAGGCGTGAGCGACACCGTGCGGGTATTACGCCTGAACAGCTCAGCGCCGAGGTCGGCTTCGAGTTTGCGGATGGTCTGGCTCAGCGGCGACTGGGAGACCCTGAGCCGTTCAGCGGCCCGGCCAAAGTGCAGCTCCTCTGCGACGGCAACAAACGACTCGATCCAGCGAATTTCCACAAACATCCACCGCCTTTCGGGTCTCTTGGCATTCCCCTCAACCCTATCTGCCCGTCCCCGTCAGCAGGCGGCAAGATACCTGGCGGTCAACACAATCGAGTCGGGCCAATCCGCCCCTCCCTCAGCGGGACAGGGGCCAATTGACCCGACTCGATGAACCGCGATGCGCGGCTACGCTGTTGCGTTCATCGTGTGTGCGGCTACGCCACGAAGAACGGAATCGCCCCAGTGAGGATGCCAACCGCAAGCATGACGAGCGACACGATGGTGGCGCGCCAAAGGACCTTCTTGTGGTGGTCGCCGAGGTTCACGCCGGCAAGCGAAACGAGCAGCAGGATGGCAGGCACGAGCGGGCTCTGCAGGTGCACCGGCTGCCCGATGATCGAGGCGCGCGCCATCTCCACTGGATCAATTCCGTACATGGCAGCGCTCTGCGACAGTACGGGGAGGATGCCGTAGTAGAACGCATCGTTCGACATAAAGAAGGTGAACGGGATCGACAGCACACCGGTGATCGGGGCAAGGAACGGGCCAACCTCGTTCGGGAGCACCGTGGTGATCCAGTTGGCCATAGCATCAACCATGCCGGTTCCCGAGAGCACACCGACCAGCACGCCTGCCGCAATCACCATAGAAACAACGCCAACAATGCTTGGCGCGTGGGCGACGATCTCCGATGCCTGGTCCTTCATTTTGCTGAAGTTGAGCACGAGCGCGATACCGGCACCAACCATGAAGACGTAGGGAAGCGGCATGATGTCGAGTACGAGCAGCACCATCACCGAAACCGTCAGCAGCAGGTTCCACCAGATCAGCTTCGGACGAAGCGTTGCGCGATCAGGATCGAGCATGGTGTCGGCCATCGCCGTGTCCGTCGGGTCGACCTCTGCAACAGCAACGGGAGAGTGCCCGCCTGCAATCGTGACCAGGTTCCCGGTGTGCAGCGAGGCGCGGGCGCCTGGCTTGCTGTCTGCTCCGCGGAACAGCTTTGGCATTCCGGCGAGGAGACCGCCTTCTGGGCTGCCGTCAAGGCGGCCGGTGTCGATCCGCCCGAGGCGGTTGCGCTCCTGAATGCCAAGCATCCAGGCAAAGCCAAACGCTATGACAAGACCAATCATCATCGCGGGGATCATCGGCACAAACACGTCAGAGACCTGAAGGTTCAGCGCGGTTGCCGCTCGCACGGTCGGCCCACCCCAAGGAAGGATGTTCATGGTGCCGTTCATGAGGCCAGCAACACAGGTCAGTACGACCGGGCTCATGCCGAGGCGCAGGTAGATAGGCAGCATCGCCGAGGTGGTGATGATGAAGGTCGTCGACCCGTCGCCGTCAAGCGAAACCGCGGCGGCGAGCAGCGCCGTGCCGAGGACGACCTTTGCGGGGTCGTCGCCGAGCAGGCGCGTGATGAAACGGATGAGCGGGTCAAACAGCCCGACGTCGATCATGATGCCAAAGAACATGATCGCAAACATCAGGAGCGCCGCCGTTGGTGCCATGTTGCCAATGGCAGTCAGCACCATGTCGCCAAGGCCGAGGCCGGCACCGGCAAACAATCCAAAGATTGTGGGGACGAGGATGAGCGCGACCATCGGGGTCAAACGCTTTGTCATGATGAGGGTCATGAACACCAACACCATGGTGAAGCCGAGGATGACGAGCACCCACTCTGGGGGGACAAACGCCAGGTCGTATTCGGGTTTCGCTTCAGCGCTGAGCAGCAACCCTGGCAGGACCGTATGCATTGAGAACTCCTTTGTTGTCAAAACCGCAGCCAACCGCAAGAGGCGCCGGCTCCGGCCAAGCATAGGTACTGGGCTAGGCGAATGCTCAATAGCTCGCATTTGCTGATGTTCTGCGCGTAGCATCGGTTTTGCGCATTGTGCTCAACCCGTTTTCGCGGTGCCAATTGACAGAATGGAACGCATGACCAAGTCAGACCACGCGCGTCTGCGATTTGCCACCCGCGCAATGCTGTTGCAACTCGGCACCGTTGCCCTCGTAGTTGCGCTGTGCACTGGCGTCTATCTTGCGCTTGCGATGCAGCAGCTCCGCGACGCCTCGGAAACCTCCGCGCTGAACATCGCCCGCACCCTCGCGGAAGACCCAACCGTGCGCGAACTCGTGACCGAGTTCTCCGCCGACCCCGGAACGCCACGCGCCGCCGACCTGCGCGACGGTGAGCTCCAGAGCACCGCGGTGTCGCTCGCCCCTCGAACCGGCGCGCTCTTTGTTGTGATCACTGACGATCACGGCATCCGGCTCGCGCATCCAGACCCCAACCGACTCGGCCAAGAGGTCAGCACCCCCTACGAGCGCGTCTTGCAGGGATACGAAGTTGTTGACTGGGAGGTTGGGACGCTTGGCGAATCCGCCCGCGCGAAGGTACCAATCTTCGCCCTGCAGCCAGGGGAACCAGCCACAACGAATGGCCCACCCGTTGGCGAAGTCAGCGTTGGCTTTGAACGCGGAAGCGTATTCACCAACCTCCCAACGCTCGTCGGATCGATAGCCCTCGTTGCGATTGGCTCGTTTGGATTGGCCACGCTCGCAATGCTGCTCATCCGCCGCCGCCTCGAACGGGTTACCCTTGGTCTCCAACCGGAAGAACTAGCCGCCCTCGTACAGAATCAAACCGCCGTGCTCGACGGCGTTGGCGACGGTGTGATCGGCATCGACCCGTCTGGCACCGTACGCGTCTGCAACGCGGCGGCCGAGCGGATACTGAACCTCTCGGCACCCGTCGGCCAACCAATATCCGCCCTCGGCACGGCCGCTCCCCTGCTCGCCGCCGAATCACAACGGGGAACGAGCACGGGCGACCCACACGGCGTCATGCACAACGGCAAGGTCCTCTTTGTTGAACATCGCGCGGTGGAACGCAACGGCAGGCCCCTCGGACGGGTCGTCATCCTGCGCGACCGAACCGACGTGGTCGCGCTCAGCGAGCGCCTCGAAACCGTGCGGGCCATGACTGGCGCGCTTCGTGTGCAGCGACACGAATTTGCCAACCGCATCCACGTGGCCACCGGCCTCATCGATGCCGACCGAGTGCCCGAAGCCCGCGAATTTCTGGGCGAGCTGCTCGAACGGGGATCAGTCGAGTACCCCGTTCCCGGCCTCGAAACGATTGCCGACCCGTTCTTGCAGGCCTTCCTCCGCGCAAAGGCGATGGAGGCCGGCGAGCGCGGCGTACGCGTTCGGATCGCCGACGACTCGCACCTGCTTGGCACCATTTGCAGCCCGGAAGACACCGCAGCAGTGCTTGGCAACCTCGTAGACAACGCCATCCACGCGGCCGTCCGCGCCCCAGCACCGCGCTGGGTTGAGGTGACGGTGCTCGATGATGCCGCCGAGCTCGTGCTCACCGTGTCGGACTCAGGCGCAGGGGTCCCGGACGGCCTCGACGTCTTCGACCGCGCAGACGATGCGCGCACGAGCGCCGAGCGGATGCCCGTCAACGTCGCGACGGACGAGCCGGTCCACGGCCACGGCGTTGGCCTTCCGCTTTCCCGGGAAATCGCGCGCGCAACGGGCGGCGAACTCTGGCTCGTGGATGCAGGGGGCGGCGCAGGCCTTGGCGCGGTCTTCGCCGCGCGCATCGCGGGAGCCGTCACACCACCGCAGCGAGCAGGCAGCTCAGCCGCTCGTTCACCCGAGGAGCAAGCATGACCGAACCAATCCGCACCCTGGTTGTTGACGACGATTTCCGCGTGGCCGGGCTGCACCGCGATATCGTCGCCGACCGCCCCGGGTTTCTCGCTCTCAAGCCGGCGCTGTCGGTCGCAGAGGCGCAGGCATCCATCCGCTCCGAGCGCCCAGACCTGCTGCTCGTTGATGTTCACCTTCCCGACGGCGACGGAATCGAGCTCGTCCGGGCCTACGACATCGACGCGTTTGTGATTTCCGCGGCTGGCGACGCGCCAACCGTTCGACGGGCACTCAGGGCTGGCGCCCTCGCAATGCTCCTCAAGCCGTTTGAGCCACGGATACTTGCAGAACGGCTCGACCGGTTCTCGCGCTACCGCAACCTCGTGGCTGGCCCAGCCCCCATCGTGCAGGACGAATTAGACAGAGCCCTCGCCATCCTGAACGGGTCCAACGACCCGGTCACCCTCTCGCGCTCGGCAACCGAAAAGCTCATCCTCGACGCGCTCAATACTGACGAAGCCTCGGCAACCGAAATCGCCGAGCGCACGGGGATCTCGCGCGCGACCGCACAGCGGCACCTCGCGGCCCTCGCCGCTCGGTCGATGGTCGAGGTGCGCCTGCGCTACGGGGCAACGGGACGGCCAGAGCATCGGTACACCGCGGCCACGACAACGGCCTAGGCAGGCTGCGCAGCTCCCCGGTTCCCCCACAATCGCCTAAACTGCCGGAGTGAGCACCGCGCAATCGCCAACCCCTCGTCGACGGGGCCGCCCCCGCAAGAACGAGGCGGCCGACACACGAACCCACATCGTGACGGCCGCGCACGACGAGTTCATGGCAAAGGGATTTGACGCAGCCTCGATTCGTGGCATCGCGCGCGCGGCGGGTGTTGACCCGTCACTTGTACACCACTACTTTGCCGATAAGAGCGACCTGCTCGCGGCATCCCTCGACCTGCCGATGCGACCGGACGTTGAGTTGCCCCGCATCCTCGCAACGCCCCCTGCCGAACGCGCGGCGACGCTCGTGCGGTTTATCCTCACCGTTTGGGATGATCCAGTTGTGCAAAAACGCGGGATGCTGCTGTTGCGATCCGCGTCTGGTCAGGGGCTCGTGAGCCGCCTCATCCGCGATTTTGTTGTTCGTGAAATCTTCGCTCGCGTCGCTGCGTCCATCGACGCAGACGATGCGGAGCTCAGAGCTCAGCTCGTCGCAACCCAGATCGTTGGGCTCATCGTGCTGCGTTTTGGTCTCAGGGTCGAGCCACTTGCCAGCGCGGATGTTGAGGAAATCGTTCGCCGCGTAGCCCCCGGACTCAGCGTGCACCTGATTGGGCCGGCTGAGGCCTGACGGGCGTTCGGCGCCTGTCCGCTCCCGCTTTGCGCGGCCTATCCGATTGACCTCACACCCGACCCATACCCGACCCACCGCGCCACACCCGGCCCACCTCGCCACACCCGAGCAGCCGACTAGCGCCACATCCCGCCTGCCCCATCTCCCTCGTTTCCCGGCAACGACCGTCCAGTGCCCTCATATCGACCCATAATCGCGTTTTTGGGTCGATCTGAGGGCACTCGCCGGCGCTCAAGGGCGGGATGGCGTGGGATGCGGGGCGGGCGAGGTGTCAGGTGCGGGGCGGGCGGGCGAGGCTTGACAGCATCCTCCACCCGGAGAATAATTCATCACATGATGAATAACGGCGGTCACGGCGCACATCGCGCCGACAAAACGCCCTCCCCCAACGCCGCGATTCTGGTTGACGGCCTCACCATCAAGCGTGGACACCAAACTGCCCTCGACTCCATCACGCTGTCCGTCCCAACCGGACGCATCACCGGCTTGCTCGGCCCAAGCGGCTGCGGCAAATCCACGCTCATGCGCTCTATCGTTGGCGTGCAGCAGCTCACCGCTGGCACAATCACGGTGCTCGGCAGCCCAGCGGGGAGCGCCAGCCTCCGCAAACAAATCGGTTACGTCACCCAGGCACCCAGCGTGTACGACGACCTCACCGTGCGCCAAAATCTCAGGTACTTCGGCCGCATCCTCGGCGCACCAGCTAGCGACGTCGATCGGGTACTCTCAATCACCAACCTAGAAGACAAAGCCACCACCCTCGCCGGTTCACTGTCGGGAGGGCAGCGAAGCCGGGCATCCCTGGCCGCCGCGCTCATGGGAACCCCTCAGCTCCTCGTGCTCGACGAGCCAACCGTTGGGCTCGACCCGGTGCTGCGCAATGAGCTGTGGGACGTGTTTCACTCGCTTCGTGACGCCGGGCAGACCATCGTTGTATCCAGCCACGTCATGGATGAGGCAGAGCGCTGCGACGACCTCATCCTCTTGCGCGACGGCCGGCTCGTTGCCCACGACTCCCCCGAACATCTCACGGCGGCCACGGGCACATCCTCAGTTGAGGATGCCTTTATCACGCTCGTCACCAAGGACTCGCGCGCAGGCGCACACCTCGGCACACCACTCGGCACACCACTCGACGCGACCTCAGCAGACACCACAGCAGACAGCACAGCAACCGTGGCATCCCGAACCGGGGCAACCCCGAGCAAAGCCACCCCAACCGAAGCCACAGCAACAAGCGCCACCGCAGTCGAAGCCGCCTCAAATGATGAGGAGCAGTCATGAACGCCAACCGGACCCTCGCAACCGCCGGCCGCGTCCTCGCCCAGATTCGCCACGACCCCCGCACCATAGCGCTCCTTCTGATCATGCCAAGCGTGCTCATCGGCCTCATGGCCTGGATCTTCTCTGACACCAATACGTTTGAGCAGATCGGGCCAGCAATGATCGCGCTTTTCCCGTTTGTGGTGATGTTCCTGGTCACGAGCATCTCAACCCTGCGCGAGCGACGCTCTGGAACCCTCGAACGGCTCCTCACCATGCCGCTCGGCAAAGGCGATTTCATCCTCGGCTATGCACTCGCCTTCGCAGTGCTCGCCGTGCTGCAGAGCTCTATCGCCGTTGGGCTTTCCCTGTGGCTCTTTGGCCTCACCGTTGTGAAATCGGTGTGGTTGCTGCTTGCCGTCGCTATTGTCGACGCCATCCTTGGCAGCTGTCTCGGGCTGTTTGCGAGCGCTTTTGCGAGAACCGAGTTTCAGGCCGTACAGTTCATGCCCGTCATCGTGTTCCCACAAATCCTGCTGTGTGGGCTGCTGGTACCGCGCGATAAGCTGCCGGATGCCCTCAGCGTCATCTCCGACTGGCTCCCGCTTTCACACGCGGTTGACGCTATCACGGCCGTCGCAACTGGGCTGGAAGACGACGGCTACGTCGGCACGCGCCTGCTCATCCTTGCCGCCTTCACCGTTGGTGCGATTGTGCTCGGGGCGCTGACCCTCCGTCGCCGCACACCGTAGGCCCCGGGCTCACGCTTCGCTCAAGAGCCCCGACCTCGGTTCCGCACCCAAATCGTTCGATAAGCGGCACCCCGATACAGTTGAGAAATGATCAGACTTATTCTGAGTGCAGCCGTCGGGGTATTTCTTGCATCGCTTTTAGCACTGTTGATCTCACAGGATGACTCGTGGACCTGGGTGAGGCTCACGTCAGGCATCATCGTGATCACGCTGTTCATCATTGTTCGCCTCGCGACAAGCGCGGTTAAGGACGGCACCTTCATGGCCGTCCTCAACCGCCAGCCGCTCAGCGCCGAACAACTGGCTGAGGCTGACAACGAGAATCGCCTCGCCGTGGCAAGGGTGCTTTCGATCTCGAGAACTGGATCAGCGATTAACGACCAGCCGGTCTGCTCGATCGAGGTGCTGGTTGCGCACCGTTTCATTCGGCCGTATCGCACGTCGCTGAAGCAGATTATTGACATCGTGGAGCTCCCGCGTGTGCAGCTGGGAAGCGTTGTGTTGGTGGCCCTCGAACGCCGCGACGCCTCGCCGGTGCGCATTGTCACGACGCCGCCGTTCAGCTGGCTGCGCGAACTAGAAACAAACACCGCCGTTCGTTCGCTGCCAGACGCCCCCGCGCTCACCGAAGAGCAGATCGCAGGTGACGGCCTCACCTCCGCGACTACTGCCTCATCTTCAACGCGGAAGCAGGCGAAGCCAACGGGCCTCCGCCGAATCCCCGCCTTCTGTTATGTCATCGCGATCATTGCAGGCTTTGGCCTCACGCTCATTCCGGCGTATCCAACCATCGCTGCGCTCCTCGACGGCTCGACAACCATCGACGAGATTCGGGCCAGTTACGAGGAAAACGGCCCGAACGTTGGTAGTTCCCCAACGGCAAAACCCGTTGACTTCTTCACTGGAACCAACGCGCAAGACGCCCTCAACGCCATCATGGCCGCGTCTGGCAACAACCAGATGATGCAGCTAAACATCTACTCCACCTTTGCGGGAGCAGAGGTACTGGTTACCCCAGGCGACTCAAAGGTGGACGACTACATCTACCGCGACGGGACCGCAACAAACGATGGCCCGACGCTCATCCAGCCAGATGCGGAGGACGCAGCGGAGAAAGCCTTCGACCCTGCAACACTTGACCTCACCATCCTTCCCTCGCTGCTCGCACAGGCAAAGGAGCTGACCGGGATCACCGAGTTCAAGGAGGGCCAGACCCCCTCGATGCACATCATGAAGCTCGGCGGCGTCTTGTCGATCAGCGTGCCGCTCTACGCCGACTACTACGACGCGTGGGTCACGTTCGCTCCGGACGGCTCAGTCCTGAGCATGCGCGGAGGCATCCCCGGCTCTGCGAGTTACGAAGCAGGCCAAGGCTAGCTCCCGGCTCTCGGCTCTCGGCTCCCGGCTCCCGGCTCCCGGCTCCCGGCTCCCGGCTCCCGGCTCCCGGCTCCCGGCTCCCGGCTCCCGGCTCCCGGCTCCCGGCTCCCGGCTCCCGGCTCCCGGCAGAATTGTCGCAGATCCACCCAAGACACGAGCGCCAAGTGGATCTTCGACCAATCTGTAAGCAAAACCTAGCGAAAACTGCAGCCGGGCGCTGAGGGCCGAGCGGCGATCCTCGCTACGGCGTCTCGTCTGTTGGCGGATGCTCCGCCGATGGGTCTGGCAGCCCAGTCGCCTGGCCCGAGTCCGCAGCGCCACGTTCATCCACGCCAGCGCCGGCCGAACCAGAAGCATCCACAGCACCAGCGGCACCCAGCGAACCAGATGCATCCACAACACCAGCGGCACCCGCCGAGCCGGGAGCATCCACAGCACCAGTCGAGCCCCGCACGCCGGCCCGAACGGCGGGCCTGCGCCGCGAGAACAGGGCATCCAGCCGCAGCTTCATGCCTCGCTCGATAGGCTGCTCAACTTCGAGGCCGTAGTAGCCACCGATGTGGTCAACAAACGCCGCGCGTCTCGCTTTCTCGTAGAGCTTCGTTTCGCGGCTAAAGGCGATAGCCGTCGACCAACAGATGAGCAACATCACCACGCTAAACGGCAGGGCGATAATAATGGCCGCGGTTTTGAGCGCGTTGAGCCCGCCAGACAACAGCAGCGCGATGGCCAGCAGTGATGTGATGCCAACGAAGAAGACGCGGATCCAGGCCTTTGGCTCCGGGTCGCCGCCGGTTGCGATCATCCCCATCACGAGCGAGCCGGAGTCGGCTGAGGTCACAAAGAAGATCGCGATCAGCACGATTGCCCCAATAGTCAGCGCTGCGCCGCCGGGTAATTGGTCGAGCATTTGGAACAGCGCGCCCTCAACATCCACGGTGTTGCCGGGGCCCACCAAACCGCCCTTTCCTGAGAGCTGCGAGTACAGCGCGGTTCCGCCGAGCACGCTAAACCAGAGGAACGTGATGAGTGTCGGAACGAGGATGACGCCGCCAACAAACTGGCGAACGGTGCGTCCGCGGGAGATGCGCGCGATGAAGATGCCAACAAACGGGGCCCACGAAATCCACCAGCCCCAGTAGAACGTGGTCCAGGCCGCCTGCCAGGCTTCGCCCTCGGCACCGGTGAAGGCGTTGACGTTGAACGCGAGGCCAATGAAGTTTTGCAGATACGACCCGATTGACTGCACAAAGTTGCGCAGCAAGAACTGGCTCGGCCCAACCACGAGGATGAACACCACGAGCAATCCGGCAAGCGCGAGGTTGAAGTTCGACAGCCACTTCATGCCCTTAGAGACACCGGAAAGCACCGAGAACAGGACACCACCCGTAATGATCACGATGATGACGATGTTCAAGAAGTCTGAGCCAGCGATAATGCCTGCGCTCTCAAGCCCTGCGCTAATTTGCAGCACGCCGAGGCCAAGCGAGGTCGCAACGCCAAACAGGGTACCGACGAGGGCAATAATATCGATGGCGTTGCCCCAGCCTCCGCGCACCTTTCGGCCAAGCAGCGGCTCAAGCGTCCAGCGAATCGAGAGCGGGCGGCCGCGGCGGTGGATGGCGTAGGCCAGCGCCAGCCCGATGACCACGTAGATCGCCCACGCGTGAACGCCCCAGTGCAGGTAGGTTTGCGAAAGCGCCTGCTGCGCGAGCTGGGCATCCGTGCCCGTCACGCCGGGTTTTGGGTTTGCGAAGTGGCTGAGCGGCTCGCTGACACCGTAGAACACGAGGCCGATGCCCATCCCTGCGGCAAACAGGAGCGAGAACCAGGATGCGAGCGAAAACTCCGGCTCGTCGTCATCCTTTCCCAGCTTGATGTCGCCAAACTTACCGAAGCCAACCCACAGGCTGAAGATGACAAAGAACGTGGCGATCAGCACGTAGTACCAGTTGAAGTTATCAACGATGGTCGCCTGGATCGAGGCAAAGAGCGACTCGGCCGTATCTGGCATGATCATGGCAAACGCCACAAACAACACCACGATTACGGCAGCGGGCCAGAAGACCCAACGGTGAACCGGCATGGACTTCGTGTCTGAGGACATTCCTTAAGCGTAGGGCACCTGCATCTATTTGCGAGTTTCTGCGCACAAAACCTTAGATTTGCGCAGAAACTCACAAATAGATGCAGGTTTGCGGGGCTCGTTAGGGGGTTTGGCCGCGATACAAGCGTTCGAAGGTCTCGATGGTGCGGTTGATGTCGTGAACCTTCACCCCCTCGAGGGATTCCTGCTGCATGGCGAGGTATCGTTCAGGCGTTGCGCCGAGTACCAGCAAGAGCTTCTCGGCGAGGTCGTCGGCGTCGCTCGGCTCAAACAGGTAGCCGTTTTCGCCGTCGTGCACGAGGTGCGGAAGCGCCATAGCGTTGGCGCAGACAACCGGCAGCCCTGACGCCATTGCCTCCATCGTTGCGATGCTCTGCAGTTCCGCGATCGATGGCATGGCCCAGACCGAGGCGTCGGTGTAGAACGTGAGCAGCTCATCCTCTGACACCCGGCCGTGGAAGCGGACGCGGTCGTCGAGCCCAAGCTTATGAGACAGCGTCTTGAGGTTGTGGTCTTGGTCGCCGCCGCCAACGATGTCGAGGCTGGCGTTAAGGTCTGCTGGGAGTTTGGTCATGGCGTGCAGCAGCACGTCAATCTGCTTCTCAGTGGTAAGTCGCCCAACAAACAGCACCTTATTACTCGCGCGTGGTTCGAGGTCGGCCGTGTAGTGGGTTGCATCAATACCGCAGCTCACGGGGATGACCCCGCGGAGCCCGCTGTGGTACTCGAGGAAATCTGCGGCCTTTCGCGTTGGCGTGGTCACAGATGAGGCCGTGCGGAACACCTTACTCGCGGTCTTCCACGACGTACGAACAAACCAGTCTTTCCACGACTCTGGGATCGTCGCGAAGTCGAGGATATTCTCGGCCATCACGTGGTTCGTTCCCACGATGCGGATGTTGCGCTTGGTCGCTTCGAGGGCGAGGCCCCGGCCGATAACGATGTGGGATTGGAAGTGCACGACGTCAGGCTTCACCGCGTCGAGTACCTTGCGCGCGCGGGCTTTTGCCGTCCACGGCAGCACAAAGCGCAGCCAGTCGTGCGGGTACCAGCGCCAGCTCGCCCAGCGGTGCACCGTCATGTCGGCGCCTTCGATGTTCTCGGTGAACGTACCTGTCTTGCGGTGCGTTTTTGATGGAGCGACGATGTGCACATCATGGCCGCGGGCGACAAGCCCGGCGGCGAGACGCTCGGCGAAGCGGGCAGCCCCGTTGATGTCGGGGTAAAAGGTGTCGCAGCCCATAACAATGCACAGCGGCTTGTCAGCGGGGGCGGAAGTATTTGCAGAAGGTGTCTGGTTCGTCACGGTACTTGTACTTGATTGAGTCAGAGCTGTTGTGAGCTCGAGCCAGTGCAAAGGTTACCCAGGCGACACCGAGTCTACAGGGCGAAATGGGGAATATCTGTGTAATCCGTCAGCGTGCTCGAACCGAGCTGGTAACGGTAAACACACGGTCTCTCGCGACCTGCTTTGTTGGTCCGATCAGGCGCTCAAGTGTTGGTCGGTATCCGAGGTGGCTGTTGTAGACCACCCAGAGCTCACCGCCCGGCCGAAGCACACGGGCCGCGTGCTCAAAAAGCTTATGCGCGATACCAACGTGCACCGTTGCGCCCATGTGAAAGGGCGGGTTGAGCACGATGAGGTCAGCGCTCTCGGCGGGCTGGGAATCGAGGCCGTCGTCTCGCAGCACGGTCACGCGGTCGCCCACTCCTGCACGACCTACGGTTTCGGTCGCCGAGCGCACAGCTGCCGCCGATTGGTCGGTTGCGATGATGGATGCCGTTGGCCGTCGCTGCGCAAGAACCGTTGCGATCACTCCGGTTCCGCAGCCAAGGTCGATGATGCGGCTGGCCTCGGCCGCGCCGTCGATCACGCTCAGCAGCAACCGCGTACCTGGGTCGACTTTGGCACCGGCAAAGGCGGCACCAAACGCACAAATCTCAATGCCGAGTTCAGCATCGCGGGTGATCCGAGGGAACGGGAGGCTCGTTTCGCTAACCTCGCGGGCATCCGTTGCCGTGAGCAGTCGCGATTTTTGGCGGGCGCGACTCGCCTGTACGGAGCCAAAGGAACGGAGCAGCACGTCGTTCATGCCGAGTGACAGGTGTTTGATGCGGCCGCCAGCAACGAGCGTGGCCTGCGGCGCGTAGCGGGCGACGGCATCCGCGATCTCGTCGAGCGCATCGAGGCTGCGCGGCAACTGGAGCAGCACAAGAGTGGCCTGATTCAGCAGCGACTCCCCCAGCGGTAGCTCCCGAATAGGCGTGGCATCTATACCGAGCCGTGCCGCATTCGCTGCGAGCGCCCGCTGGCCGCTCAGCCCGTCTTGAAAGACGCGAATGGCGCCGGTTGTACCGGTGTCGCCAACTCGATCGTGCAGCGCGGCAAGCGTCAGCGCACCGTATCGGTCCCCAATAACGACGATCTGCTCAAGCGGGGTGGATGCCCTCTGCTCGGCGGTCTCGTCGAGCAGCAACCGGTCGGCAGCGTCAAACGCAAAGAGGTTCTCGGCCTCCACATCGGGGAAGCGGCGAAGCTGCTCAAAGGGGAAGGCGGAAGCGTCGCCCGTCATTTGATCTTTTTGGGCTGCCACACCACAACTTCGGTGCGGCGCTGCGTGCGGGTGCCGTGGCGGAGCGAAATGACGTCGCCAGCGGCCCCGGCCGCGAAGACACGGTTGCCGGGGCGGTTGAGCATTTCGTCGCTGAGTGCAGATTCAAGCTCGCGAACCCGCTCGTGGAGGTCGGTCACCTGATTCTCAAGATCAAGGATGCGGCGGATGCCCTCAAGCGTGATGCCCTCTGCGCTCAGCCGCGCAATTTCGCGGAGTTGGGCAATGTTGCGCAGCGAATACCGCCGCGACTTGCCGGCAGTGCGCTGAGGCGAGACCAGTCCAATTCTGTCGTATTGGCGGAGGGTCTGCGGGTGCATGTCGGCAAGCTCAGCGGCCATCGCAATAGCGAATACCGGTGAGTTCTCGTCCATATATCTAGGATACCGCGTGCGACCCCGCCGGAGTGTTCGCCTCCCGCGGATTTGCGGGGTGACAGCAGGCACGTCTCACTGGGAGAGTTCAATTTTTCCTAGACTTCCGAATACGTTCGGAATAGAATGCACCTATGGCTCTCATCAATGACTTCCAAACCACCACGCGGCGTTCGTCTGATCTGAGCAAACACTCGGCCGAGGTCTTTGCCGAAGCGGAAGATCACACCGTCAAGATCACGCGACGCGACGGTGAACCGCTGGTATTGATGTCGCAGCGCGCGGCTGACGCCCACGCAGCGCTGCTGCAGCTTGCGGCAGATCTCATCACCGTCACACTTGACGACGAAGGCACTCTCGCATCACGGATGGCTGACCGATTCCCCTGGATGTTTGCATTATCCACTGCCGACCAAGCCATCTGCGCCCAGGACCTCGTCGACGCGGCTCGGGCATCCTTTTCTACTGGGCAATCACATCTCGCAATCGCGGAACTTACCTCATGGCGCGAAACGGCAACTGCGATAGCAGCGGGACTATCGACCCGCCCCGTGGAGTGGCTAGTTGAAAACGAATTGGTCGAACGGCCCTAACCGTGGCAAGAGATGATCTGGTCGCCAGACCCACAAAGAAAATCGAATTCACCATTCGTTTCGCGACGGCGGGGGCGAGGAAGGGTTGGCGCGACCTGGTTGCAACCGTTCGGAGCCCCATGGCAGACACGTGGGATTTCCTGACCCGAACCCCCACCGAACGCACCCCAACAAACTATCCGTTGCGGGGCGAGCTGCAGTTCATCCAACGCGGTACGGAACAGCACGAGCGGTGGCAGCACAAACCCACTGCCAAAGGTGATGCGCGAATCTGGTTCTACGTAGACGGGAATGACGTCCATATAGAGCAAGTGCATACTCACCGCCCAAACGCCACAAAATAGCCACCCGGGCGCTTGGGTCACGCTGATCGCGAATGGACGAGCAGTCGCGGCGTCGCCAAAATAACCTCCGAAGATAACGAACCATCCAATAAATATTCCTGTGTTACGCCACATTGCGACGGCAATTGGGTTCCCAAACGTTCTCGCCTATCGTCAATACGGTACCGATGCATTTCACCGACGCACCTGGAGTAAGAATGCCAACCCTTCCCGACACGGAACTGCGCACCGACGCGGCCCCTGCCGCGGAAGAACAGATGGCGGCCAGCGGTTCGTCCCCAAGCATCCATACCTCGCCCGCACGGCCAAACACCGTGCACCCCGTGAGCTTCGTTTCGGTTGGCAAGTCCTTTGCCTCTCGCGGTAAGAAGGCCACCAACGCGCGACCGGTGCTGCGCGATATCAACCTTGAGGTTGTTCCCGGCGAGGTGCTCGCTATTCTCGGCACGAGTGGATGCGGCAAGTCCACCCTGCTGCGCATCACTGCCGGGCTCGACACGGCATCCGTTGGCGAAGTACTGATCGACGGAACCCCCGTCTCCGGCATCGACGCCCGCTGCGCGTTTGCGTTTCAGGAGCCGCGGCTGCTGCCATGGCGTTCGCTCGCCGATAACGTTGCACTCGGACTCCCCGCTGGCACCCCAAAGCAGGCCGGCCGCGAGCGCGTCGCCGAGCTGCTCGAACTTGTTGGTCTTTCTGAGTTTGCCGGGCACCGCCCTCGCGAAATCTCTGGTGGCATGGCCCAGCGCACTTCGCTTGCGCGCGCCCTCGCCCGCAACCCAGCCGTTCTCCTGCTTGATGAGCCGTTTGGTGCGCTCGACGCACTGACCCGCCTGAAGATGCAGGATCTCCTCCTTGAGGTCCACGCGGCCGCGCCAACAACCGTGCTGCTCGTGACCCACGACGTTGACGAGGCGCTGCAGCTGGCCGACCGCGTGATCCTGCTCGGCCGCGAAGACGATAGCGACAGCGACAGCGGCGCGACCATCAAGCAGATCGTGACGGTTCCCGGCGAGCGCCCGCGCAACCGGGCATCCGCCGAACTTGCAACCCTGCGTGACGAGTTGCTTGCCGGCCTTGGTATCGAGCCGCACGGCGCATCCGCCAGCAACAGCACTGGCGCAGACCTCGGCAGCGGCGCACTCGCCAGCATGCCCAGCCGCTAAGGCGGCACACCCCAGCAGGACGCGCTCGGCGCATCCATTCGCAGTTCATGCTTCATCTCGCGCGACCACAGCGTTCGCGCATCCGGCGGCTTGCCATGTGGCGGGCCCCGCAACAGCACACCCGTTTCCCACCAAGAAAGTTCACTCATGTCAGCACGACGTTCCACAACGGCCCTGTTCACGGCCGCCCTTGCCACCGCGGCACTGCTCCTCACCGGCTGCGTCGCCGGCGAAGGCAGCAACACCGACACGGGCAACGCCGATAAGGCAGAGGCCGCAAGCGTTCTCAACATCGACTTCGCCACGTACAACCCGCTCAGCCTCGTCATCAAGGACCAGGGCTGGCTTGAGGATGCCCTCGCCGAGAACAACGTGACGGTCAACTGGGTGCAGTCGGCCGGCTCGAATAAGGCAAACGAGGCCCTGCGCGCCGAGGCAATCGACGTCGGCTCGACCGCCGGTTCCGCGGCGCTGCTCGCCAAGTCAAACGGTTCCAAGATCCAGACCATCAGCATCTTCTCGCAGCCAGAGTGGGCAGCAATCGTGGTCCCAGACGGTTCCGCCATCACCTCGGTCGCCGACCTCAAGGGCAAGCAGATTGCCGCAACCAGCGGAACCGACCCGTACTTCTTCCTGCTCCAGGCGCTCGAAGAAGCCGGCCTCAGCACGAGCGACGTGACCATCCAAAACCTGCAGCACGCCGACGGCTGGGCCGCCCTCCAGAACGGGTCGGTGGATGCCTGGGCCGGCCTCGACCCCATCATGGCCAACGCCGAGCAGGAGGGCGCAAAGCTCATCTACCGCAACGTTGATTTCAACAGCTACGGCTTTTTGAACGCCACCGAGAAGTTCATCACGGAACGCCCAGAGGTCGCCCAGACCGTTGTTGACGCCTATGAGCATGCCCGCGAGTGGGCCGCGGCCAACCCAGAGAAGACCGCCGAGATCCTCAGCGACGTAGCCGGCATCGACCTTGCCGTCGCCACGACCGTGATCACCGAGCGCTCGAACCTCGACGTTGACCCGGTTCCCGGTGACGCACAGCTCTCAGTATTGAAGGTCATCGGGCCCATCTTTGTTGAGACGGGCGACGTCACCAGCCAGGACAAGATCGACAAGGCCCTCGACAACCTGCTCAACGACTCCTTCGCCAAGAAGGCAAACGCCAGCAACATCGGAGGCTAATCATGAGCAGCAGCGCACCCACCACAGCGACAAAACCCTCACGTGACACTCGTGCAGGCACGGGCTCAGGCATTGGCCGCCCGAGCCGCCTGACGGTTGTGCTCGGTGGGTTGCTGCTGCCCGTACTCCTGCTCGTCGCGTGGCAGCTTGCCACGTCGCTCGGCTGGGTCTCAACCTCGCAGTTCCCGTCGCCCGAAATGGTGTGGGATGCCGGGGTCGACCTGGCCAACCGCGGCCTGCTTGGCCTGTACATCGCGATTTCGACGCAGCGCGTGCTCGTTGGGTTCGCCATCGGAGCGGCTCTTGGCCTGCTGCTTGGCGCGGTTGTTGGGCTGAGCCGCCGTTGGGACATCCTGCTGGCGCCTACCCTCGGCGCGATCCGTGCGGTGCCGTCGCTCGCCTGGGTTCCGCTGCTTATCCTGTGGCTGAAGATCGGCGAGGAGTCGAAGATCACGCTCATCGCGATCGGCGCGTTTTTCCCCGTGTACACCACGGTTGCCGCGGCGCTGCGCCACGTTGACCGTCAGCTCGTTGAGGCCGGTCGCGCGTTTGGGCTGAGCGGGGTCAAGCTTTTTACCACCGTGCAGCTGCCGGCCGTACTGCCAAGCGTGATCTCTGGCCTGCGCCTCGCGCTCGCGCAGTCGTGGCTCTTCCTCGTGGCGGCCGAGCTGATTGCCGCATCCATGGGCCTTGGATTCTTGCTCAGCGAATCCGGCAATAACGGCCGCATCGACCGCATCTTCCTCGCCATCCTGCTGCTTGCCGTGCTTGGCAAGCTCACCGACGCCATCATTGGCCAATTCGAGAAATGGGCTGTTCGGAAATGGGCGTAGCCGCATCCCCCACCATTCAGAACCTGCTCACGGAGCACCGCCGATTCCCTGCCCCGGCCGAATTTGCGGCGCAGGCAAACGTTGACGGCTCGTGGTGGGAGCGTGCCGCCGAGAACCCAGTGGCGTTCTGGGAGGAGCAGGCCCGCCGCCTCGACTGGCACGAGCCCTGGCACACCGCCCACACCTGGCAGCCCGCGCAGCGCGAGGATGGCAGCGTGGGAGTTCCGTCGGCCGAGTGGTTCAGCGGAGGCAGGCTCAATGTTGCGGTCAACTGTGTCGATCGACACGTGGATGCCGGCCGCGGCAACAAGGTCGCACTCTTTCTTGAGGGCGAACGTGGCGACCGTTACTCCCTCACCTATTCCGAGCTGCAGCGTAAGGTCGCGCAGGCCGCAAACGCCCTCACAGATCTTGGCGTGACCAAGGGCGACCGGGTGGTTATTTACCTGCCCGTGATCGCGGAAACCATCATCATCACCCTCGCGGTCGCGCGCATCGGGGCCATCCACTCGCTCGTGTTTGGCGGCTTTTCGTCCGAGGCGCTGCGTTTTCGGGTTGAGGACACGGGCGCAAAGCTGCTCGTCACAACCGACGGCCAGTTCCGCAGGGGCCAGGCGGTTCCCGTCAAGCAGAACGCGGATGCGGCGGTTGCCGGCGAGAACCAGATCGAGCACGTGCTCGTTGTGCGCCGCACGGGCGACGAAACCCCAGACATCCCGTGGACCGAGGGCCGCGACCTCTGGTGGCACGACGTGGTGGATACCGCTCCAGATGTCCACGAACCAGCATATTTTGACGCTGAGACGCCCCTTTTCATCATCTATACCTCCGGCACAACCGGCAAGCCAAAAGGCCTCGTACACACCTCGGGCGGCTACCTCACCCAGGCGGCCTTCACCCACTGGGCGATGTTCGATGTGAAGGACAGCGACGTGCACTGGTGCACCGCCGACCTCGCCTGGGTCACCGCGCACACCTACGAGATCTACGGCCCGCTCGCAAACGGCGTCACCCAGGTCATCTACGAGGGCACCCCAAACACCCCGCATACCGCGAGGCATTTCGAGATCATCGAGCGCTACGGCGTGACCACGTATTACACGGCGCCAACACTCATCCGCACGCTCATGACCTGGTTCCCGGCAGGCGTGCCCGCCGAATACGACCTGTCGAGCATCCGCCTGCTTGGCACGGTTGGCGAGGCGATCAACCCTGAGGCGTGGATGTGGTTCCACCGGCACATCGGCGCTGGCACGGCACCCATCGTCGATACCTGGTGGCAGTCAGAGACGGGGGCCGCAGTGATGGCCCCGCTGCCGGGCGTGACCACGCTCAAGCCGGGTTCCGCCACGCGCGCGCTGCCAGGCCTCACTACGAAGGTCGTTGACGAGCAGGGCAACGAGGTCGCGCACGGCGACGGCGGCTATCTCGTCATCGACGGCACCTGGCCGGCCATGGCCCGAACCGTGTGGGGCAATCCAGAACGCTACCTCGACTCCTACTGGCGCACCTACGCCGACCGCGGCTACTTCTTCTCCGGCGACGGGGCAAAATACGACCTCGACGGCGATATTTGGCTGCTCGGGCGGGTGGATGACGTCATCAACGTCTCCGGCCACCGCCTCTCAACCATCGAGATTGAGTCGGCGCTGGTCTCTCATCCCGCCGTCGGCGAGGCCGGCGTTGTTGGTGTGCACGACGACACCACGGGGCAGGCAATTGCCGCGTTTGTGATCCCGGCCGACCGCGGCGTTGCCGCCGGCACCGCGACGGCAGCGGAACTCGCCGCCTGGAACGACCTCTCCGCCTCGCTCAATTCGCTGCTGCGCTCACACGTGGCCACCGAGATCGGGCCAATCGCGAAGCCACGCGACCTCATCGTGGTGCCTGACCTGCCCAAGACTCGCTCCGGCAAAATCATGCGCCGCTTGCTCGCCGACATCGTTGACGCTCGCCCGCTGGGCGACGTCACCTCGCTGCAAGACTCGGCGGTTCCTGAGCAGATCGCGGCGATTGTGGCGGCGGGCCGGTAGCCCGGCATCCGACGGGCGCGGCGCGCACGCATCCGTTCGCCTCTCATTGCGAATGCTGGAGCCCAGAATCGCAACGAGGGGCGAACGGATGCTCGGAAAAAACGACCAGCCCTAGTAGGCGCTCCCGCCAGAGACGGCCTCGTCACCAAGCAGCTGGCGTGTGCCGGATACTCCGAGGCGAGTCGCGCCGGCCTCGATCATGGCGAGAGCATCGGCACGGCTGCGCACCCCGCCGGATGCCTTGACTCCGAGCTTGCCCTCAACCGTATGCGACATGAGGCGAACGGCCTCAACCGTCGCTCCACCTGCCGGGTGGAATCCGGTCGACGTCTTCACGAAGTCTGCACCGGCGCGGACCGAAGCCTGGCACACCCCAACGATCTGCTCGTTCGTGAGCGCCGCCGACTCGATGATGACCTTAAGCACAACGGGCCGCGGTGCGGCATGGCGCACGGCAGCAATCTCGGCCTCGACATCCCCAAAGCGGTGCTCGCGCGCACGCCCGATATCGATGACCATGTCAATTTCGTCGGCACCGCGCGTGACAGCAAGGGCAGCCTCTGCGGCCTTGACGCTCTGGTCGTGCTTGCCACTTGGGAAGCCACAAACCACGGCGATCTTCAGGTCGCTTCCTGCAGGCACGGCAACGGGCAACATCGACGGCGACAGACAGGCGGAGAAGGCACCAAGCTCAACCGCCTCTGCAATGGTTGCCTCGGCATCCGCTGCGGTGGCCTCAGGCTTCAACAGCGTGTGGTCGATGAGCTGCGCCAATGCTGACGTACTGAGGGTGCCGTCGGCCGCTTGCTGCTGGAGTGCGGTGGTCATTACTTCACTTTCGATTGAACGATTAGGTACAGGCGCTGGTTGTGCTGCCAGTATCCTGCACAATCTATCGTCCCCGAGGAACTCCCGCCAGCCGCTCAGCCAGAGGGCAATCGCCGACGGCCTTCGCGTGCCGGCACACTGGCCGGCCCAATGCTCGCGCTATGGAGCCGGCGTTGGGGTCGCCGTTTTTTGCAGCGACATAATCTCGGTTGCGGTGAGCGGCCGCCATGGCGACGAATCGGGCAAGACCTTCGAGGCGTCTGGGCTATCACCCTGCGTCCACCACCGCGCCTGATACGGCACATCGAGGAACATGACCCGATCGCCGCTCACGTAGGTCGCATCCTTCTGCCATTCGGGCAGGATGCCTGGCGCAAGCGTTGGAACCGGCACAGGCGTTTCGCCCGGCAACACAGGCCCGATCAGCGTCCAAGGTGACTCCGAAATCTGCAGCACGGGATTGTCGGGAGCATCGCCTTGGGTCCACCATTTGGCCTGGTACACGTTGTGGCGCCAGACAACTTTAGACTCAGCAGGATACGCGGCGTTCTCATCCCAAATGGGGTACGGGCTCGTCTTTGGATCGTCAGCGGCCGCCGGGTCGGTTTCAGTCGGCTCAGGGGTCGTTCCTGGCCCAAAGACGGCGTCGAGCGTGCCTGGTCGGTTCTGGGCAAGGATGGCGGCAAAGGTCGCGTCGCCCTGGTCAACGCCGCTGCACGAGTTAGAAACGGTGCGGACGTCCGGGTAGTTTGGCGCGCAGGTCTGGTCGCGATTGATCGACCAGAACGAAACTCGTTCAAGGCCCTGTTCAACCGAGAACGCGTTGAGCTGTTGAGCGTCAGCAATTGTGAAGATCTCGGCACGCACGTCATTCTGCCCAATCATCGGGGTTGCCCCGAGCTTGCTCCAGAGGGTCGCCGACCCGAGCTGGATGCCCTGGCGCCCGTACAGCACGCCAAGTTGGCGGTGCGTTTGCTGGAGTGACTCGGTGATCACATCGATGAATGGTTTTTCGGCAACGGCTGTGTCGCCGTAGTTCATGGTCATAGCGTTCACACCTGCGAGGTCAACCCCTGCCTCGAGGAAGGCGGTGACCGCGTCTGTTCCCGCATCGGTCAGACCGGTTGGCGCAACGGGAAGCGTGAGCCAGACGTCGAGTGGGGCATCCCCGGTTTTCCGCTCGCCCTGGAGGCTGGCAAATGCCCGCGCTTGGCGCTCGATGGCCGGGAGATCCGTCAGAAAGTCGCCTTCGATGTCAAGGTCTACCGTTGTGGTCTCGTATCGCTCGATAACCGAGCCGTACGCCTTCTCAAGCTTGGTCGAGTCCTCGCAACCAACGGCAAGGTCGCTATTGGCCGCTCCACCAAACGAGACTTGGGCACTGCCGCCAAGATCGCGAAGGCGCGCGAGCCGACGATCAAGGTCAACCTCAACGCCAGCCTGCTGCAGCGAATACGCCCCGCCCCACGATGGTTCACACGGGTCGGTCTTCGACGCAACAACAAAGGCAAGCGTGATGTTCTTGAGATCGGTGTCGCTCACTTCTTCGAACGCGTAGAAGGGCGTGGTGGTCACGTCGACGTAACCATCGGTCCAGGGATCGGAGTTTGCGGCGGTCTGCACGTCTTCGAACCAGCGCCATCCCTCAACCGAGGCGAAGCCAAGCACCCCGAGCACACCAACAAGAATGGTGAGTCGCCACCACGAAAGTCGTCGGCCCGGATACCTTTTTGACACGAATTCCTACCCCGTCTGCGGCGATCACTCACCGCTGATCTGCATGGCACCCCCGCCAGCAGGTCTTATTCTCACACGTTTTGGTCACAAAAACGTACCCTTACGCTCGAATTTAGACACAAAGCTCCCGGAAGCGGCCGAAATGCGATTTACTAATAGTTCACAGGGAGTGAACCAACAACCGGGGGGAGGTTTCACTATCTTATTTGCAGGTGAAGAAACAGGGCGTCGCCGCCAGTGGGGTTCTGAGCGACGCTCGGAGCCACTGTCAATCGTGCATCCACGACCAAGCACACGAAAGATCGTGCTCGGTAGGCTTGCCATTATCGTTACCATCGTGGCCTGGTTTTTGTACCTGCTCACCACAATATTTCGGCAGTTTATCGAGGGCCCACAATCGAATTTCCGCTTCACCGTTGAGGCAATTTCGTATGTACTCGTTGTCACCTTCCTCACCTTCTCGGCGCTCATGTACCTCGTGGCCCGCCAGGGCGCGCTCAACCGGTTCCGCGATCACACCCGTGTGCCCCGTGGACAGCTCGACCGACACTTCGATAACTACGACAAAGCGATTACCGTCCTCATCCCCTCGTATGCCGAAGAGCCGGCAATCGTCCGGTACACCATGTGGTCTGCCGCGCTGCAGGAATTTCCAAGCCTCAACGTTGTTCTGCTCATCGACGACAACCCGAACCCCACCGATCCAACAACCCTTGAACGGCTCAACGAAACGCGGGCCCTTGCCGACGAGATTGTTGACACGCTCGCGGAGCCAGCCGCGCACTTCCGAGCTGGCTACGAACAGTGGCTCGCCGATCGGCCCCGAAGCACAACTCCAGAGCACGCCGAGACCGTCGCGGGCTACTACCGCGAGGCCGCCGAATGGCTCGAAACGATGGCGGAGCGCGAGGCAATTACCGACCACGTCGCCGAGTTCTTTGCAACCCAGGTGCTCATGAACCTCGCGAGTGATCTTCGCCTGAATCTGCTCGCGCTCAACGCCGCGGTGGAGCTGGGCGAGAGCCCAGATGCCGAGCGCATTTCCGAGCTCTACCGCAGGCTCGTCTGGATTTTCACCGCGAGCGCATTCACCTTCGAACGCAAACGCTACGCCTCGCTCTCGCAAGAGGCCAACAAAGCGATGAACCTCAACTCGTATATTTCGCTCATGGGCGGAAGCTACAACATCGAGCACACCGCCGGCGGCGACATCCTCGTTGAACACGACGAGCGAAACCCAGAGCCCGCAGAGCTCACGTTCCCCGATACCGAGTACCTGCTCACGTTGGATGCCGACTCCCAGCTGCTGCGCGACTACTGCATCCGCCTTGTCTACCTCCTCGAACAACCGGAAAACGAAAACGTGGCCGTCACGCAGACGCCATATTCGTCGTTCCGTGGGGCCCCGACCCGCATCGAGCGCATCGCTGGCGCAACCACCGACCTGCAGCACATCCTGCACCAGGGCATGACCTACTATGGCGCGACGTTCTGGGTTGGCGCGAACGCGGTCATCCGTAAGCGGGCGCTGCTCGACATCGCAGAGACGCAGACGGTTGGCGGCTTTGTCATCAACACGTATATCCAAGACCGAACCGTGATCGAGGATACCGAGTCGAGCGTCGATCTTGGCACGCACGGCTGGACCCTTGTCAACTACCCGGAGCGCCTCAGCTACAGTGCGACCCCTCCAGACTTCGGTTCGCTCATCGTGCAGCGGCGGCGCTGGGCAAACGGTGGGCTCATCATCATGCCAAAGCTGTTGCAGCAGATCAGGGCGCGGCGGCGCACCGACGATCGGATGCGCATGGGCGAACGCCTGCTTCGGGTCAACTACCTCATGTCGATTGCGTGGGCAAGCTTCGGGCTCCTCTTCCTACTTTTCTACCCCTACGATTCGCGACTGCTCAGTCCACTCGTGTTCATCGCGGCCCTCCCCTACTTCTTGGCGATGGGCAGCGACCTGCGAGATTGTGGCCACCGCTTCTCAGACATTTTCCGCATCTACGGGTTCAACCTCGTCTTGCTTCCCGTCAACCTCGCCGGCGTCTTCAAGTCATTCCAACAAGCGCTCACGAGCGAGAAGATTCCCTTTGCCCGCACGCCAAAGGTCTCCGACCGCACGGCGTCGCCAGCATGGTTTGTGCTCATGCCGGTGCTCATCGTTGCGTTCTCGCTGCTCACGCTGTGGCGAGATGCCACAATCGGGCACTGGGGCAACGCCGCGTTTGCCGCGTTTAACGCCGTCCTCGCGACCTGGGCGATCTACTCGTACATCGGGGTTAAGAACTCAGTTGTCGACTTCGTGCTTGGCATCGAAAATTGGCTGTACGTCGACGCAAAACCAAAGCCATCGGCTCAGAATGGCGACATAACCGTCGAGGGCGTTGCCGCCACCCCTGCTGTGCAGTGGGAGTCAATTCTGTACCACGGCGACCGCCGGCTCAACCGCGACCTGCGCCGGACCTCCGACCGCCGCCGCCGCCTGACCAAAACCAGCAAATGAACATTCTAACTTCGCCGTATACCGCGACGGCACCCTGAGGGAGCGGCCGTGTTTGATTCCATCCGTCACTCCATCCGCGAAACAAACACGCCGTTTTCTCGGGTCACCGGCATCGCGGCGCTGGTTGTTGCCTGCAGCACAATCGTTGATGCAATCACCGCAAAAGACGCAAATGCCCTGCTGTATGCGCTGGTCGCGACGGGCATCGCCCTCGGGTTTGCGGGATTCACCTTTAGCCGCGGGGCGTCGCTGCACCCAGCGGTCGGTCTCATCGGCGTGCTCATCCTTGCGGCGACCCTCTGCGTGCTGATTATCGCGGCAGAAAGCCCGATGCTCGTCACGAACAACTTCTTGCTGATACCAATGGTTGCCGTCTACCTTGGCTGGTTCTACCCAACCCGGATTGCGACCGCCGCATTCTTGCTGTTGATGCTCCTTGTCACGATCGCCGTGGCACTCAACCCCTTCGAGTCAATCTGGACCGTGTACACCAATGTGTTCCTGGTGTCAGCGTTCTCACTGTTCAGCAGCGGCTTCTTGCAGCGCCAGCTCAATACCCTCGCGGCGACGGATGTGCTCACCGGCGCGCTCAACCGGCGCGGCTTCGAGCGAGTCAGCACCATGGAGGTCGCACGAGCAACTCGGCTCGGCGAGCCGCTCACGCTCGCGGTCATTGATTTTGATAACTTCAAGGAGATCAACGACTCGCACGGCCACGCCGCCGGCGATCAAGAGCTTGTTGACGCGGTCACCGCCTGGCGGTCAGTGCTGCGTCCGTATGATTGGATTTCTCGCACTGGCGGCGACGAGTTTGTGCTCCTGCTCGCCGGTATCACCGAGAACGAGGCAACGGCGACGATCAATCGCCTGCGGGAGAGCCACAGATCCTCGTGGAGCGCAGGGGTGGTCTCACTCATCCCTGGAGAAGATGTGCAGAGCGCCCTCCGCAGGGCCGACGCGCTGCTCTATGCCAACAAAAAACCGAACGAAGCCTAACCCAACGCCGCCGATAGCGACGAGGTACAGATGAAACCACCGGAGAGCGAGCCGTTCATCCCGTCACGCCTGTCGCGCGTGGAGAAGTACTCAAACCCGTGGCTCACGGTCTCCGAAGATCAGGTCCAGTTTTCGACCGAGCACACCGGCCCGTATGGGATTATCCAGAAGCCAGATTTCTCGCTCGTCATCCCAACACACGGGGAGCAACTTGCCCTCGTTCGTCAGTACCGCTACCCGATCGCGCAATGGCGCCTTGAGTTCCCCCAGGGTGCGCTTCATCACTCCACTGCCGATTCAAGCCCTGTTGCTGCGGCACAGCAGGAACTCCGCGAAGAAACGGGGCTGCTCGCGGAGGAGTTCATCCCGCTCGGCTCATTCCATGAGTCCTACGGCTTGAGCTCATGCCTGTGCCATGCATTTGTGGCCACCGTATCGGGTGTAGCCCATCCAGAACCTGAACTCACAGAAGTCATCACTGCGACCGTTTGGGTGTCGCCCACGGAGTTCTGGCAGCTGGTCAGCAACGGAGAGATCACTGACGCCGCTTCCATCGCAGCGATGGGCCTCTACCAGTCGCTCAACCGAAAAGGCTCATAGGTTCTGGGCAGACGATGCCCCTACCTGCGGCGGTCAACCATGGGTGGGTCGCCCTCAGTGTCTCCAAATGCCGTGTCTTCGTCGAGCTCGTCCAGCCAGGTGCGCAGCTGCCTCGCCTCAAGCGGGCGTGAGAAATAGTATCCCTGGAAGATGGAGTACCCCGCGGCAAGCAGGAAGTCGCGCTGCACGGCGACCTCGACGCCCTCAACGATGACCGTCACCTTCATCTCCGTCGCAAGCTGCGTAATCCAGCGCAGCAGCGGTTTCATGGGCGCGTTTGGATCGCTCTGCTGCACAAACATTTTGTCAACTTTGAGCTCCGAAATTGGCAACTCACTCAGGTGGATGAGCGTCGAATAGCCAGTGCCAAAGTCGTCAAGTGCGAGCGGAAAGTCTTGCTGCACAAACTGGTCGAGGCACACGAGGTTGCCCCCGTCATCGCTGAGCGCAATTCGCTCGGTGAGCTCAAGGACCAGGTCAGCCGGCGGGATGCCAAACTCGGCGGCAACGTCGCGAATATCGTTGGCGAGCGTTGGGTCATAGACGTCTGGTGCCGACAGGTTCACCGAGATCCGGGGAACCGTCAGCCCCTCGGCCCGCCACTGGGCGAGCTGTTTGGCGGCTTCGCGAACGACCCACCTCGTGAGCCGGTAGTTCAGACCAAACTCTTCCGAAATCGAGGCGATGCGACCAGGATCTACCGCGCCAAGCGTTGGATGACGCCAGCGCAGCAACGCCTCGACACCATAGAGCGTGCTGACGTCGTCAAGGATCTGCACTTGGGGCTGATACACAAGAGTGAGGTCGTTGTGTTCAATGGCGGCCTCAAGGGTCTCACCGATGAGCGCATTTTCGCGCACCCACGAGCTCATGTTTGGGCCGGAGTAGGCCTGGTAGTAGGTGCTCGGCAGACGGCGAGCCTCGTGAAGGGCGATGCTTGAGTTCTCGAAGAGGGTCTCAAACGATTCCCCATCACGTGGATACACTGCGAGGCCCATGTGTCCCCGCGCATAGAGTCGGCGTCCGCCAATCTCCAACGGGTCTTCGGCAAGCCACTCGTTGCCTTGCATGGCCTCAATCGCTTTGTCTCGACCAACCCCACGGAGCACAACGATAAACTCACTCGTCCCCGAGTTGTGGCCAAGGATGTGCCCATCGTGCAGCAGCGAGCCAATGTTTTCGGCGATCCGAAGCAGCACCTGCTCGCCAACGCGGTGGCCGTGCACGTCTTGGATGGCCTGAAACCGGTCAAGGTCATACACAACAACCGAGAACTCTTCGCCCGGCTGGATCTCCTCAATCATCTGCCCAACCTGCAGGGCGACCCCGGCGCGGTTTGGCAGGCTGGTCAGGCTGTCGGTGAACCCGGCGCGTTGCGCCCTGAGCATTGCGCGTTCTCGCCCAAGCACCATGGCCGTCATGCGCACCGCAATATCCATGAGTTCGTGGCGAAGCGGAGTCAGCCTACTGTTCACGCGGCACGCGACCAGAAACATCCCAGAGACTGCGCGCGAGCTTCCGCTAATGGGCATCGACCAGAATCCTTGGAAGCCGCACGCGCTGAGGCGGGCACCAAAATCGCCCCACTCAGGGCGTTCCGCAACAAGCGGAACGATGAGCTCCGTGTCGAACGTGCCAGGCAAGACTGGCAACTGGACGCCACGCCGACCGCCAACGTGCGGCAGGCCTTCAACAAACGCCGCAGGAAAGGTGGGTGCCGAAAAGACGTAGACGTTGCCGTCTTCCGCAACCTCGCCGATGGCGACGGATGCAGAAGGGCAGATCGTCTCAACCTCGGCACAGAGCACCTGCAAGATTTTGGGGGCACGATGCTCGGCCAGCATTCCGCCAATAACGGCGTCCTGAACCTGGCTGGCGAAGTAGGAGATGGTGTGGTCGGTTACGAAGTATTCAACGAGGTCGCCAACCGTGCGGATGCGCGAAAGCCGCAGCCGCCGCCGGTCGCCGTCGCCGGCATCAACGAGAAATTCGCGTTCAACACCGATCGTGTTTGGGCACATCATTCCGGCAGCGGGAAGGGGAGCCAGCCCAACAATCGCGTCGGTTGGCACACCGAGCATCGGATTGCCAACAGCATCCTGCTGCGTGATCGAAAGGGAATTGGCCACTTGGATGCCCATGCGGGCAATCGTTCCGGTGGCAAGGGAAATCGCTACAACGCGAGCGCCATTATCGCCGTCAGGGTCGGCGTCGGCCTCAGTGTTGTGCGGCATCACCGTCTTCCTTTCCGGGTCCTTGGATGTTCCGAACAACCCGGCAATGACCCCCCGGCTAACTGTACTCGCCGAGGGGCCACTATCGATAGCTATCGCAACCGTGTTTTTTCAATCGCTGGCCGAGCCTTCGCTCGGGTCACGAATCGATTCTCGTGAACTCGCCGCGGATGGTTAACCGACGCCTCCTGGTGAGCAGCAGCAGTCCGGCTCCGCCGAGCAGCACGAGGATGCCGGCAAGCGCGAGCGGCCCATCGTTCTGGCCCGTGACGGTGAGACCCGTTTTGGGTGCCGTTTTCTGCTGCGCGACAAACGAGTTGGTGATCTCTACGGCGGTCGCCTGAACGTCGCCGTTGTGGCTTGGGCCCCGAAGCGCAACCGTGGCAGCGTCTTCAGCGCTGTCACTATCGGTCACGCCGGCGGTCAGCGGCGCGATGGTTGTTGACTCCGCACCGCGGTTGTCCGCCTCGGTAACCGTGCAGAGCGAGCCCTCTGGCAGGCCATCGATCACGGATGGCGTCCCAACACGCACGGTGGTTAGACCGTTGAAATCGGTTACGGTCACGGCCTCGCCGTTCATCACGAGGTCTCTCGTACAAACCGCGCGCATATCGTACTCCTGCGGAACCCAGCTCTCATCCGCTCCGGTTCCTGCGAGCAGCTTTGTGAGTTCAAGCGCAGCAGGGCTGTACGTGTTGACCATTTCGACCGTCACAGGGGTGCCGTCAAGCACCGTCACGGTCCGGTCCGGTGCCGCGATGTTTGCGCCGCCCGTCTCGGTCTCGGTCACGGTACATTCCGCTCCAACTGGCAGGTTTTCGATACTTGCTGCCTTGCTCGTTTCGCCTGGGCCAAAGCTCATCGCCACGTCACCGGCCGCGCCGAGATCCATCGGGTAGCCGCCAAGCGTGCAACTCACGGCAAACCGGACGTCGCCAGCGGCGGTTCCGGCAGACGGCAGCTGCACGTTCTTCATGATCGTCAGCGCCGCTCCAGCGGGAAAGGCGTTCAGGAAGTCAACGCGGTGATCGCCAGGCTCAAGGGTCACGAGGGTCAGCGATCTGGCGGCGTCGAGGTTCGCTACCTCGCCATCCGCCGTTGCGGTAACCACGCTTGCGCCCCTGTGGTCTGTCTCAACGATGGAGCAGTCAGCGCCAACTGGGAGCCCGCTGATCTCGGTGGTTTCACCAGCGCCAAGGTGGAACGGGCCGTACGTTTCGTCAAAGCCTCCAAACGTACACGCAGCGTTGACCTCGAAGGTTGCATCGGCCGGCAGGTACGAGGCAGCGGCTCCAGTCACATCGACACCGAGAGTCAGCGTCGTAGCGGCAAACACGTTGGTCGCAACGATGAGGTTCTTGGTTCCGTCGGTGTCGAGGGTGATGGCTTCTTCAGGATCTGTCTCGTACGTGTAACCGGTCGCCCCGTCCGCAACGGAACCGTACTGATCCCCGGCAGACCGCGTCTGGCCGAAGGGCTGGTATTCCTCGTCCGTGAGCTGACATTCAGCGCCTCGGGGAAGATTCCGGATGGTCGAGGTCTGCGTTCCGTCGGCCGAGTCGATACCCGCAAAGGCAACAGAGCCGGTGAGCGGCACGGCGGTACCGGGCGCGAGGCAGCTGTAGAACACGACGTACTCTTCGGCCTTTAGGTGCCAACGCGTCACGTCGGCATCGCTCAGGCCAAGCGTCACCGTCATCGAAGTGTCCTGCGCGCTGGCGCCCGACATCGGCGACTCCGAGGCCGGCTGCCAGTCGCTCACTGACGAGGTGCGGGCGGTCACTGCCGCCGTGTTCCAGGTCGTGCTCGATGTTGCGCTTGTTTGAGGAACATTCATCTCAAACTCAACGATGACGTACTCGCCACCACGAAGCTTGGCGGCGTCATCAAACACGAGGTCCCCGCCAAAAGCGGCGGTCGAGGCAGCGGATGCTGCCGACCAGGTGCCCGCGGCACAGTCCAGCGTGTTGCCACCCGCGTAGGCATCAGGGTTCAGCGAGCACGGGTTCATGGTCGACGAGTAGCGGAACCCTCCGTTGGCCAGCTGGGCATCGCCGCGAGCGCCGAGGTCGGTCGCCTCTGATCCCCCAAGCATCCGCACCGAGCCCGGCACGAGTGAGGGCGTCCACAGCGAGCCGCGCTGGCTGTCGAGCACTGTGCCTTCGTCGCCAACTGCGGGAAGCGCGTCAACAAATCTGAGTGAGCTCAGGTCGTTGTTACCCGAGTTGATGAGTTTGAGCCGGTAGGTCAGCGTTCCACCGACGCTGGTCTCAACCACGCAGGGATTCTTCACCCACGTTCCGTCGGCCCAGTCGGCGTGCGTCGAAACGTCGCAGACCTCACCGTCGACCGTCGACGAGGAGAGTGCACCCTCGTTGAGGTACGACTCGACACGAACGGAATCGTTGCGGAGCGAGGTCGCATTTGCCGTAGCAATACATGCCCCTGCAACCGAGGATTCGTCATGGCACACCGAGCGGATGGGCGCGCCCTCAATACCGGAGGCAATCAGTCGGGCCTGGTTGGTGCCGGAGCCGCCAGCAGCAACCCCATCCACCATCTGCAGCGGGACCTTAATGACAATGCGTTCGCCGGGCTTGAGCGCCTGATCGGCTGGCCAGGTCCACCGCATGCTCGTGTTGAGCCCCGTGGTCATCTCCATCACTGGCGTTGTCGAGACTCCTGCCGGCGCCGAGGTCACCGACCACTCGGCCGACGCGTTCGCCGCGTTGTACACGAGTTCTGACGGAAGTGTATCGACCGCGGAGAGGTTGTAGAGGTTGCTCGTCGCGCCTGAAGTCTGGTTCGACAACACCACGTAGAAGTTCACCCACGAACCAGGGTTTGCCCGTGCCGTTGTTGGTCCCGTATCCGTCGCGGAGTTGTAACTCCCGGCAAATTTGCGCACGAGCGGGTTTGGGGTTCCGGGGTTCACATAGGCGATTGCGTGATCCGCGGTCATTTCAGCAAGCGGCGCGGCAAAGGTTCCGAGGTACGAAGCTCCGGCACCAGTTGCATCAACCATCCACTGCGTTTGTGATGCGGGGAGCTGCGTTGCTGGCGACAATTCTGCCGCGTCGCTCCGCAGCGTTGCGCGCAGCTGCGTCGCAAACACCAGCTGGCCGGTCGCTTGCTTGGCAATGCGAGAACGAATGAGCTCGCTGCCGTCGAACTGCACACGGAATCCGGTGACCTCAGACCACGTCTTCGGCCCATCGCCGGTCTGCGGCAAGTTCAGGTACGAGCCGTTTGTGGCTGAGACGCCCGTTGTCCAGGCACCGTCGGCTCCGCGCATCCATACGGTTGCGGACGTCGCTCCTGTTGGATACACCACGTAGGCACGCGTCACGTCGAAGGCATCAAACACGCTGCCCGGTGTTACCGCGTAGTCTTCTGGGTCGGTTCCTGGCCACGAGGATGCGTCCATGAACTCCGTGTCGGTTGCGAGGCGGAGCGACGACACCGGGATGTTTCCGGTGTTCTGGTTCGACAGCGTCCACGAAGTGCTTGGGCGGAGATCGCGGTACAGCGTGCCACCTGAGTTGCGGAGCCCGACGGCTACCGAGCTGTCCATGACGTCGATCGACACCGTGTCGTAGGCGGTGTGGCTCTCGAGGTGGAGCGCACCAAAATCGGCGCTGTAATCAACCGTGGCCCGCGCCGTCTGACTGACCTTGCCTGCGCCGGTTTGGTATGCGCCGTCAATGCTTTGCTCGGAGACGAGGTTGAGCGGTTCGCCTTCGTCGAAGGTGTACGAGAATCCGCTCCGAACGTCATTCCGAAGACTGGCGTTCAGCACCAGGCGGCCCTGAATGGTCGCTTCTGCCTGTTTTGCACCAACAAAACGGCCATCCTGTGCCCACTCAACAGACACACCAACGACATTCGCCCACGTGCCAGTTGGCGGGTTCAGCTGCGAGGCTGTTGCTCCGACCGGGGCGTCAACCACGAGCGTTGTGCCGTCGACATACTGATAGGTGATGTTCGCGGCAACCTTTTTCTGGGCCGGGGTTCCGTCCTTCGGCGCGTTGTTCATGTCTGGCCACTGCATCGACTGGATACCGGCAAAGTCGGTTATGGCGAACGGGTTTGTTCCGGACTGAGCGTCACCGCCGACCCCAACGGACAAACGATCGACCCCTACCGGGATGCTTCCCGTTGCGGACCACTGGTTCTCAGGGTCGACGTTGGCAACGCCAAGTGCCGTCTTATTCGAGGCATCCAGTGTGATCCGGGAGGTCGTGCCGTCCTGGGCAACGAGGTAATCGGAACCATCGGCTGCTTGCCAATTTACCGCGGCATCACCAAACAGCTGATTAGCCTCGTAGACCGTGTACTTTGCACTCGCGTTGTATTCGCTTGCCCAAGCCGTTCCGTCCTCCGTTGACTCTACGGATGCGTAGTTGAGGTAGGTCACGCCACCGAGTGAACCGTCGACCTCAGTGCTTGGGCTGCTGAGCAGGTGCGAGCGAAGGGTTACGTCCACCACGGCCGAGAACGCACCGTACTGCTGGAGCGCTTTGGTGTCATCCGTCCGTGTCACATCAATCTGCACTCGGTATACCTTGGTGGCGTCGGCGGGCGACAGTTCAGCGCTCCAGTCGATGGCACGCTTTTTGCCCTGGACGGCCAGGTATGCGGGGCTCTGCGAGTCTTCGATGTCGGCTGCGCTCAGCGCTTCGCCGTCGAGCTCGGTTGGTCCTGAGACCGTTCCGACCGGTCCAACTGGATTGCCGGAACGGTCAAACAGCGAAATCGTCATAACCTGGTCTGGGCCAACCTTGGCATCCCGTGCACCGGCAAACGCGAAGAGGTCAAGGGCCGAGCCGGCGCTGCCCGTGTCAACCATGCGAGTCGCGATTGTGTCCTTGGTTGCGGGTACTCCCGCGAGCAGGAACGCCGTCGCCGAGTTTTGACCGGCGAGACCGTACGCCTTCGCGTCAGTGTCGTAGTGCTTGATGATCGAGGCGCGCGCAATCTCTACGAGATACAGCGAATCGCTTCCAGTAGCCGTCGCGGTATTCGTTCCGGTCCTGAGCTCTGCGGTGTTTCCCACGGCGAGCAGACCCGGCGTTGAGGCCGCGCCAATGGTGGCGGGCGACACGAGCGCGCCAGTTGTCATGAGGTTGTCACGGAACTTGACGCTTGTGCCCTGCGGAGTCTCGCACGTCACGCGGATAGGGAACCGACCGGATGCATCCGTCGGCTGAACCGTGTACTCAACACCAACAACGAGGTTGAGGTCGACGGAGGCGTCGTACGCAACCTTTGTGATCGTCGTCGGGGCGTCAACCCGGTCAGCGACCCACACCATCATGCTTGTGGTGCTGCCAACCGTGTCGCCAGCCTCATTCACGCACGCAACGGGCGAAGTGGGAAGCGACGCAAACTTGGTGGTGTTGAACGGGTTGTTGTTCAGGTTGCGAACGGTTGGTTCGGTCTGCGGATCAACGATGACAAAACCGGTCGAGCCAAGCGTTTCCGTTGCGTTTTCGCTCGGCGCGGTTGATGCGGTGAGCAGGAACTTATGGTCTTTGAAGTCCTGGATGGGCTTTGTCGAGTCGTACAGGTCGCCAGCCTTTGCAACGCCGGTCAGCGGGTATGCCGTTTGGTCGCTGGCGTCACCAAGCTTTTTCGCCAGTTTTGCGGTGAACTGCGGCTTGACCAGCGTGAGGTTTGCAATGTTGGTTGACTGCGAAATCTGCGTGCCCGTCGAAGCCACAGCTTTCACAGTGGCCGAGTTGGTCACGACAAAGCTGCCCGGGTTGGATGACGGTGCCGTGATAGCAGCGCCGGTGGTGAGGTTGACGTCACGCAGCACAGCGTCAAGCGTGATCGACCCAGCACAGGCGTCATCGGCCAGCGCGCATCCGCCGCCAATGGCCTGCCCGTCTGCCGCGCGGAACGTCAGCACAATCCCAGCGACCTCGCTCAGGGGTCGGCTGTCGACGGAAGAATCGGGCACGGCGTTGCCGCTCGCAAAATCCTGCACGGCTCCGGTCTTCGGGGCGGTCGCGTACAGGTACTGGATGCTGCCAAGGGTCGCGCCCGAGGGGAACACAACCTGTGGCGCGGCCATCAACTCCTGGTAGTTGAAGTAGTTGCTCGTGGCCGTCGATGTGGTCACCTCAAGCGAGGTCAGCACGGGCACTCCCGTGTTTGACACCCGGATGGTGGTTGTTGAGGCTTCTCCCGAACCGTAGACAGAGGTGTTGTCGTTTGAGGCGGTAATCCAGTCGAGCGAACGGCCAATTGTTGGCACGAGGGCCGCAACCGAAACGTCGCTTCGAACCTGCTGGATGGCCGTTCCGGTTTCGCCGGGTGCCGCATCCGTAACGGTGTTAGTCACCTGCGCCGTGCCGCGAACCTGGCGCGAGGTCGCGGTCGCGTCGATAATTGCGCCACCAGTGCTGCGGCGCGTGTCGCGAAGTTTGTACCCAGCGGTAACCAAAACGGTCCGCTCTGCGGCCGTCGCGGAACCAACAGCTGGGAGGCCGGTAACGGTGACTTCGTAGCCAACGGCTTCTGTAGGGGCCTCGGCCGTGAGTTGCCCAGCGGCAAGGGATTCCGTGCTGGTCGTACCATCGGCAAGCGTAAAGACTACCGTTGCGCCGGCCGGATTCTTGTCGAGCGTGATCAGGCGAAGGTCAAATGCTTCTGAGGCCGCGATCGTGCCGGTGGGAAGCGTTTCAGCGCTGGGCTCGCGGAACGTCAGCGAGCTTGCCGTGTTTGCCGCTGCTGTTGCCGTCGTCTTTGAGGTGGTCTCTGCCTGGCTGCCATCGCCGAGCGAGTCATTTGTCCATGCCTTCGAAACGTTGGCGAGCGCGGGCTTTTGGTACACGCGAAGGGTGGTGTCCGCCGCGCTTGTAAGTTGGGTCTGGTTGGGCTCAGTTCCCGCGAGCAGTGCGGCCGTCGTGCTCTGGACGGTCCCGTTCAGGCTCGCGTCGGCGGTTGCGCTCACACGCGCTGGCAGGTAGGCGATCGAGGTGGATGCGAGGTTCTCCCATGTCAGCGTCACGGTCTTACCGGTTGCAACTCCGCCGCTCGGCTGAACGTCGACCGTCACCCCGGTCGGCGGGTTGAAGCCGTCAACCAAGAATTCGACGTCCTGCGCAAATTGCAGCGTGAGCGTCGCGGGGCCACAGCCCGACGGATCGGGGCAGCCGACGCTCGCGACGTAGGTAAACTCAGCGCCAGCCTTGACCTCGGTGAGTGGCGCGCCAGTCACCGGATCTGCCGCGGCAAGTGAGAGCACAACGGGCGGTCCTGCCGCATAGGCGGCAACCGCTGCGAACGAGCCAGCGGTCGCCACGAGGGCTCCAACAATGACGGTAGCCACAATCGAGCGCGCTGAAATAAACCGTGTTAACAACACAAATAGTCCCCATGTTCTGTCCAGAACAGCGCATTGCCCGATGTCTCAGGCAAGCCCTAACTGCTCCGAGTAGTGTTGCGACTCGGCTCCGCCCCCGGAACCGTAAAGATAAAATCAAGCCACTGTGTCAAGAACCCTACTCCTTTTCTTTTCTTGCGGCAACGACCCCCTGTGCAGAGCAGACGAGTTTCCAAGGCGTTAACGACCGATGGACCCGCAGAAATCTGCGGGTCCATCGGTCGTTCGGGCGTCTGGTCACCCAGACAAGAACTAGCCTTTTGCTCGAGCGAGCAGTTCGGCCCGTGGGTTTTCGTTCGGCCCAACCTCGTTAAACCGTTCGAGCGCCTCCCGTGCCTCGTCTGACAGGTGCGAGGGAACAGCTACCTGAACCTCGGCAAGCAAATCGCCGGTGCCCTTCGAAGTAGCAACCCCGCGGCCCTTCACCCGCAACACACGCCCACTGGGCGTGCCAGGGGCAACCTTGAGTCGCACCGGGTCTCCACCAAGCGTTGGCACCTCAATGGTGGCACCAAGCGCGGCCTCAGCAAAGGTAACGGGAACCGTCACGCGAAGGTTTCGGCCATCACGCTCAAAGACGGGGTGCTTGCGCACGTTGACCGTGAGGATGATGTTGCCAGCCGGGCCGCCGTCAGGACTCGGTTCGCCTTTGCCAGCGACCTTAATCTTCTGGCCGTCGGCGACACCTGCCGGGACCTTAACCTTGATGGTTTTCCCCTGCGATGTCTGCAGCGAAACCGTGTCGCCCTTGGTAGCCGTCTCGAAGTCGAGCGTGACGCTCGCCGAGACGTCCCTCCCAGGGGTTGGCCCGCCAAAGCCGCGGTATCCGCCGCTCGTCTGGCCAAAGCCACCGCCGCCGCCGAACATGCCGCCGAGGATATCCTCGAAGCCGCCGCCACCGCCCTGCTGGAACGTGTACTGCGATCCGCCGCGCGATTGACGGCCACCGAAGATGTCTTCAAAGCCGCCGGCACCACCGCCAGCCCCACCAGAGGTGAAGCGGGCGCCAGAGCCCATGGCCCGAATCTGGTCATACTCGGCACGCTGTTCTTTGTCGCTCAGGACAGAATAGGCCTCGCTGATCTCTTTGAACTTAGCCTCAGCCTTTGGGTCACCCTCATTTGAGTCTGGGTGGTGCTTACGCGCAAGCTTGCGGTAGGTCTTTTTGAGATCGGCCTCCGAGATGTCTTTTGACACCCCGAGTACCTTATAGAAATCTTTATCGAACCAATCTTGACTAGCCATCAGTTGGCACCGCAACAACCACCTTGGCTGCGCGCAACTGCACCTCACCTAGGCGGTAGCCCTTTTCAAAGACCTCAAGAACGGATGGTTCGGTCACCGCAGGGCTTGGCACCTGCGTGATGGCCTCGTGGTGATTTGGGTCAAACGGTTCGCCTTGTTCGCCAAAGCCAACAAGTCCGAGCTTCTCAACGACTCCACGTGTCTTCTGGGCGATCGTGAAGTAGGCGGAACCCTCTTCAAGGTCGCCGTGCTTTTCTGCCCGGTCGAGGTCGTCGAGCACGGGAAGAAGCGCAACAACAACGGAGGCCACTGAGCGCTGACGCTCGACCTCTCGGTTTGCCTCGGTGCGCTTTCGGTAGTTTGCGTACTCGGCGGTGAGGCGCTTCAGATCGTTGAGGTGCTCGTTATCCTCTGCATCTGCTGGTGCTGCGGCAAGGATGTCGTCAACGGTCAGCTCGTCAGCGGCCAGGTCGTTGGCAGCGAGTTCCTCGTCTGACAGCCCCGCGTCGGCTGATGCGCCGGCTGCTTGGTCTGCCGACTGCGGAACCTCACCGGTTTCCGGGGTGACCGGCTCGTCCGGGTTCTGGTTCTGATCAGTCATTACGTGTTCTCCTCTGGAGTAAAAGTGTGTGGGTTCTGCTCAGGCCGTGTTGCGATTTCTGATCGCCGGCCCGAGTAGCGTGAACCCGTGCCGCCCTCCCGAGAGTATCGGGTTGGCGGCACGGGTTGCGAGGAAAACGACGTTACTTCTTGTCGGTGTCGTTCTCGTCGTCTTCTACAACTTCGGCGTCTACTACGTCGTCGTCGTTTGCTTCTTCTGCTGGCGCCTCGGTCGACTCGCCTTCGGCCTGCGCCTGAGCGTAGATGGCCTCACCGATCTTGACCTGGCTCTCGTTGAGCTTGTCAAACGCGGTCTTTACGGCGTCGTCGTCTTCGCTTGCAAGCGCGGTCTTGAGCGCGTCAACATCGCCCTGTACTTCGTTCTTCACGTCGGCCGACAGCTTGTCTTCGTTCTCGGAGATGAGCTTGTCGATCGAGTAGGCGAGCTGTTCGGCGTTGTTGCGGAGCTCTGCAGCTTCGCGGCGCTTCTTGTCCTCTTCGGCGTTCTCTTCGGCTTCACGAACCATGCGCTCGATGTCGTCCTTCGAGAGCGACGATCCACCGGTGATGGTGGTGGACTGCTCTTTACCAGTGCCCTTGTCCTTTGCCGAAACGTGAACGATACCGTTCGCGTCGATGTCAAAGGTGACCTCGATCTGCGGAACGCCACGAGGGGCCGGAGCAATGCCCGTCAGCTCGAAGGTTCCGAGGTTCTTGTTGTCGCGGGTGAACTGACGCTCGCCCTGGAACACCTGGATCGATACCGACGGCTGGTTGTCGTCAGCCGTTGTAAAGGTTTCGCTTCGCTTGGTTGGGATGGCCGTGTTGCGCTCGATGAGCGTGGTCATCATTCCACCCTTGGTCTCGATACCGAGCGACAGCGGCGTGACGTCAATGAGCAGAACGTCTTTGCGCTCGCCCTTCAGCACACCTGCCTGCAACGCAGCACCTACGGCTACGACCTCATCGGGGTTCACACCCTTGTTCGGCTCGCGTCCGTTGGTGAGCTTCTTGACAAGCTCGGTCACAGCAGGCATACGGGTCGATCCACCAACGAGCACAACGTGCGCGATGTCTTCGACCTTCACGCCGGCCTCCTTGATGACATCAAGGAATGGCTTACGCGTGCGCTCGATGAGGTCTTTGGTGAGCTCTTCGAACTTTGCGCGGGTGAGCGTCTCGTCGAGGTTAGCTGGGCCATTTTCAGTGAGCGACAGGTAGGGAAGCTGGATGCTCGCGCTCATCGAGCTCGAGAGTTCCTTCTTCGCCTGCTCAGCGGCTTCCTTCAGGCGCTGAAGCGCAATCTTGTCACCCTTCACATCTACACCGGTGGATGCCTTGAACTGCGTGACCAGCCAGTCAACAACCCGCTGGTCCCAGTCGTCTCCACCGAGGCGGTTGTCGCCTGAGGTCGAGCGAACCTGAATGGTCGAGAAGTCGTCGTCCTTGCCTACCTCGAGCAGCGAAACGTCGAACGTTCCACCACCAAGGTCGAAGACCAGAATGAGCTCATCTTCTTTCCCCTTGTCGAGGCCGTAAGCCAGCGCTGCTGCGGTTGGCTCGTTGATAATACGGAGCACGTTGAGACCTGCGATCTCACCGGCTTCCTTTGTTGCCTGACGCTCTGCGTCGTTGAAGTACGCAGGGACGGTGATGACGGCGTCGGTAACGGTGTCACCGAGGTAGGTCTCTGCGTCCCTCTTCAGCTTCTGCAGGATGCGGGCTGAAATCTCCTGTGGGGTGTACTTCTTGTCGTCGATTGCGACGGTCCAGTCGGTACCCATGTGACGCTTCACCGATGCGATGGTGCGGTCTACGTTGGTTACTGCCTGGCGCTTTGCGGTCTCGCCAACCAGAACTTCGCCGTCCTTGCTGAACGCAACGACCGAAGGGGTGGTGCGGAAGCCCTCGGCGTTTGCGATGACGGTGGGTTCGCCACCCTCAAGAACAGCAACCACCGAGTTGGTGGTTCCGAGGTCAATGCCTACTGCACGTGCCATAGTTTTGTCTCCTTGTATTGGTCATGTGCCGGGTTGCCCCGCCACACAGTTCGTGTACGGCGTCGCCAACGGCGAGCCAAAAACTGATTTCGACGGCTTTGGTAGTTTGCGGGCCATCCGCTGCCACCAAGACGGCCCGCAGCTGAATACTGCTGGAAATCTTGGCAACGTCGGTAGGGTCGCTCAATACTTGAGCCGCCATGACTCAATATTAGAACATCCTTTTTCGCTTGTCAAGAAACTTGAGTGAAGTCGACTCAACTTTATTGACTTGGCCTAGATAGCCGCCGGATCTTGCCCTCACTGACGGCCGTCAGCTTCGCTCAGACCTTATTCGGCGCCCCACCTATTGCCCTACCCGTTGCCCTCCGACTGCAGTTCATCAGGCACGCCAACGTAGACCGTCGACTCCGGCAACCGCGAGCGCATAACCGTGATTGCCTCAGGGTTCTGGTCCATCAGCAAGAAACGGCGCTTGAGCTTGGCAGCAACAGCACCGGTCGTTCCGCTGCCGGCAAAGAAATCCAGCACAAGGTCTCCTTCCCGGCTTGAGGCCTGGATAATGCGGCGAAGAATACCCATCGGCTTCTGCGTGGGATAGCCAGTCTTTTCCTTGCCGGTCGGCGAGACGATCGTGTGCCACCACACGTCGGTAGGGAGCTTGCCCTTTTTTGCCTTTGCCGGCGTCACCAGGCCTGGGGCCATATATGGTTCGCGATCAACAGTCGTCGAATCAAAATAGTAGGTCTTCGGATTCTTGACATAGACAAGGATGGTGTCGTGCTTCGTCGGCCAGCGATTCTTTGACTTCGCACCGTAGTCGTAGGCCCAGATGATCTCATTCAGGAAGCTGTCGCGACCAAAGAGCGCGTCGAGCAGCACCTTTGCATAGTGCGCCTCCCGATAGTCAAGGTGCACGTAGAGTGTGCCGTCATCGGTGAGCAGCCTCCAGGCCTCTACGAGGCGCGGTTCAAGGAATCCCCAGTAGTCATCAAAGCTATCGTCGTAGCTGCGGAGCTGGCCGCGGATGCGCTCGTAGTTGAGCCCTTTAAAGCCGCTGACCGTACCAAGCCCCTGCTCGGCGCTGCGAACGGCCGTTGTCTGCTGGCGCGCCTGCGTTCGTCCGGTATTGAACGGAGGGTCAACATAGATCAGCGTGATGCTTTCATCCGGCAATTCTTGGAGCATGGGGAGGTTGTCCCCGAAGAGCACTCGGTTACCGAGCTCGCCAGTCTCGTCTACCGCGGGGGCCTTCTCTGCACTCATCACACACCATGTTCTCGCACTACCCACAACAATACGAACCGACATAGGCTAATCACACAAACAAAAGGAGAAACCGATGTCGGAACTCAGCAACGTCAGCGTTCGACACGAGCCAGAGCGCAACCGCTACGTCATCGAGGTCGACGGCGAGGTCCGCGGCGAAGCGGTCTACCGAGTCTCAGGCAACGCCCTCCACGCCATCCACACCGAAATCGATCCCGATTTACGCGGAAACGGACTCGGCGACATCCTCGTCACCAACATGATTAACGACATCCGCGAGACGACCAGCTATTCGGTGGTGCCACAGTGCAGTTACGTTGTTGAGTGGTTCCAGCTCCACCCGGGCGAGCGCGACCTGCTCACGCGAGGCACCTCGCTCTAACCAGGATCGTGCCGAGCGGATGCTCCAACAGTTCCGCACCTCGATGCCTTCCGCAGCACGATGCCTTCCGCGCAGACGGCTTCTGCACCCCGCGGTTACACCCCCGCGCCGACGCCCAGCACCCAGCACCCAGCACCCAGCACCCAGCACCCAGCCACAAAAGTGCCACAGAATGGTCACATTTCCACCCAAATCAGGCCGAAGAGGTGCATCTGCGCCAAATCTGTGCTGTCTCGAACCATGGGCCCAAGTCACGAGCTCGAGCTACAGCCCCAAGCCACACGCTCGAGCCACAGGCTCAAACCGCCGCCTCGAACCACGCGCCCTAACCACAGGCTCGCACCACAAGCTCAACCAGCAGAACGCAACAACTACGGAACCCGCTTGAGCCAGGCCTCCGTCGAGAACTTTTCGGCCGCGAGCTGCTCTGCCTTCGCGTATTCTTCAGGCGTAACTTCAGAGCGGGTACCACCGTGAAGCGCCACAAACGTGTCGAGCATCTTCGAGATGACTTCTTGCCGAGAAAGACCTGTCTGGCTCCGCAGCGGGTCAACCCGTTTCTGAGCACTTGCCGTGCCCTTATCGCTGAGTTTCTCTCGCCCAATTCGCAGCACGCGCACCATCTTTTCGGCGTCCATGTCATAGCTCATGGTCACGTGGTGCAGCACGGCTCCCGAACCGAGCCGCTTCTGGGCGGCCCCGCCAATCTTGCCGGCTGGGCTCGAAATATCGTTGAGTGGCTTGTAGAAGGCGTCGATGCCAAGTGCCTTGAGGGCGTCGAGTACCCACTCGTCGAGGAAGGCATAGGAGTCGGCAAAGCTCAGGCCCTGCACAAGCTCACCCGGAACGTAAAGCGAGTACGTAATCGCGGATTCTGGCTCCACAAACATTGCGCCACCGCCAGAGATCCGACGAACAACGGTCACGCCATACTTTTCCGCGTTGGCGCGGTCGACCTCGTTGCGCAGCGATTGGAAGCTCCCGATGATAATCGCGGGGCTCGCCCATTCCCAGATACGCAGGGTCGGCTTGCGCGTGCCTTCGCCAACGGCATTGGTCAACACCTCGTCTAGCGCGAGCTGCATCGCTGGATGCTGCGGTTCCCCGTGGATGATCTGCCAGTCATAGTCGCGCCAGCTTGCTGCCTGCGCGATCGCCCGGCGAACCGTGACCGCGATTGCTTCTGGGCTAAACCCCAGCAGCTGCGCATCGGAGGGCAGGGCCGCCTGAACTGCGGCGGCAATCTCTTCTGCTGTCGACTCGCGCGGCAGGCCTTCGATTGCACCGTTGATGTCATCAAGCGCGCTGTCCGGCTCAAGGAAAAAATCACCGGCAATGCGAACATTGGTCAATTTACCGTCAGTTAGCTCGAGGTCTGCAACAACAAGCTTGCCGCCAGGGACCTTATATTCACCGTGCATACTGCCAGCCTATTCGACTGAGTGCCTGCGATGGGGCCTACTGCGCGTTCGCCTTTGCAAAGTGCTCATCGAGCCAGTCGATGAGGTCGTCAAAGACTTCGTCTTTATTCGTTTCGTTGAAGATCTCGTGTCGTGCGCCTTCGTAGATGATCGCCGTCACATCGGTCAGGCCGCTGCGCTTGAGGTATTCCTGCGCGAGTCGCTCAACGGAGGCCTCCCCGCCAACGGTGTCATCGTCGCCAACCATGAGCAGCATGGGCGGGTTCACTCCGATATTTGCCTTTGGTCGCCCAAAGAGGCGAAGCGAGTCGCGGAGCCCAAAGAGGCGAAGAATCTTGGCATCAAACGTGAGTGGGTCTGCGGCGAACGCCTCGTGCACCTTCGGGTCTCGACTAAGCCACTCGTATCCCGTCGTACCTAGATGCTTGTGCCGCTTATTGAGGTCACCGCTCTCAAGGAAGCCAGGCATCCGATACGCAGAACCGGTGAGGATGATGGCGTCGTAGTCCCCCGGATACTGGTTAAAGAGCCGCTGCCCCATGAGCGACCCCCACGAGTGCCCAAGGTAGACGAGCGGGACCCCAGGGTTCGCGATGCGCGTGAGCGTACCCAGTCTGCGGATGGCCGCTTCTGCCGCACGAAGTCCGCCAGGGCCGAGCTTGCCCATCTTGCTGAGGTCTCCACCGTGCTGCTCAACACCCGTTTGACCGTGGCCCCTGTGGTCGTCGGCAACAACCGAGTATCCGGCGCGGTTCAGCACTCCGGCCAAGCGCTCATATCGAAGCGCGTGTTCGCCGACGCCGTGTGCGATCTGAACAATCGCTCGAGGGCTGTCGATCAGCCACTCGTAATAGGTGATGGAAACGCCAAAGTCATCTACGAAGCGGGGCATGTGCCCATTCTTGCACCCTCCTCAGCCACACGACACCGTTCACCCCGTTTTCGGAGAGTGGCGTGCCGTAAAAGCCTGCAAATTTGCCAAGGAGAGGGGCATCAGCCGTGCATTTCGCGAGTTATCCACATACGTTATCCACAGCCCCCGCGATCCCGGGGAATAATTGTGGATAACCCTGTGAACAACATTGCGTCCTTGTACAACGCCCGGCAATGGGCGAGGAAAAGAAGGCTGGTCAGGGCCGAGAAGTTGAAAGCGACCGAAAGTCATTAAAGCTATACAGATGGATTCCGGCAGGCAGAGCGATTTCGGATTCAGCATTTGCCCAGTTAGTAAGCGCGCCGGTAACCTCCGCACTAAACACTTGCGGGTCAAAATGCGCGGCCGATAGCAGTTGTAGAGCGGAATTCTTCCTCGCAAAGGCGAGCGACGCACCAACACCAATTTTCGTCCCAATTGCGACCAGACGCCGCCAATTCACGGCGGCGGGGAGGCCAATCCAGACCGGAAGAGTCACCCCAGCTGCCGCAGTATCCCGCAAAAACTCAGCCACAACTGGTGCCTGAAAACATAACTGGGTAACGGCGTAGTCGGCTGTGGACTGCTTGTGGAGAAGTAGGTCGATTCCCTGCTCCCGATTGAACAGCGGATGCCCCTCCGGATACGCGGCTATCCCCAGATTTGCGAGTTTTCCCCAGTTTTCCCGCACAGCGCACAGAAGTTCGCCTCCGTCGGCAAACGGGCCGCCATGCTGGGGCCCGTCTCCACCAATCACAAAGAGTGATCGAATTCCGTGATCGGCTAGCCGGTCGAGATGTGCCACCAGCTCGGCCTCGCTCACAATGAGCCTCGCCGAAAGATGCGGGATGACGTCGTAGCCAAGGTCAGCGAGTTGGGTGCTCACCCTGAGCGTTGGCTCAAGCCCGTGCTGAGGAAGGCATGTTACGGTCAGCGTCGTATCGCGGGGAAGGTGGGCAACAATATTGGCTACAGCGTCCTTCGAGGGAATGATCTCGACTCGCACTCATCCACCGCTCTCGTCGCTTGTTGATTCTTGACCAAGCGTAATACTTACGCACGGATGGGCAACACGCTAGCCTGTTGACTATGAGCGAACCCCGCGGCGATTCTGCTTCCAATTCCGACCATTCTTCCGCTGGGGCAACCCCTCAAGGAACCCCACCTGCGAGCACCGATGCCATGCGAGTAGCGCCGCACCTTGGCCACGATACGGTGGCGCCTCGACGCAGGGTCATCTCGTGGGCGTTGTGGGACTGGGGCTCTGCCGCGTTCAACGCGGTTGTCACCACCTTTGTATTTAGCACCTATCTTGCGAGCGGACTCTTTGTTGATCCCGCTATCGTCGCGGCTGCAGGCGACGACGCAAATAATCCGGCGCTCGTTGCGGCAAAGGCCGACAGCGCATCCGTCGTCTCGATCGCTCTCACGGTCGCCGGCATTTTGATCGCGCTTATTGCACCGGTGCTCGGGCAGCGCTCAGATGGCTCCGGCCGGCGCAAGCTGTGGCTCGGGGTCAACACCGGCCTCGTTGTCCTTTCTATGGCCGCCATGTACTTCGTCGAGCCAAACCAACAGTTCCTAGTGCTCGGAGCCGTGCTGCTCGCGGTAGGCAACATGTTCTTCGAGTTTGCGAGCGTCAACTACAACGCCATGCTTGTGCAGGTGTCAACGCCAAAAACTATTGGTCGCGTATCCGGGTTTGGTTGGGGCATGGGCTATGTCGGCGGAATCGTCCTGCTCGTCATCCTGCTCGCGTTTTTCATTCTTGATAATGGTGACGGAACCGGCGGCATCCTGCACCTTCCGTCTGGCACGGCCGGCGGCGGGCTTGACGTTCGCTTTGCGGTTCTCGCCTCGGCCGTCTGGTATGCGATTTTTGCGATTCCAGTGCTGCTTGCCGTTCCAGAGATCCCAAAGGTGCAGCGCACCAACAGGGTGAGCTTCCTCGGAAGCTACCGCGTCCTCGCGCACACCATCCGCGACCTCTACCGCAAGCGCCCCCAGGTGCTGCTGTTCCTCGTCGCAAGCGCGGTCTTCAGGGATGGGCTCGCTGGCGTCTTCACCTTTGGCGCCATTATCGCCGCCAACGTGTTTCACTTCAGCGCAACCGAGGTGCTCTACTTTGCTGTTGCCGCCAACTTGGTGGCTGGCGCGGGAACATTCCTCGGCGGTTACCTCGACGACAAGGTTGGCCCAAAGCGCATCATCATCTTCTCGCTTGTTGGCATGGTGACCGCCGCGGTTGTTGTGCTGTTTCTTGGCAACGCTCAGTCCGGGTTCTGGGTTGCCGGTCTTGTGCTGTGCCTCTTCGTTGGGCCGGTGCAGTCCGCAAGCCGCAGCTTCCTCGCTCGCATCACTCCGGCTGGGCGCGAGGGCGAGATCTTTGGCCTCTACGCAACAACTGGCCGGGCGGTGAGCTTCCTTGCCCCTGGCCTGTTCACGCTGTTCGTCGCCATCACGTCTGACACCCGCTTTGGCATTCTCGGTATCGCAATCGTGCTCCTTGGCGGCCTCGCACTCATGCTTCCGGTCAAGGACCGCCAGGTCGCGCTCGACTAGCGGTTTGCTCTGGGAAGGCAATCCCTCCGGTTGACATCCGGAGGCCTCCCCGTGCGTACCTTTGGGTTCCGGGGGTCCATACCGGCAACGTCACCCTCTGTTTCTCGGGTCCCCGGATATCCATCGCCCCGTCACAAGGCCATCGGCCTGGTTACAAAGCAAGCACGGGGAAGCACACGTCCGTCACCCAGTGAGCCGGGTTTGGATCGCTGCCCGGTCCAACCCGGTAGATGTTGAACATCGGCCCCGCCTCGATCGAGTGCTCGGCGAGGTACTCGCCAATCGCCGCGGTCACGGCGCCCATCTGTGAATAGTCACCCTCAAGAGTCGCAACCACCACGTCTTGGGCCGGCACATCATGGCACTCCAAGGGGTCAACGGCGTCAAATTGGGCCGTGGTCTGGACCCAGACGGCGATATCAACATTCGCGTCTCGATACTCGGGATCGTAGAACGTCGCCCCGGCGAGACCACCCGCGGGGAACGTGGCCGTTGACTCGGCCACGCGCGACATGATTTCGCGCCAGAGCTCGCCCTCGTCGGCAAATGTGCCAACCGTTCGGCGCAGCGACGCCACCGTCATGGCCGGCAATGATTCTGTGCGGACGTTGTAATTCATTGGTTTCTCCCTGAGCGTTGCGCTCATCACTGCGAGCGCACGAACCCTCTCGGCAACCTGTTCGTGTTCGGCCTCGAGCCGCTGCGACTGGTCTGCCAGGAGGTTGGACAGGAGCGAAACGTCGCCACGGGCCGCGAGCACCGCACGGGTCTGTTCGATTGAGAATCCGGCATTCCGCAACCCGATAATGAGCTGGGCATGACCGATCTGCTGCGCATCAAAATAGCGGTAACCGCTCGCTGGGTCTACCCAGCCGGGCTCTAGTAAGCCGTTGTCTTGATAGTGCCTGATCATGCGCACGCTAATGCGCGTCAGCCTCGAAAACACTCCGATGCGGAGCAGTCCGTTGGTCTCGTTCGCTTCCATGTCTCCATCACACACTCTGACACGCTGGCAGAGTCAAATTACCAGCGGTTTGCGGCGACTTCTGCCCAGCCAACGAGTCCATCAACCGAGATCTCCTTGCCAGAGGATCGACGTACCCAGCCAGTCCACTCGCCAAAGGCCTGATGCGTCTCGCCCGAGACGATCAGCGCGTTTGTTGTTGCGTTGCGCACGTGGAATGGAGTGAGGGTGACATTCACGCGATCGCCAACCACCGTCCACGGCTGCATAAAGTCGTTCCCGTCAAAGGTCCAGCCGAGCTCGTTTGGGATGTAGTCGAGGTGCCCATCCACAAAGAGCGCGTTCTCTGTCGAACCCGTACCAACCGTCCAGCCCCCGCCAAGTTGCAGGCCAACCTTCTTGCGCTTCACGATGCCGGAACCAGCACCCCAGTTCCACGTGGCGGAGTACGGCCAGCGGCCACGTCCACGATCAAGCACCGCCCAGCTCTGCTTTGCGGGCAGGTCATACCGAACACCGTCAACCGTGATGCTGCCGGTAACCACGCGCGCGAGGTCCTTGAGCGTGTATTGAAAGAGCCGCGACGACCAGGGCACAACAACGCCAAGGCTGTCCTCGCCAGCTTCTGCCCGCAGGTCAACATCAATTCCGGCAACGGATGCCCGAATCGTCGTGGCCTCTGCCGTGTCGGCAAAGCTCAACACAACCTTTTTTGTTGTAGCCCTTGCAGTGAATGGCGGAAGCGTATCCGGAAGCGTCACTTTGCGACCGAGCGGCACGGTGCTCGCGATCTCAACCTCTTTGCCTGTCTCCCGGTCAAGCAGGTAGAACTGATTGACCGAGGCGTAGTCGAGGCTCGAGATTGTCATGCCGAGCACATAGCGAGGGGTCACGATTCCCCAGTATTCCCAGCGCTTATTCCGTCCCCAACCGGCAAGATTGGTGCGGTGTAGCGGCCTGCGCGTGTATCCGCGGGCGTTGGGGTTCAGGTTGCCGTCTGACAGACATAGGTCGACGACGTCGGTGATCTCCGCAAATGACGAGCTCATGCCTCCACACTACTCGCCTCAAATCGCACCGGGAGCCGTTCATCCACACGCTCGCAGATGTGTGAGCCGCATCGGCAAAGGGTCGGTAGAGTGGTGTGGTTGACGGGGTACAAGCAGTGAGGAGCCAGGATGTCTACGGTCACGCTGAGCCCTGAACAACAGCGCGTCTTTGACCGCATTGAGCAAAGCCGCGAGCACGTGTTTGTCACGGGAAGGGCTGGCACCGGAAAATCCACGCTCCTCAACCATCTCTCCTGGAACACCGAGAAGCAGATCGTGGTCTGCGCCCCAACCGGCGTCGCAGCGCTCAACGTTGCCGGCCAGACGATCCACTCGCTCTTCCGCCTACCAACTGGCGTCATCGCAGACCACACTATTGACCAAAATGCGGAGGTCAAGAAACTCCTCAACGCCATCGACACGCTTGTCATCGATGAGGTTTCCATGGTCAACGCCGACCTCATGGATGCCATCGACCGCTCGCTTCGCCAGGCACGGAGCCGCCGCCACGACCCGTTTGGCGGCGTACAGGTCATCATGTTTGGCGACCCGTACCAGCTGCCACCCGTGCCACCCAACGATCCGGAAGAGCGCGCATACTACGAAGACACGTACCGGTCGCAGTGGTTCTTTGACGCAAAGGTGTGGCAAGAGACCGAGCTCAACATCGTTGAGCTCACCGAGATTCACCGCCAGCGAGACGACCGGTTTAAGGGCCTGCTCAACGGCGTACGGCACGGTGTTGTCACCGCTGAGATGGCCGGTGAACTCAACGCCGCCGGCGCCAGGTCCGCCCCTGATGAGAACATCATTACCCTTGCCACAACCAACGCGATCGTCAACCGTATCAACGCGACTGAGCTCGCGAAACTTGGCGGCAAATCGCTCAAGGCCGTCGCCGAGGTCAATGGAGAATTTCGCAAGGGCGCCTATCCGGCCGACGAAGAGCTCGAGCTCAAGCCGGGGGCGCAGGTCATGTTCCTCCGCAACGATCCAGACCAGCGCTGGGTGAACGGCACACTTGGCACGGTTGATCACATCGACGGCAACGTCTGGGTCGAGGTTGACGGCGAGCTGCACGAGGTTGAGCCGACCAGCTGGGAACGACACCGTTACACCTATGCCGCCGATACAAAGACACTCACCAAGGACGTTGTTGCCGAGTTCATCCAGTTCCCCTTGCGCCTCGCGTGGGCAGTCACTATCCACAAATCGCAGGGCAAAACCTACGAGCGCGCCATCATCGACCTCGGCACCAGGGCGTTCAGCCCAGGTCAGACCTACGTTGCGCTGAGCCGAATCACCTCCATCGAAGGCTTATACCTCACGCGACCGCTTCGCCCATCGGATGTTCGAGTCGACGATAACGTGCGCCGATTTATGGCAACCGTGCGGCAAGAGCAGGCCGCGCGGGCTGCGGCCGCGAGCGCGGCGTCCGACGACGGCGGCGGCGACTCCTCCGACTAGCCGGCACTTCGAGGCACGAGGCGAGGCCGCCTCCGGCAAAAACGTATGTCCCCCGCGCGTGGGCGCAGGGGACATACGTTTGTTCCCGGGATTACTCCCGGTCATTCACAACTATGCGACGTTGGTCGAAGAAGCCTTCGCCCGCGCGAGGTCATTGAACACATCGGTGTTGAACTGGTAGGCGCGAACCACCTCGTCAATGACGCGGTCGCGCTCTGCGTCATCCCAGTTCACGGCGTCGAGTTGCTCTTTATAGGTGTCTTTGAACTCTTTTGGCTTTGCAATCTCGTCGAAGAGATAGAAGCCAACACCGTTGGTTTCAAAGCCAAACTGGCGCTGGATGAGGGTGCGGATGATCTGGCCGCCAGACAGGTCCCCGAGGTATCGGGTGTAGTGGTGAGCGACAAAGCCGCCGTTCCAGGTGGCACCAACTTCATTGATGCGCGCAACGTAGGCGGCAGTCGACGGCAGTGGCTCGATCAGGTCACGCCAGTCGTCTCCGAGCAGAAACTCAAGGTCTGCCTCAAGTGCAGGCAGGCGAGTGAGCTTCGGCGTAATGAAGGATGCAGCGATGGCATCGTTCATCATGCGCTCGGTTGCCGCTTCGAGGGCCTGATAAATGAAGTAGTGCTGAACGACGAGGGAGATGTAGTCCTCGCGTGTTCCACGACCCTTGACGAGGTCGTCCATGAAGGTTGCACCCTCACTGTCGCCGTGGCTGGACTTGGTGCGCTCGCGCAAAACCTGCGAAAAAGAAACTACGTTTGACAAGATGTACTCCCACGTTCATTAAGACGGTTCCAGCTTAGCCGACCCTAACCTAGAATCTGCCCAATAATTCTTATGCGATCTAGTGAGGGCGTGGCTCAACACCAAGGCGACGGCATGCCTCGTCATACAGCACAACAACCTCGCGACGAATTTCTGGACGCTCCGTGATCGTCTGCGACCACGCGACGAAGAGGTCACTCGTGCCAGACGGATCTGTCACCGTCCAGACTCCACCGGTGCCGTCGAGGTCTTTCATGACCGAAACGGTAGCCTCAGGACGACCAAACGCCCGAGCGATCAGCAGGCTGTCATCGTTGTGGTCATCGTTCATGTGCGCAAGAACGCCGTCGACGATTTTGGGATCGAATTTGCTCATAAACTCCAGCGTAGTCGGCATTTCTTCAGGGGCATAAGCGCTAGACTCTACCTTTAGTTCATCGACAGACTTATTAACCCGTAAGGGGGCTTCGTGGGCTTTTCCGCGACGAAGCCACTCCGTGTGCTGGCGGCCGCCAGCCTCGCAGTGGTCATGCTGACTGTTTCTGCCTGCACAAGCGAGGGCCCCCTCGACTTCGACGGGCCCAGTAACCAGAAGTTCTCAAGCGACACCTCCGACCGCATCCAAGCGGCTCTCCAAGAGGCGGCAACTGGCGCAGGCGCAAGCGGGGCCATTGCCGGCGTTTGGGCACCATGGGCCGGCTCATGGGAAGGCGCCGTTGGGTCAACAACTCCCGGCGGCAATACGGCAACGACCACCGACATGACCTTTAGGGCCGGTCAGCTCAGCGGGATGATGACCTGCGCCGTCTTCCTCTCGATGGTTGAAGACGGCGTTGTCGGTCTTGACGACGCCGTGACCAAGTACCTGACGCACCAGAGCGAAATCAACGACATTACCCTTCGTCAGCTCTGCCAGAACACGTCTGGCATTGCCGACTATGAGCCTTCGTTGCGAGCCACATTTGCCGCAAACCCGACGCGCATGTGGCCAGAAGGCGAGCTTGTCGCCAACGGCCTCGTTCACTCGCCGCTTTCAGCACCTGGGCAGCAGTTCAACTACAGCCAAACCAACACCATTCTGCTCGGGCGAGCGCTCAAGTCGGCAAGCATGAAGTCGTGGGATGAGCTGTCTCATAAATACCTGATCGATCGCCTTGGTCTCAAGAACACAACGTTCCCAGACCCAACGACACTCACTGTTCCTGGCAACGCCCTCCCTGGCTACACCCTTGCGGCAGTCGACGGCGGCTTTAACTGCACTGACCCGGTGGCCGTCCCAGAGGCATCCCCCTCCATGGGTGGCAACGCGGGCTCTGCGGTCACAAGCGTCATCGATCTGCAGCGCATCGCAGCCGGGTACATGAATGGCAACCTCCTCGACGAGAAGCTGACCGGCGAAATCTTTAACGCAGTGCCGATTTACAGCCCAACCAAGGATGCCGAAGGCAACGAGGTTCCGATTACCCCCGAACAGGCAGCGGTCAACGAAACGCAAGGCTTTGGCCTTGGCGTCGCAAAATACGGCGAACTCTGGGGGCTCGGCGGTGCGACGCCCGGGTACTCAAACGCTATCCTGCATGACCCCGCAACCGACCTCACGATCGTCGTGGCACTCAACAACTCCACGGTTGGTTCCGACTATGCGCTCACCCTCGCTAAGCGGCTCGCGGCGATTGTTGCCGAGTCAGCTCCGGATGGAGCGCCAACGCTCACCTGGAACGAAGAGCAGACTGCCGGCGCATTGGCCGAAACGAAGAAGTGTGAGTAGCTGAGCGCTTCGCATTAAACTCGCGTTCTCGCCTCAGCGGGAACGCGAGTTTTTTTGTACCGCCAGGCCGACCCCAACAAGCACCACACCAATTGCCGCTGTCACAAGCCCTACCAACTGCCCAGTTTCGGTGGCCGCAACAATGACGGTGACAAGGATCCCAGCAACGGTGCAGAGCGAGCCGAGCAGAATCATAAGCTTCGGCAGCATTCGCCCCCCCTACGGACTGGTTTGGAGCGAGTGACGGGAATCGAACCCGCGCTATCAGCTTGGGAAGCTGAAGTTCTGCCACTGAACTACACTCGCGAGGGCCACTCTCGCGGAACGCGCGTGACCTTACATCTCAGGCTACCGACCATCCCGGCCTGGCACAAACGCCGACGACGCTGTCCCAGACATGCCACGGCAGACAGTTCCGCTGCCCGCCTTGACTATCCCAGCACGCGCTAGGCTGTAACCGTGCTTCTCTCAGACCGCGATATCAAGGCAGAACTGTCCACGGGCCGTATTGGACTCGACCCCCAAGATCTCAGCATGGTGCAGCCATCGAGTGTTGATGTTCGACTCGACCGATTCTTTCGGCTCTTCGACAACCACAAGTATCCCTTCATCGACCCCGCTGCAGACCAGCCGGACCTCACGCACCTCATCGAGACGGATGCCAACGAGCCGTTCATCCTGCACCCAGGCGAATTTGTGTTGGGCTCGACGTTTGAGCAGATCACGCTTGCCGACGACATTGCGGCACGTCTTGAGGGTAAGAGCTCACTCGGTCGTCTCGGGCTACTCACCCACTCAACCGCCGGATTCATTGACCCCGGTTTCTCAGGGCACGTCACCCTTGAGCTTTCAAACGTGGCAACGCTGCCCATCAAGCTGTGGCCGGGCATGAAAATCGGTCAACTCTGCTTCTTCCGACTGACCTCACCGGCAGAACGCCCTTACGGATCTCAGGAATACAGCTCGCGCTACCAAGGCCAGCGCGGCCCAACGGCTTCCCGGTCGTTTGAGAATTTCCACCGCACCGACGTCACGACTACGGACGCAGGAAGCCTCGGCGGCTAAATCTGTTCATTCGCCTGACACATGCGGTTGGTACGCTTAATCGTATGAGCGAGAATACGACTGACCACTTTGTGCGGCGCCTTGTCGCCGAGGGGCCCACGGCGTCCTACCCGTCTCGCATGCGCCTGTTTGGCCGGCTTGTTGGCTCGTGGGACATCAGCAATTCGTTTCTCGACGAGCACACCGGCAACTGGGCAGAGTCAGAGCGCTCCTGGGTCTTCGCCTATGTGCTTGGCGGGCGCGCTATCCAAGACGTCATCACTGGCTCGGCAGAGGGCACTGGTTCGCACGACCAGGTATTCGGTTCATCATTGCGCGTCTACGATCAGTCAGTCGGCCTGTGGCGTGTGAACTGGTTTGGTACTGCCACCAACGAGTTCTGCTCGCTGTCGGCGATCGAGCGTCGGGGCGACATCTTGCAAGACGGCACCCAAACCGATGGCAGGCCCATCCGCTGGAACTACCTCAACATCACGGACTCATCGTTTGATTGGGAAGGCTACGTCTCAAACGACGACGGCTCAACCTGGTGGCTCCAGCAGCGCATGACCGCGATTCGCCGGGCCTGAGCGGATCTACAGCCGCACCGGTCTACAACGAAGCTGGCCGAGACGATGGCTAAGCCCGCCTACAACGACGCCGGCTTACTGCGTTGAGTTGTTGCGGGCATCAATCTTTGCGTCGCGCGCAGCAAGGTCCTCGAGCATCTTGTTGTACTCGCCAAGGTCAGCATCTCCCGTGCGTACCTCATTGCGATCTTGGCGCTTGGCATCCTTTGTGTCCTGACGGCTCCAGAGGATCGCAACGGCGACCGCGAGGATAAGGGTGGGGATCTCGCCGATGCTCCAGGCGATACCGCCGCCGTTTTGCTGATCCTGCAGCGGGGTTGGGCCCCAGGTACGGCCCATCGCCCCAAACCAATCGGCAAGCATGAGTCCCGTGCCGCTCAAAATGGCAAGACCAAAGAACGCGTGGAACGCCATCGTGCCCATAAGCAGGATGAGTCGGAACGGATAGGGCAGTCGATATTTCACGGGGTCAATGCCGATAAGCGACTGCGAGAAGAGATATCCGGTAATCAGGAAGTGCACGATCATCCACTGGTGGCCGAGGTGCTCGGTGGTTGCCCAGCGGAAGAGCCCTGTGTAATAGAACACCCAAAGCGAGCCGACAAACATGATGGCCGCCACAATGGGGTTAGAGACCACGGAAGCGAACGGGGTGTGTACGGCCCAGAGAATCCATTCTCGGCCGCCACGTGAGCCATCCTTGCGCTTTGCGATGGCACGTGATGCCAGGGTGACGGGGGCGCCGAAAACCAACAGCATCGGAATTGCCATGGTCAGTACCATGTGCCCCATCATGTGCACGCTGAACAGATAGCGCTCGTACACGTTCAGCGCGCCGTTTGTTGTGTAGAACAGCAGCGCTAGGCCGAGGCACCACAGGATCGTGCGGTAGACAGGCCATGCGTCGCCGCGTTTACGCAGGCGACGTACCCCCGCAACGTAGAAGAAGATACCAAGCACAACAACAAGCGTCCAGAGCAGGTCAAAACGCCACTCGGTGAGATAGCTCAGCGGAGTCAGCTCGGAAGGAAGCGGGTCCCCTGTCAGGATGGCCGCAGGAGTTGAACCCTCGAGCTCGGCCGCAGGAGTCTGCACGACGGGAGTCTTGGTCCGCCCAAGGGCTGCGGCGACTCCTGAGGCAATGCCCATGAAGACAAGCTCGGCCAGCACAAGCATCCAGAACGAACGGATGTGCTGCGCAGGCTTACTGATCATGCGCCGCACAAGGAACTGTCGCTGGAGGATGCCAGCGATACCAAGCACGGTCAGTGCGGCTACCTTTGCCAAGACGAGGTAACCATACGGGCCGAAGAGGTTGTCGAGCGTACCAAGGCGCAGCTGCGCGCTCACGTAGCCGGATGCCGCAACGACGATAAACGAGAGCAGGGCAAGCGAGGAATAGCGCTGAACCAGCACAACCATCCGATTCGCGTCGACCGAGCGGGACAAGAAGATGAGGCAAATCAGCCCGCCGAGCCAGACGGCCGCGCTCACAAGGTGAAGGCCAAGCCCGTTGACTGCGGCGTCATGGCTTGCGCTCCCGGCCGCGTGCCCCTGCATTGCCATCGGCACGAGGGCTATGACGGACAGAATAGTGACAACAATAACAACGCGCTGATCCCGCACAGCAAAGCAGAGTACGGTCACAACAGCGCCGAGCAGCAGCGTAATCAGCCAGGCCTGACCCAACGCAATCTCGCTCACAAACTGACCGATGGCGGCGCCGAAGCGATCATCGAGCGCAAAGGTCATGCCGGTGAGGTCGATAAAGGTGAAGACGAGCACGGATGCTGAGCTCACCGTGAAAACGGCCGCGGCTCCGGCAGCAACGTCGAGGGCCGTCGAATACTCTTTCTTCTTCGGCGAGAACGCGAAGCACGCGAGTACAAGCGAGCCGATCATGGCTGCCGCGCTGAGGTTCACAAAGAGCTTGCTAAACGGCACTCCGTAGCGAACGGCAATTCCCGGGTCGAGTAGGGTGCGTGGCTCGGCGCCACCACCAAGCACAAGAGCGAGATAGAGCGCGATCAACCCGGTGAGCAAAAGCAGAGCGGGCCCGGTAATGCGGAGAAAGCGGAGCACCATAACAGCCTACGCGGTTGGGCTGAGGATTTCTGACGACCGTCGCTCGCAGCACGCGGAACAGCCGCTGTTAACGAACTCAGGCACCCCCGGAAACCGGGAGTGCCTGAGCCTGAAGGGTGAAGACTACTTGACCGAAGCCTTGAGCTTGCTTCCAACGCTCACCTTGACGCGCTTGCCAGCGGGGATGTTGATGGTCTCGCCGGTCTGTGGGTTGCGGCCCGTGCGAGCTGAGGTGTCAGCCGACTCGAATGCGATCCAGCCGGGAACGGTGACCTTGCCACCAGCAGCTACGGTCTCCGAGACAGCAGCGAAGAAGCCGTCGACAACGCTGAGTACAGCGGCCTGGCTCTGGCCAGTCTCGGCAGCGATCTTGGCAACAAGTTCAGTCTTGTTCAATGACATTGTGGGTGTCCTCCTTGGACGTTCAGTGCTGCTGAAACTACAGCCCGTTTGTTTCGACGCGGCGACAACCTAATCTTGTGCCGCGTGATCTAATGATCGCCTGTAATCTACCAGCTTTTCAGTGGTCTCCTGCGTTTTCATGCGGTAATTCCGCATGTGGTGTGTCGCAATCATTCGCCATCGGCCGGCTTGCCGAGCAAAGTTTCAATCGTGCTGTGAAGAATACTCGCTGATCGCGCCCAAGAAAAGCTTTTAATATGCGCAATTCCGCGGGTTACGAGGCGTTCGCGCTCGGCGATATTGTCAAGTCTGCGAATTTGCTCCGCAAAGTCCTCCGGGTTGTCAACACTGAAGTACAGGGCCCCTTCGCCACCAACCTCACGGAAGATTGGCAGGTTACTCACGACCGCAGGCACGCCAAGAGACAGCGCTTCTGCGACGGGGAGCCCGTATCCTTCGTCCTTACTCGCGGTCACCAACGCCGCATTATTCAGGAGCAAATTGGTGTATTCGTCATCGCTGACACCGTTGTGAAACACGACGTTGGCGCCCGAGGGGATGATGGCTTCGTACTCGGCGCGACGCTCCGGCGTGATGCGGCTGAGCAGATGCAGCGTGTGTTCCGGAAGTCCGGACATGCCACGGATGAGCGTTTCCACGTTTTTATAGGGCATGAACGAACCCATATAGATGAGGTTTCTCGGTCCTGCCTCGCTCACGGTTGGCTTGCCGACGTCATCCGCCCGCTCAGGGGCGGCGTTGGGGATGACCACGATGGGCCGTTTCGTGAGCCGCACGCGCTCAAACTCGCGCTTGCTGGTTTCGCTGACGGTCGCAACGACGTCGCCGGAATTGAGCGTCAGACGCTGCGGGACATAGCTGAGATGAAAGAGCCGCCATCCGAGTCTGATCGGCCAGGAGAGGTTCCGCGGCGGCGTCCTGTGACGGTAGTAGATGGTGTCGTGCAGGGTCAGGATGAGCTTAAATCGCCGCCCAAACGTCCCGATCGTTTGCATCGGTGAAAACAGGGCGTCTGGCCGATATCGATTGAGCAGCAGGGACGTGAACGGCTCTTTGATCGACGTGGGTGCGTGAATGAGGAGACAGTTCGCCCCTTCGGGAAGCGATGCCCGCTGCCGCTCATCGTTGATCAAGAACACGACGGGTGTGCGTTTGGCAAGAGCGGCCCCAAGCCCCGCGGAATATCTGCTGATGCCGTCGTGGAAATCGACTCGAATATACCTGGCATCGAAGAAGATTCGCATGGATTCGAGACTAGCAGTCGGTGCCGAGCCTGATCTGTGCCCGTGCGTTGTCTACGCACGCGCGGTGCGTCTGTTAACGCAGTAAGCCCCCCACCGAAACGGTGAGGGGCCTACTGTCAGATCGGGATTACTCCCAAATGCGTATTACCAGCTTGACTTGGTGATACCGGGCAGCTCGCCACGGTGTGCCATGTCGCGGAAGCGTACACGCGAAACGCCGTACTTGGTGAGGACACCACGGGGGCGTCCGTCGATAACGTCGCGGCTGCGTACGCGAACCGGCGATGCGTTGCGGGGAAGCTTCTGCAGTCCTACGCGTGCAGCTTCGCGGCTCTCGTCGGTGCCCTTAGGGTCAACGAGGGCCTTCTTCAGCTCCAGACGCTTCGCAGCGTAGCGCGCAACGATCTCCTGGCGCTGCTTGTTCTTGGCAATCATGCTCTTTTTAGCCATGTGTTTAGCGCTCCTCTCGGAATTCAACGTGCTTGCGCACTACGGGGTCGTACTTCTTGAGTACGAGACGGTCGGGGTTGTTACGACGGTTCTTGCGAGTCACGTAGGTGTATCCCGTGCCTGCGGTCGAACGCATCTTGATGATCGGACGTACGTCCTGTGCCTTTGCCATTAGATCTTCTCTCCTCGTGCGAGCAGGTCTTTAACAACCGACTCAATTCCGCGAGCGTCAATCGTCTTGATGCCCTTCACCGAAAGCGTGAGAGTCACGTTACGACGAAGTGACGGCACGTAGTACGTCTTCTTCTGGATGTTCGGGTCGAACCGACGCTTGTTGCGACGGTGCGAGTGGGAAATGCTGTGACCAAAGCCGGGAACGGCGCCGGTCACTTGGCAGACTGCTGCCATAGTTATCCTCCATCAATACCGCAAGGCGATTGCCTTGCCCAAGATCTCTTGTCGGCATAAACCCCTGGCTACCTGTGGTTGCTGAGAGCGTTCATGCGATCCGTGCGGGGAAGTCCGCACAGCCAAGGATCAAGCCTACACGATTCATTCCCTCTACGGCAAGACAAATCTGTCGCACATTCCGACTTCGGCACGTCCGATTATATATACTGAACCCAGTAAATTAATGATTGGAGTTTTATGACCACCCTCAGCATCCAGCCAACACCCCGCGTTTTAGTTGATCAACTCGTTGCTCGGCGCTCTCTCGCAACCGATATCGCGGCCGTCGGAGTCGGCGCCCTCGTCGTCGCCCTGCTCGCCCAGGTCAGCATTCCGTTGTGGCCCGTGCCAATAACCGGCCAGACACTTGCCGTGATTCTCGTTGGCACAGCATTGGGGAGCAAGCGGGGCGCGGCGGCGCTGACCGTGTACGCACTGGCCGGCCTTGCAGGAGCCCCCGTATTTGCCAACTTCACTGGCGGCCCGGGAAGTTTCTTCCTGCCCAGCTTTGGGTTTGTCATCGGATTCATCGCCACGGCGGCAGCGATAGGCTGGCTCACCGAGCGTTTTTCGCTCAGCAACCGGCCGATCATCTCATTCGCCGCATTCACCGCCACGAGCGTCATTCCATTCCTGTTTGGGGTTCCGTACATGGCGATGATCCTGAGCGGAATGGGCGTCGACATCACTTTCGATTCCGTCATGGCCGCGGGCGTGTACCCGTTTATCGTGGGTGGGCTCATTAAGGCTGCCCTCGCGGCCGCGTTGATGCCGCTTGCTTGGAAGATCGCCGGCCGGCTTCGCCGCAAAGCCGAGTAGTTGAGGCTGAGGGATGAGGGCAGCCAGGTGTCGCCATCCCCGTCAGTGCAGCTGCCTGGCAGGAACTCGCCACGGGGGTTCCTGCCAGGCAGCTGCGGCACAATCTGGCACACGATCAGTTCAGCAAAAATCCGTCGCGGCACAGGTGTAACCACAACCACAACCACAACCACAACCACAACCACAACCACAACCACAACCACAACCATGATCGCTGCACAGTGCAGTTATTTGGGTAACGATTTATCTCGATGTCAAGATATATTGCGTGTCCAGTTTCCTTCGTGAGCTGAGGTCTGCAATACTCTGGGGCACCGCCACAGAGACGTGACGGCCGCCGCGAGGCAATAATCGCAGAGGAGACTGGTATGAGCAACGACGCTCACCGTGAATCGTCAACATCCCCCATCGACTATCAGGTTGTAGAGCAAGAGCCCCTGTTCCGGGAGCTCAAGAAACGCCATCGAAGTTTCGTCTTTCCGCTCGCTGTCGCCTTTCTTGTCTGGTATATCGGATACGTCCTACTTGCTGCCTATGCGCACGAGTTCATGGCCACTCCGGTCATCGGAAACGTCAATATCGGCATCCTCATGGGCCTCGGCCAGTTTGTGACAACGTTTGCGATCACGACCTGGTACGTGAGCTATGCAAACCGCAAGCTCGACCCCATTGCTGCCGAAATCCGTTCGGAACTCGAAGAACAGGAGGCGACGCGATGAACGCACTCTTCTTGCTCCCATTTGTCACCGAGCCAAAGGTCGCCGAAAACAACCCCGTCCTGAACATCTCGATCTTTGTTGCCTTCGTTGGCATCACGATGTTCATTGTCATCAGGGCAAGCCGCAACAATAAGACTGCTGCGGACTTCTACGCCGGCGGCCGGTCTTTCACCGGTGGCCAAAACGGCACAGCTATCGCCGGCGACTACCTGTCAGCCGCATCCTTCCTCGGAATCGTTGGCGCTATTGCGGTGAACGGCTATGACGGGTTCCTCTATTCCATCGGATTCCTCGTCGCTTGGCTTGTTGCGCTCCTGCTCGTCGCAGAGCTCATGCGTAATACCGGCAAATTCACCATGGCTGACGTGCTGTCCTTTCGGTTGAAACAGACGCCAGTGCGCATGGCGGCTGCCATCACTACGCTTGCTGTTTGCTTCTTCTACCTACTCGCACAGATGGCAGGCGCCGGCGGACTCGTGTCGCTGCTGCTCGGCATTAACGACAAGCTCGGCCAGTCACTTGTTGTGATCGTCGTTGGTGTTGTCATGATCTTGTACGTACTCTTCGGCGGCATGAAGGGCACAACCTGGGTACAGATCATCAAGGCAATCCTCCTCATTGGCGGCGCCTTTGTCATGACTATTTGGGTGCTCGCCCTCAACGGATTCAACCTGTCCACCCTGCTTGGCAAGGCCGCCGAGGCTTCGGAACAGGGTGCTGCCATCCTTGCGCCAGGTCTGCAGTACGGCGCCAACCCGCTTGACTTCATCTCGCTTGCCCTTGCCCTTGTGCTCGGCACTGCAGGTCTTCCGCACGTGCTCATGCGTTTTTACACCGTACCAACGGCAAAGGAAGCTCGTCGATCGGTTGTCTGGGCCATTTGGCTTATCGGGCTGTTCTACCTGTTCACGCTTGTACTCGGATACGGTGCTGGATACCTGGTTGGTCCAGAAACCATCAAGGCCGCACCTGGTGGTGTGAACTCCGCCGCGCCGCTGCTCGCGCTGCAGCTTGGCGGACCGGTTCTGCTTGGACTGATCTCGGCCGTCGCCTTCGCAACCATCCTCGCGGTCGTCGCAGGGCTCACGATCACCGCTGCAGCGTCGTTTGCCCACGACATCTACGCAAATGTCATCAAAAAGGGCAAGGCTGATAGCGTGACCGAGGTAAAGGTTGCGCGTCGCACAGTGTTGGTCATCGGTGTACTCGCCATTCTCGGTGGGATCGGCGCGCAAGGGCAAAACGTTGCGTTCCTCGTTGCCCTTGCCTTCGCAGTCGCCGCAAGTGCGAACCTGCCAACGATCCTCTACTCGCTGTTCTGGAAGAAATTCACGACCCGCGGTGCGGTCTGGAGCATGTACGGCGGGCTCGCCAGCGCAATCATCCTGATTGCGCTGTCACCCGTTGTTTCAGGTTCGCCAGACTCGATGCTTGGTGAGGGCATCGACTTCGCCATCTTCCCAATGAAGAACCCAGGACTCTTCTCGATTCCGATCGGTTTCTTCCTCGGATGGCTTGGAACAGTCACGAGCTCCGTCAAGGAATCCCCGGCACTTGCCGCCGAGATGGATGTCCGGTCACTCACCGGCCACGGGGCGGAGAAGGCGGTCGACCACTAGTCGCAGGCAACTCCATCGCCGTCTCGATCGAGGTCGTAGAGGTCGGTACCGATCACGTAGACGGGTCCGCGTACATACGCGGGCCCGTTTCCGCTTCCGCCCTCGCAGTCAACGTCGGATGCAATGGGAACGCAGGCTCCCGAATAATTGGGGTCGCAGCCCGCAGGCGCCTCTTGAACGGGCGCAGGTGCTGGTGCGGGTTGCTGCGTACCAACAGCCGTGACCGCGTGGATTGGTGCGGTTGTGATCGCATCGGACGTGATTGACCTGGCGGTTTCTTTGCCGTCAGTAAGTACGACGGTGTAGGTAATGGTGCGGACGCCAGGGATGCCGGTCACACGGACAGCAGTCGTTCCCACCAGCATCGTCGGATCCTCGACGGTCTGCTCCTCAAAGGGGACGGCCGTCGTCTCCGTGAGCGTTGTCGTCTTGATCACAGGAGTCGGGGTTATCTTTGTGGGCGTTGGGCTGCTCGAGGGCGTCGCAGAAGGGCTTGCTGTAGCAACGAGTGGCACAGCCTGGTTGTCTCTGTTGTCACCCGCGGCGGAGAGTGGGGCGCTCACAACGAGCGCAACAAAAGAGACGGCAGTCAGTATCCCTGCCACCTTTCGACTGCGAACCCTAAACAGCTCTACCCGTCCTCGGACGAGCCCGTAAATGCCAACGCCTAGGCTCATCATGCAGAGTACGGCCAGAAACGAGAAGAAACCTCCGCTCAAGAGCACCACGAGCAGAATCACGGCGGCCAACCCCGAAAAGACAAGGGCGGCAATGCGTGCAGGATGAGTTGAGGTTGCGGGCTGCATGGGGGGATACTTCCGTCTTCATTGACTATCGCTCGTGTGCCCGACCTCTATTTATGGTTAACGCACAAAGCCACTCTAGTCGGTGCGATCACGCCAACCGAATCAACGATCGTGGCGTAACCCCAGCTACTGAGTGGCTAAGTCACAAAATCCCGTTTGTTTGAGTTAAACAAGGGAGCCCCACACACCAACAGGTATGCGGGGCTCAACCTCTTATAAAAGAAGTCCGGCGGTGACCTACTCTCCCACAGGGTCCCCCCTGCAGTACCATCGGCGCTGCGAGTCTTAGCTTCCGGGTTCGGAATGTAACCGGGCGTTTCCCTCGCGCTATAGCCGCCGAAACACTATCGACAACCCACCAACAAATGGCGGGATGCCAGGTTTCGACAAAACAAAGCAACAAAAATTGTTCTTCATTCTGTGTGTTCCCGACCGTATATCGAGAACCACAAAGTGGACGCAAACATCACAACAAGAAATTATCAAGTATAGAAAGTGTTATCAAGTTATCGGCTTATTAGTACTGGTCAGCTCCATGAGTCTTTAGTCCTCACTTCCACATCCAGCCTATCAACCCAGTCGTCTACTGGGAGCCTCTCCCCCGAAGGGATAGAAATCTCATCTTGAGGCCGGCTTCCCGCTTAGATGCTTTCAGCGGTTATCCATTCCGAACGTAGCTAATCAGCGGTGCTCCTGGCGGAACAACTGACACACCAGAGGTTCGTCCAACCCGGTCCTCTCGTACTAGGGTCAGATCCTCTCAAATTTCTTACGCGCGCAGCGGATAGGGACCGAACTGTCTCACGACGTTCTAAACCCAGCTCGCGTACCGCTTTAATGGGCGAACAGCCCAACCCTTGGGACCTACTCCAGCCCCAGGATGCGACGAGCCGACATCGAGGTGCCAAACCATGCCGTCGATATGGACTCTTGGGCAAGATCAGCCTGTTATCCCCGAGGTACCTTTTATCCGTTGAGCGACAGCGCTTCCACAAGCCACTGCCGGATCACTAGTCCCGACTTTCGTCCCTGTTCGACCTGTCAGTCTCACAGTCAAGCTCCCTTGTGCACTTACACTCGCCACCTGATTGCCAACCAGGTTGAGGGAACCTTTGGGCGCCTCCGTTACTTTTTAGGAGGCAACCGCCCCAGTTAAACTACCCATCAGGCACTGTCCCTGAACCCGATTAGGGTTCGAAGTTAGATATCCAATATGACCAGAGTGGTATTTCAACAATGACTCCACCTGAACTAGCGTCCAAGCTTCAAAGTCTCCCACCTATCCTACACAAGCCACACCGAACACCAATACCAAACTATAGTAAAGGTCACGGGGTCTTTCCGTCCTGCTGCGCGTAACGAGCATCTTTACTCGTAATGCAATTTCGCCGAGTTCGCGGTTGAGACAGCTGGGAAGTCGTTACGCCATTCGTGCAGGTCGGAACTTACCCGACAAGGAATTTCGCTACCTTAGGATGGTTATAGTTACCACCGCCGTTTACTGGGGCTTAAATTCAGAGCTTCGCCGAAGCTAACCCTTCCTCTTAACCTTCCAGCACCGGGCAGGCGTCAGTCCGTATACATCGACTTGCGTCTTCGCACGGACCTGTGTTTTTAGTAAACAGTCGCTTCCCACTGGTCTCTGCGGCCTTCAAACGCTTCACGGAGCAAGTCCGTTAACGCCTCAGGCCCCCCTTCTCCCGAAGTTACGGGGGCATTTTGCCGAGTTCCTTAACCACGATTCTCTCGATCTCCTTAGTATTCTCTACCTGACCACCTGAGTCGGTTTGGGGTACGGGCGGCTAAAACCTCGCGTCGATGCTTTTCTCGGCAGCATAGGATCATCAACTTCGTCACTTAAGACTCCCCATCGGATCTCAGACTATATGAATGGCGGATTTGCCTACCATTCGTCCTACATCCTTAGCCCGGGACAACCATCGCCCGGGATTGACTACCTTCCTGCGTCACACCTGTTAATACGCTAAACGCACTAGAACGGGTTCGAGCGTTATCCCCGCGCACTCACACCCGAAGGTGATCATGCCCGGACTTAGGACTCTTAGCACTACTAGATTGTCTTGGGCGGTTTTTCGCCGGTACGGGAATATCAACCCGTTGTCCATCGACTACGCCTGTCGGCCTCGCCTTAGGTCCCGACTTACCCAGGGAAGATTAGCTTGACCCTGGAACCCTTGGTCTTCCGGAGGACGGGTTTCTCACCCGTCTTTCGCTACTCATGCCTGCATTCTCACTCGTGTAGTCTCCACGGCTGGTTTCCACCGCCGCTTCACTGCCCACACGACGCTCTCCTACCCATCCATACGGCTGGACCACGAAGGCCTACCAATAATATGAATGTCACAAATTCGGTGGTGTGCTTGAGCCCCGTTACATTGTCGGCGCGGAACCACTTGACCAGTGAGCTATTACGCACTCTTTCAAGGGTGGCTGCTTCTAAGCCAACCTCCTGGTTGTCTAAGCAGCTCCACATCCTTTTCCACTTAGCACACGCTTTGGGACCTTATTTGGTGATCTGGGTTGTTTCCCTCTCGACTATGAAGCTTATCCCCCACAGTCTCACTGCTGCGCTCTCACTTACCGGCATTCGGAGTTTGGCTGACGTCAGTAACCTTTTGGGGCCCATCGGCCATCCAGTAGCTCTACCTCCGGTAAGAAACACGCAACGCTGCACCTAAATGCATTTCGGAGAGAACCAGCTATCACGAAGTTTGATTGGCCTTTCACCCCTATCCACAGCTCATCCCCTCAGTTTTCAACCTAAGTGGGTTCGGTCCTCCACGCGCTCTTACACGCGCTTCAACCTGGCCATGGATAGATCACTTCGCTTCGGGTTTAGAACATGCGACTCATTCGCCCTATTCAGACTCGCTTTCGCTACGGCTTCCCCTCACAGGTTAACCTCGCCACATATCACTAACTCGCAGGCTCATTCTTCAAAAGGCACGCTGTCACAGCTACAAGGCTGCTCCAACGGATTGTAAGCAAACGGTTTCAGGTACTATTTCACTCCCCTCCCGGGGTACTTTTCACCTTTCCCTCACGGTACTTGTTCACTATCGGTCATCTGGGAGTATTTAGGCTTATCAGGTGGTCCTGACTGATTCACACGGGATTTCTCGGGCCCCGTGCTACTTGGGATACTCTTCGAGCGATTGCTGCATTTCGACTACGGGATTATCACCCTCTATGATTGACCTTTCCAAGCCATTCGCCTATACAACGTTCTAACTCTCAGGCTTCGGCAGAAGCCAATGAAAAGTCCCACAACCCCGAACATGCAACTCCTGCCGGATATCACACATGCTCGGTTTAGCCTGATCCGCGTTCGCTCGCCACTACTAGCGGAATCACTGTTGTTTTCTCTTCCTGTGGGTACTGAGATGTTTCACTTCCCCACGTTCCCTCTACCCGCCCTATATATTCAGGCGGGAGTCACCGGGTCCATCGCTGGCCCAGCGGGGTTTCCCCATTCGGACATCCTCGGATCAAAGTTCGTTTATCAACTCCCCGAGGCTTATCGCAGATTACTACGTCCTTCTTCGGCTCCAGATGCCAAGGCATTCACCGTTTGCTCTTAAAAACTTGAAATCACATGAGATTGAATCGAATTCATTTCGTTAAGAAAAAATTGACCAATGATCTATATATTTAAGATCTTGTTTAGACACAAACCCAACACCATCCACCCCCTTGGAAGAAGGCTTCAAAACATTGCGTTTGCATCCAAGATGCTCGCGTCCACTGTGTAGTTCTCAAAATACGGGCGGTACCCAATCTCCGCTGAAGCGCTGCTCCAACATCAAAAGGATCCAGAGGTTCAGACCCAACCACCAAACGGCGATCAGTATCTGGTCCCTCAGGACCCAACAGCGTGCAAACAACGAACCAAAACCATGCGAGACGTTCCAAGTAACCGAAGCTACCGTACTACCCCCACACCATCCGGTGCGATGTATCAATGTCAATGTTCCACCCATGAGCTACCAGCGAGACACAGTCGGTCTCGATCTGGCGCCTGGACAATCCGAAGACTGCCAGATGCTCCTTAGAAAGGAGGTGATCCAGCCGCACCTTCCGGTACGGCTACCTTGTTACGACTTAGTCCTAATCACCGATCCCACCTTAGACAGCTCCCTCCCGAAGGTTAGGCCACTGGCGTTGGGTGTTACCGACTTTCATGACTTGACGGGCGGTGTGTACAAGGCCCGGGAACGTATTCACCGCAGCGTTGCTGATCTGCGATTACTAGCGACTCCAACTTCATGAGGTCGAGTTGCAGACCTCAATCCGAACTGAGACCGGCTTTTTGGGATTCGCTCCACCTTACGGTATTGCAGCCCTTTGTACCGGCCATTGTAGCATGCGTGAAGCCCAAGACATAAGGGGCATGATGATTTGACGTCATCCCCACCTTCCTCCGTGTTGACCACGGCAGTCTCCCATGAGTTCCCACCATTACGTGCTGGCAACATAGGACGAGGGTTGCGCTCGTTGCGGGACTTAACCCAACATCTCACGACACGAGCTGACGACAACCATGCACCACCTGTATACCGACCTTGCGGGGCGACTATCTCTAGCCGTTTCCGGTATATGTCAAGCCTTGGTAAGGTTCTTCGCGTTGCATCGAATTAATCCGCATGCTCCGCCGCTTGTGCGGGCCCCCGTCAATTCCTTTGAGTTTTAGCCTTGCGGCCGTACTCCCCAGGCGGGGAACTTAATGCGTTAGCTGCGACACAGAAACCGTGGAATGGCCCCTACATCTAGTTCCCAACGTTTACGGCATGGACTACCAGGGTATCTAATCCTGTTCGCTCCCCATGCTTTCGCTCCTCAGCGTCAGTTACGGCCCAGAGATCTGCCTTCGCCATCGGTGTTCCTCCTGATATCTGCGCATTCCACCGCTACACCAGGAATTCCAATCTCCCCTACCGCACTCTAGTCTGCCCGTACCCACTGCAGGCTGGAGGTTGAGCCTCCAGTTTTCACAGCAGACGCGACAAACCGCCTACGAGCTCTTTACGCCCAATAATTCCGGACAACGCTTGCACCCTACGTATTACCGCGGCTGCTGGCACGTAGTTAGCCGGTGCTTTTTCTGCAGGTACCGTCACTTTCGCTTCTTCCCTACTAAAAGAGGTTTACAACCCGAAGGCCTTCGTCCCTCACGCGGCGTTGCTGCATCAGGCTTTCGCCCATTGTGCAATATTCCCCACTGCTGCCTCCCGTAGGAGTCTGGGCCGTGTCTCAGTCCCAGTGTGGCCGGTCACCCTCTCAGGCCGGCTACCCGTCGTCGCCTTGGTGAGCCATTACCTCACCAACTAGCTGATAGGCCGCGAGTCCATCCTTGACCGAAATTCTTTCCAGCTCCTCACCATGCGGCGGAAGCTCGTATCCGGTATTAGACACCGTTTCCAGTGCTTATCCCAGAGTCAAGGGCAGGTTACTCACGTGTTACTCACCCGTTCGCCACTAATCCACCAGAGCAAGCTCCAGCTTCATCGTTCGACTTGCATGTGTTAAGCACGCCGCCAGCGTTCGTCCTGAGCCAGGATCAAACTCTCCGTAAATGATTAACAAGCAACAAACCAAAAGGCCTGCGCTAAACATAAAGCAGCCCAACCACCGGAATAGGCGGAAAAGGCTGCGAGTTCGAAACTGACAGAACAAATCATTACTGACTTGCTTTGTTGTTCAATATTTTTCCAAAGGAATCTCTTCACCCAACCAGATAGGTTGAGCTAACGAGTCTTTTTGGCATTTGACATTGTGCACGCTGTTGAGTTCTCAAGGACCAGACGCACTAGAGTTTCAGTTTCTCAACCTGCCCTCTAGGCAACTTCTCTATCCTACCAGCTCCTGGAGTTCCTGTCAAATCGTGTTTCTCGCAAATTATTTGACGCGAAGAAACCGAACCTGACTCTCACAAGAGCGGGAGTTATATCTTCACACTAAACCGCAACAAACACAAATGCGCCTGAAACAATCTCGGTGAGATAAGTGGTCCCACTTGAGGCCGGCGAGCAATCCGCTCTGCCGCACCTTTGGGGTACTTGGAATACATTACGGCGAATACGACACCTCCGCAAATCCAAAACCACCACACCACCCCAAAAACCCCGACAAACCAACAAAAACGACTTTCCCCAACCAAACATCCCGGGCGTGTCGCACCCCACAACCCCACCCACAACCCCACAACCCCACAACCATTTGCGAGTTTCTGCCGAAAAACCCAGAAAAGGGAACAGAAAATCACAAATAGATGCAGGTTCGGAGCGTGCGGTTGCGATTAGTTGGGGCAGGACTTGGTTAGAAGGGGTAGGGGGCGATTTCGGGGCGGACCGTCAGCCACTGTGTTTCGGTGAAGGCCTCGATGTTTGCGGATGCTCCCCCAAACCGCGAGCCGGTGCCAGAGGAACCCACTCCCCCGAACGGCGCGTTGGCCTCATCGGAAACGGTCTGCTCGTTGATGTGGATCTTTCCGGAATGAAGTTGATCGGCGACCTGCATCGCGAGGCCTACCTCACCGAGGATCCCGACCGAGAGCCCGTACTCGCTTGCGTTCGTGAGTTCAACCGCCTCCTCAACGGTTGAGAACCTCACCACCGGCGCAACAGGCCCAAAGATCTCCTCCACCCAGGCCGGATTCGTCGGCTCTAGATCGGCAAGGACCGTTGGCGCAAAGAACAGGTCCTTGTAGGTGCCACCCGCGGCAACGCGGGCGCCGGCATCCGTTGCCCGCTCCACGAGGGATGCAACTCGGTCGCGCTGGACATCGTTGATGAGCGGACCAAGTGCAACCTGCCCGGAGGCGGGATCCCCAACAGGGAGCGCAACCGCCTTCTCTGCAAGGGCCGCGACGTAGTCGTCATAGAGACTCTCGTGAACGAGATGCCTGCCAGTAGTCATACAGATCTGGCCCTGGTGAAGGAACGAACCAAACGCACCTGCGGATGCGGCGCGATGCAGGTCGGCACCAGGCAAGACGATGAGTGCGTTGTTGCCACCGAGTTCCAGGTGCGTGCGCTTAAGGTGGCGTGCGCCAAGTTCTCCAACGCGGCGACCCGCTGCGGTAGAACCGGTGAACGACACCACGCGGACTTCGGGAGCCGAGACGACGGCCTCCCCAACATCCACGCCGCCCGGCAGCAAATGGAGCAGGCCAGGAGGAAGTCCAGCCTCCTCAAAGATGCGCACGAGAGCGACGCCGCCGGAAACGGTAGTTCGTGGATCTGGCTTGAGCAGTACGGCATTGCCTAGTGCAAGCGCTGGAGCCACCGAACGAATCGACAAGATCAGCGGAAAATTGAACGGCGCGATGACGCTCACAACTCCGGCAGGCAACCGCCTCGCAAATGACCAGCGGTCCTCGTTCGAGCTCAGGACATCGCCGTGGGGATGGGAGGGAAGACCCGCCGCCTCGAAGCACTCGTTTGCCGCAATATGAGTTTCGAGACCGGCCTTCGTCGGAACACTCCCTGCCTCACGAATGATCCACTGCTGGATCTCTTCGGCGTGGGTCTCCCAGAGATCGCCGGCGCGACGCAGAACAGCAGCGCGCTCTTCGGGCTTCTTGTCCGCCCACTCACGTTGAGCGTGAGCTGCCTCGGATGCTGACCGCAAGACGTCGTCGGCAGTGGCGACACCAACCCGGCCCAGCTCTGCACCGGTTGCTGGCTCATGTACGGCAGCTGATCCACCAGAACCGGCAACCCAGCCGCCGCGATAGATCTTGCCGTCCCACAGTTTGGCATCTAGTAACGTCATCGTTCCTCCTCAAACCCGGTGAGCTCACCGTGCAGTGGCCCACATCTTGCAACCACGTTAGCGGCCCCGGCTGAGTAGGAGCTCGGTTCCGCATCAACAACAGAACGAGTGGATGACCGAGCTAGGCTGTCGCTGCTTTGGCCGAGCACTCCGCACACAGACCGAAGACGTCAACAACGTGATGCGCATCGGTAAAGCCGTTCTCGGCGGCAACCTGCTGAGCCCACGACTCAACATCGTGCGCGGCAATCTCAACGGTCTTGCCGCACTTTCGGCAGATGAGGTGGTGGTGGTGCCCACTGGAATCGCAAGCTCGGTAGAGGCTCTCGCCCTCTGGCGACTGCAGCGAATCCGCGTCGCCGGCCGTGGCCAGATCGGCAAGTGCCCTGTAGACGGTAGCCAGGCCGATCGGCGAACCACCATCGCGAAGGGTTGCATGAAGCGTCTGAGCACTCACAAACCCGGTTTCGGAGTCGAGAGCGTCTCGAACAGCTTCACGCTGCCACGTATTGCGCCTCACTACAGCCACGATTCCTCCTCTCTCCACGGTAGCGCTTGACGCGATCAAAGACCACCGCAGCCACAAAGAGGGCACAGGCTGTGAGCGAAATTGACCCACCGGCCGCGATTGCAAAAATCCGGGAGAACCACAGACCCCCAACGCCAGACAGGATGCCAAACAGCACGGCGAGCGGAATCATCCACTCAACCCGCTTGATAAGCAGTCGGGCGCTCACGGCCGGCCCGGCAATGAGCGCAATGGAGAGGATGGAGCCAACGGCTGGCATCGCAACAACAACCGTGGCTGCAATGAGCGCAAGCGAGGCCAAATCAATTGCGGCTGGCCGGAATCCGGCAACGCGGAAGCCCTGCGGATCAAAGCTTGAGAAGAGCAGTTCTTTGCCAGCGACAAGGATGAGGGCAAGTGCCGCCACAAAGACCACGCCGGTTGCCCAAATATCCCCTGGCGAAACCGTAAGAATCGAGCCGACCAAGAAGGTATCAACCTGCAGCGACATGCCCCGGTTGAGCGATTGCAGCAGCGCACCGAGGGCAAATCCAAACGTGAGCACAACGCCAGAGGCCACCTGGCTGCCCTGCCGGTGCACGCGCGAAATACCAAGCATGATGAGGACCAAGACCACACTAAACACCGCGGCGCCCAGCAGGATATTCAGCCCAAGAAGAGCAGCGACCACGCCACCAGGGAACGTTGCGTGGGTGAGGGCGACAGTGAAGAATGCCCGCTTTCGGAGCACAACGATTGTGCCAACAATGCCACTCAGCGCCCCAAGGAGGACGGCCTCGAGCATGGCAAGTTCGAAGAATCCCATTAGTGGGCCACCCCACTATGAGCACGCAGCTGGCTGCGACGAGCGATGCGAAGCGTAATCACGTGCGCAAGCAGCACAATCGCGTAGATCACGATGAGGATGATCACGATGAGCGAACCGGGTGATGGCGTGAGATCAAACTCAATCGACGCGTAAAAGCTCGAGAGCAAGCCGAGCCAGCCAGACAGCGCTGCCGCGACGATTGCGATGGGCGTGAGCCACAGCATCCGCCTCGTGATGAGTCGACCGATCGCGACGGGCACGATCAGCAGGGCAAGCACCAAAAGGTTGCCAAGCGCCTGAGAACCGGCGACCACCAAGAACGCAATCGCACAGTTGAACAGCAGCTCGATGGGCAGCGAACGGAATCCGGCTGCCCGAAAACCAACGGGGTCAAACGAGAGGAACACCTGCATCCGCCACGACACCAACACCATAAGCACCGCGAGCGCACCAACGATGATGATCTGGATGAGCTGCGATTCGGTGACCGTGAGCACGCTGCCAAACAGCAGTTGCTCAAGCTGGCTCACATAGTTGGTTTCGCGTGAAACGATGACAATACCGAGGCTAAAGCTGCCGGCGAGGACCACGGCGATCGCGGCATCCGACCCAACGCCCCTTCGGCTGACCAGTGTGAGGATGCCAGCCGCGATGACACCCGCAACGAGGGCACCCGGCAGTAGACCGTCAGTGCCGCTCACAACAAACCCAACCACCAGCCCAGGGAACACCGCGTGCACAAGGCCGTCGCTGATGAACTCTAGGTTGCGCAGGTTGATAAACAGGCCAACGACACCACTCGCAACCGCAAGCACCAGCACGGTGACGAGCGCCCTCGACATGAACGGGAGCGCAAACGGGTCTGTGAAAAAACTGAGGTCCACGATTAGTCGTGCTCGTGTCCCGTTGGGACAACCGAGTGATCGTCGACGTGCGCGAGGCTTCCCTCGAAGGTCTGCTCCACAAGAGGGAGCTTAAGCGTTTCCTCAACAGGCCCGTATGCGATGAGCTTCTTGTTGAGCAGCATGACCTTTGTACACACCACTCGTGCAAGCTGCAGGTCATGCGTTGACGTCACAATCGTGACGCCGTCGTCGCGAAGCGAATTGAGCGTTGCAAGCAGCGCCGAGCGGTTATGTTGGTCGAGGCCGTTGAACGGTTCGTCGAGCAGCAACAGCTCCGGCTCGACCGTGAGCGCCCTCGCGAGCAGGCCACGCTGCTGCTGGCCGCCCGACAGCTCACCAAACATCCGGCCGGCCTGGTCGGTGAGACCAACCCGCTCGATCGCGTCATCAACCAATTGCTTATCGCGCTTGCCCGGCCAGCGCATGAGGCCAAGCGAGCGATAGCGCCCCATCATGACCACCTGGCGGAGGCTCACCGGAAACTCGCGGTCAACATCGCTGAGCTGAGAGAGGTACCCAACTCGGGGCAAGGCCCAACGAGGAGAGCCTCCGAGCACGTGGACTTCGCCACCAACAACATCCACCAGTCCGAGAATGCCCTTCAGCAGGGTGGATTTGCCGGAACCGTTTGGCCCAACAAGAGCCACGGCGTCGCCGCGTTCAACCGTTGCGGTCACGTCGCTCAGCTGGGGCGCGGCCCCGTATGAGAATGATGCGTGCCGCAGGTCGATTGCGGGAGATTGTTGGTTCACGGAACTACTCTATGCCTACGGAAGAACGACTGATGTCTGCTGCCCTTACTCAAGCCCGGCCGGAACTGGAGTTGGGGTGACGCCCCACGACTCGAGGATGACCTGGGTGTTATGGATGGTGGACAAAATATAGGTGTCGCCACCTGAGCCCGGTGCACCAAGCGAGTCGCCAAAGAGCGCGTTATCTCCGGAATAGACCTCAACGCCGGCAGCCTTTGCGATTGCCGTTGCCGTTTTATCGCTGATCGAGCTCTCAGAGAAAATTGCCTTCACCCCGAGCTCCTTGATCTTGGTGACAAGCGCATCAATTTCGGTTGCACTCGGTTCGGCGTTGTCCTCAAAGCTGGGGATAATCGAACCGACAAACGTGATGTCATAGGCGTCAAGGAAATAGTGGAACGCGTCGTGATTGCTCACCACGAGTCGTTGGTCAGCGGGGACCTTGCTGACATTTGATTGAATCCAGGAATCCAACTCGTCAAGCTTGGTGTTGTACGCCTGCGCGTTTTGCGTGAAGGGCGTGTCCTGCTCGCCGCGTTCCGTTGCGGCTTTGGTCAGTCCCTCCGCAATGTTATTGACCATGATTTTGGCGTTGGCCGGGTCGGTCCAGATGTGCGGATTGCCCTCGGCCGATTCTGCATCGTGGTCGTGATCGTCGCCCTCGGCATGTTCGTGGCCCTCGTGACTGTCCTCATCACCATGATCGTGATCGTGATCGTGATCGTGATCGCCACTCAGCGTGATGCCCGTGCTGCTGTCGATGGTGACGCCGTGAAATCCTGACGCCTCAATAGCTGAATCAAGGAACTCTTCGAGCCCGGCCCCATTGGTGACAAGAACATCCGCAGCCGCGAGTTTTGCGAGATCTGCCGGCGTCGGATCAAAGTGGTGCGCGCTCGCGCCAGGGGCGAGAAGCTGCGTGAACTCGATATCGTCGCCGCCTACGTTCTTGGTGAAGTCGCCAACCTGTGTGGTTGTTGCGACCACCTTGAGCGTGTCGCCAGAGCCCGACGCAGAGGATGACGCGGTGCAGCCCGTGGCGGCGAGCGCCGTGGCGAGAAGCAGTGCTGGAATTGCGATGACGTATCGCTTCATGGAGTGTGGTGCCTTATCTAGCTTGTTTTGGCCCGGCGCTGCTGCCGGAGAGCTCAAGAATAACCCTAATGATAACGATTATCAAGTCACATAGCCCCCGCTCGTACTGGCAGCCCGCGCGTCATCCTGGACTTTTATACCCCTGGGGGGTATATTAGCCTGCGTGTGGATAACGTCACACACCATCGCCGAGGAGGTACGCAATGGACCACAACAACACGGACCACGCTTCACTGAAACGCCCAGCACCCTGGCCGCATTCCGCAGCCCCTGGCGAGAGTGACCACAAGACCCCCGCGCACATCACCGGCGATGACCGTGCCCAGAGTCACCACGCAACCGGGCACGGGTCACCCGACCACGGGGATGTGGATCATGGGGATGTGGATCATGGGGATGTGGATCACGCGGCCATGGGCCATGCCTCCATGGGCCATGCAGCCATGGATCACGGCGGTCACGGAGACCACGTCGGCCAATTCCGCCGTCTCTTCTGGATCATGCTCGTCATCGCGATTCCCGTTGCAGCGCTCAGCCCAATGTTTGCCATGATTATCGGCTACGAACTGCCGGACGCCGCGTGGATACCGTGGGTCTCCCCCGTACTCGGCACCGTCATGTATGCGTGGGGAGGCAAACCATTCCTCTCTGGAGCGGTGACCGAGCTGAAGGCCAAACAACCCGGCATGATGCTGCTCATCGCACTCGCCATCACGGTTGCTTACTTCGCCTCGCTCGGCGCGACCCTCGGCATGCTTGACCATTCCCTCGACTTCTGGTGGGAGCTCGCGCTACTCATCGTGATCATGCTGCTCGGCCACTGGATCGAGATGCGGTCGCTTGCCCAAACCTCGTCGGCGCTCGACTCCCTTGCCGCGCTTCTTCCCGACGAAGCTGAGCGAGTTGATGGCGACACAGTGGTCACGGTCAGCCCGTCAACGCTCGTAGTTGGCGACGTCGTGCGCGTTCGCCCCGGTGCGCGCATTCCCGCCGACGGAGTGGTCACCGAGGGAACGGCGGAAGTTGACGAATCCATGGTGACCGGAGAATCTCGAACGGTCACTCGCGGCCAAGGCAGCCGAGTCGTGGCAGGCACCGTCGCAACAGACACCGCCATCAGGGTGCGAGTCACGGCGGTTGGCGACGACACTGCGCTGGCTGGCATCCAACGCCTCGTGAGCGATGCCCAAAACTCAAGCTCCCGCGCCCAGCGCCTCGCAGACACCGCTGCGGGTTGGTTGTTCTGGTTTGCCCTCGGCGCGGCGGTCATCACGGCAATCGCGTGGACGCTCGCGGGGAATCCCGACGACGCCGTCATCCGAACCATTACGGTGTTGGTCATTGCCTGCCCCCACGCGCTCGGCCTTGCCATCCCGCTCGTCGTGTCGATCTCGACGGAACGCGCCGCCAAAGCCGGCGTGCTCATCAAAGATCGTCTTGCGCTTGAAAGCATGCGGAACGTGGATGCGGTGCTCTTCGACAAGACCGGAACGCTCACCGAAGGAGCACCCGTTGTTACCGATGTGCTCGCAACGAGTTCACGCGGCGCGGAATCATCAGGCACGGGTTCATTCAGTGCAGAGCGGATTATCCGCCTAGCTGGGGCAGCGGAGGCAGACAGCGAGCATCCACTGGCCAGAGCGATTATTGCCGCCGCCTCAGAAGCTGGCCCCCTCCTTTCCGCACGCAATTTTCGCGCCTCGGCTGCGGTCGGAGTGACGGCCACGGTTGAGGGCCACGAAGTCAGCGTTGGCGGGCCACACCTGCTGAGCGAGGCAGGAGCATCGCCGCTCGCAGAGACAGCAACCTGGGCCAACGAGGGTGCCATCATCCTGCACGTACTCATTGACGGGCAGGTAGCCGGAGCGCTCCGGCTCGAAGACAAGATCCGCGATGAATCTCGCGACACCATTGCCGAGCTCAAGCGCAGGGGCATCGAAGTGGTCATGATCACGGGAGACGCGGATGCCGTTGCCAGGTCAGTGGCGACCCAGCTTGGGATCGACCGGGTCTTCTCCGGCGTCCGGCCGGAAGACAAAGCCTCAAAGGTCAGCTCACTGCAAGCAGAGGGACGCACGGTCGCCATGGTCGGCGACGGCGTCAACGACGCACCCGCACTCGCCCAAGCAGACGTTGGAATCGCGATTGGCGCCGGAACCGATGTGGCAATCGCGTCGGCTGGGGTCATCCTCGCGAGCGACGACCCTCGTTCCGTTGTGTCTCTCATCGAGCTGTCCAAACGCAGCTATCAGAAGATGAAACAGAACCTCTGGTGGGCCGCAGGCTACAACATCCTTTCGGTACCGCTCGCGGCAGGCATCCTTGCCCCGGTCGGCTTTGTCCTGCCGATGGCGGTTGGTGCGCTACTCATGTCTGCCTCAACGGTCGTTGTTGCCCTCAACGCGCAGCTTTTGCGCCGCCTCGACCTGCGGCCGGAGCGAATCGTGCCACATGACGCCGGATAAAAATACCGCGTGACAGGTTGCCCCCTGCGCCAGTACGATGTGAGCCGGGGGGCTCGGATGTTCGAGTCCAGTTTCCGCACAAGCGGCAACACACTTGATCAACACAGCGACGTGATGCTGTCACGTCCTCATCCGAGAGAACCACATGCAAAAACTCAATACACGTCTGCTCATTGGTGCAGGGACCGGCCTCACAGTGGGCCTTGTAGGCCTCCTTACCGTTGGGCCGGCGCTTGCCGACACCACCGCCGCACAGCAGGTCGCACCAACCGAATGGTCGCAGGTCGTCAACCCGTACGGGATCGAAGAAGATCCCTCCTACAACATGTACTCGGACTATGTCGGCCCTGCCGATGGACCCTTGCAACCAAACCTCAACCTAGACTGGCGCGAAAATCCGCAAGCCAATGGCTACCCCGTTGTTGACCTGTCGTGGAACGTACCCGCTCCGGCAAGTAACTGCGTTCGCCTGGTCAACGGATTTACGATCGCGCTCACCGCGAACGAACAGAACGCTCCGGCAACACCACTGCCAACGAACGACCCTGACCTCACCCTTGACGACGCCCCGCTCGATGACGCCCTCGCGGCCACACCCTTTATCGCACCATCGCCCTCGCCAAGCGACGGGCCGACAGATGCTTCGGAAACGCCAGAGGCCAAGGCGGAGACCAGCACTCCAACGCCATCAGGGGGTACCGAAACGCCGCCAACCGATGCAGACCAGACGGCAACAGCGCAGGGCGATGCCCTCGCGGTACCGGAAGCCCCAGCTGTAACGCCGGAGCCAACACCAGACCCAAACCTGTCGTATGCGCAGGCCCTCGTTGCCTTCAGCGCAGACAGCCAAGCAACGATCTATCACGAGGACACTGTGAGCGGGTTGTTTAGTCAGCCCCTGTTGCCCGGCCTCAATATCATTCTGGTTCCAACCAACACGCCCTCATCCGCGACGCTCACGCTGAACGAACCACTCGAATATGCGGATGGAATGTCTGCCATCCTTGCCGCGGCATCATTTGGTGATGTTGAGCAAACCTGGACCATCAACCAGGTTCGCTTCAACGTCACTGACACCTGCGCAGCGGCCCCGGGCATCCAGACGACGGAACCCGTGGTCACCGCTGCGGCGGCCTCGGGCTCATCAACCCTCGCAAACACCGGCAGTGAGCAGAACAGCTTCCTCGTTGGCGGAGTTGCCCTCGTCATCGCGGGCGGAACCGTGCTGCTCGGCCTTCGCCGACGCGCAACCCGCTCAACGCCAGCGAGTGCCCTTCAACCGACCGAATAATCCGAATCTGGGTCGATTTGAGGGCACTCGCTAGCTGAATCGGTGAGGAAAGCCGCGCTAGTCGAGCAGCAGCGCTGGTTCTTCAATCACGCTCGCAACATCTGCGATGAAGCGGCTGGCCACGTCTCCGTCAACCACTCGGTGGTCGAAGGATGCACCAATGGTGGTGACCATGCGCGGGCGGACCTCGCCGTCAACCACCCAGGGCTTCTGCTTGATCGTGCCAAGTGCAACGATGCCAACCTCGCCGGAGTTCAGGATGGGGGTACCGGTGTCCATACCAAACACACCAATATTGGTGATCGTGATAGTACCGTTTGCCATCTCTGCCGGCGACGTGCGGCCGTCGCGGGCGGTGAGTGTCAGCTGCTCAAGGGCCTTGGCGAGTTCGAGCAAGCTCAGCGACTGCGCCTCTTTAACGTTGGGCACGATCAGCCCGCGCGGTGTTGCCGCGGCCACACCGAGGTTCACGTAGTGGCGCACGATGATCTCTTCGTCGGTCCACGCCGAGTTGACCATGGGATTACGACGGACGGCCCAGATAATGGCCTTTGCCATGATGAGCAACGGCGAAACTTTCACGCCGGCAAAGTCGGTTGAGGCCTTCAGCCTCTTCACAAACTCCATGGTGCGTGTGGCATCCACGTCAACAAACAGGCTCACGTGTGGCGCCTTGAATGCGCTCTCAACCATGGCCTTTGCGATGGCCTTACGCACACCCTTCACTGGGATGCGCTCCTCGCGATCATCCGAAAGCTCAGGCGTGGCAATATTACGGAACACGCTCGCCTGCCCGGCGTGGCGAACCACATCGTCGCGCGTGATCTCACCGGCGAGGCCTGTGGCCTCCACCTCAGCAAGGTCAACATCGAGGTCTTTTGCAAGCTTGCGAATCGGCGGCTTTGCGATAACGGGCTGCGCACCGGATGCCGGCACCGAGGTCGGACGCTCGGGAACAACAGGACGGCGCCCTGCCCTGCGACGGCTTGCGGCGTGACCGCCAGAACCGTACCCAACAAGGACCGCTCCGGCCGGCTCCTCCGCCTGAATCGTGTCAGCGACGTCGCGCGTGGCCTCCGCAATCTCGGCAGCGTCAACCGCAGGATCAACTGAGGCAGCGGGCTGGGCCGTTGGCGCAGCATCGACGCCGTCTTCGCGAACCGTAATGATGGGCGCGCCAACCTCAACGGTTTGTCCCTCGCTCACGAGCAGCTCTGCGACAACGCCGGCAAGCGGCGATGGAAGCTCAACAAGCGATTTTGCGGTCTCAATTTCAACCAAAACCTGGTTAATCGCGACCGTGTCGCCAGGGGCAACGTGCCACGACACGATTTCTGCCTCGGTGAGTCCCTCGCCAACGTCTGGAAGAAGAAACGGGGTCTCGCTCATGGGGTGCTCCTTGGGGAGTTCATACTTTTCAAAAATGGATGCCTCGGCCAGTAGCCTCGACGGGTTGCGCTCTATGCCTAGTATGCCAAAGCGCGGTCAACGGCCTCGAGGATGCGGTCGGCATCCGGCAGGTACTGCGACTCGAGCTTGGCCGGCGGGAACGGGGTGTCATACCCAGAGACTCGGATGACCGGAGCCTCGAGCGAATAGAACGCACGCTCACCGATGGTGGCGGCGATCTGGCTGCCGACACTCGCGTTTTCCGGCGCTTCCTGAGCGACAATAAGTCGACCGGTTTTGCGCACAGACGTGAGAATCGTTTCGTAATCGATTGGCGACAGCGAGCGAAGGTCGATGACCTCGATGCTTGTGCCTTCCGTCTCGGCGACCTCAGCAGCTTGAAGCAGCATGGCAACCATTGCGCCGTGGCCAACAACGGTCACGTCGCTTCCCGTGCGGGCGACGCGCGCCGAGTGCAGCGAGGCAGAAGAGGAACGGAAATTGACCTCGCCCTTTGGCCAGTAGCGGCTCTTTGGCTCAAAGAACATGACGGGGTCGTTGCTGGCGATGGCCTCCTGGATCATCCAGTAGCCGTCGTTTGGCGTTGACGGGCTCACGAGGCGAAGGCCGGCGCTGTGCGCGAAGTAGGCCTCTGGGCTCTCTTGGTGGTGCTCAACCGCGCCGATGTGTCCACCGTAGGGAACCCGGATGACCACTGGGAACGTCTGCGAGCCAAGATAGCGGTTCGTGAGCTTCGCAAGTTGCGACGTGATCTGGTCGAATCCGGGGAAGATAAAGCCGTCAAACTGGATCTCGCACACCGGGCGGTAGCCGCGCATCGCGAGGCCAATGGCCGAACCGATGATGCCAGACTCGGCGAGCGGGGTGTCAAGCACCCGTCCTTCGCCAAATTCTGCCTGCAACCCCTCAGTGACGCGGAACACACCACCAAGCTGGCCGATGTCTTCGCCCATGAGCAAGACTTTGCTGTTGTCTGCCATTGCCTGCCGGAGCCCAAGGTTAATGGCCTTTGCCAGTGGCAGGTTCTGAATGTCTGCGTCGATGTTCGCGGTCATCAGGCGTGGCTCCCGTCGGTTGTGGCGTCGCTAAACGAGGCCTCGTAGTTGGCGTGCCAGCGCGCCTGCTCTTCAAGAACGGCGTGCGGCTCGCTGTAGACGTAGTCGAACATGTCGTTCGCCGACGGTGGCTGTAGCTCAAGCGTGCGGCGTCGCAGGTCGGAGGAGAAATCGTCCATCTCGACCTTGAGGTCCTCAAAGAACGCGTCGCCGATGCCCTGCGAGCGCAGGAACGCCTCGAGCCTCGTGATGGGGTCGCGCGCGATCCAGGACTCGACCTCTTCGTTCATCCGGTACTTCGTGGGATCGTCGCTCGTGGTGTGAGCTCCGATGCGATACGTGAGCGACTCGATGAGCGAAGGGCCGTTGCCAGCACGCGCATCGTCAAGGTGCTTTGCCGTCACGGCAAACCCGGCGAGCACATCGTTGCCGTCGATCTGCACGCTTGGGATGCCAAAACCAATACCGCGGCGATACAGCGGGGTGCGCGACTGGCGGCTCACTGGAACCGAAATGGCGTACTGGTTGTTCTGCATAAAGAACACCTGAGGGGTCTGGTAGCTCGCGGCAAAGACAAAGGCCTCGCTCACGTCGCCCTGGCTGCTCGCGCCATCGCCGAAGTAAACGATCGTCGCCTCGTCGGCGTCTGGATTGCCAGTGCCGACGGCCCCATCAAACTGTTGGCCCATTGCGTAGCCGGTTGCGTGCAACGCCTGCGAACCGATCACAAGGGTATAGAGGCGGAAGTTGCCGTTTTTGGGGTCGTTTGGGTCCCATCCGCTGTGCGTGATGCCGCGGAACAAAGCCATATAACCGAGCGGATCAACGCCGCGGATCAGGCCAACGGCGTGCTCACGGTATGAAGGAAACACGTGGTCCTGTGCCTTGGCGGCGTGGGCGGAACCGACCTGGCCACCCTCCTGCCCATGGCTCGGTGGCCACAAGCCAAGCTGACCCTGGCGCTGCAGGTTCGTTCCCGTGATATCGATGGTGCGGGTCGTCAGCATGTCGCGATAGAACCGTGTGTACTCGGCCTCACCCAGCGAATCGAGGTACGGGAAATACTCCTCGTTCTCGGCGCTGCGCACGAGTTCACCCGAGGGGGTTAAGAACTGTACGGGGGCGGCGTCGGTAGTTGGTACCTGTGAAGCCGGGCTCATACGTTGCTCCGTTTCGTTTCGGGTTGGCTAGCTGCCTTGCGGGCAAGATGATCGATCGGCAGGGTGTCGAGGATACGCGCGGCAACCGCAAGGATGGTGGCAACACTCTCTTCTTCGCCAACAGAAACGCGGATGCCCTCCGGGGCGAAGGCTCGCACAACAAGGCCTGCCTCGTTAAAGAAACGATCAGCAGCCACTGTTTCTTGCCCAAGCGGCAACCAGAAGAAGTTGCCCTGTGCCTGCGGGATGTTCCACCCGGTTTCCCGCAGAGCGGTGACCATGCGGTCGCGTCGTTCGGCAATCACGGAGACTCGCTCGAGCAGCTCGGCCTCGGCCTCGGGCTCAAGCGAAGCAAGCGCGGCTTGCTGGGCCGAGTCAGTCACCGACAGTGGGATTGCGGCCGTGCGGGCGGCGTCAAGGATGCGGCTGTTGCCGATCCCGTATCCGACGCGCAATCCGGCAAGTCCGTATGCCTTCGAAAAGGTGTGCAAGATCACCAGATTGGGGTATTTGCTGAGGTAGTTGCTGCCGTTGACGGCATCCTCGTCGGTCACAAACTCGCCGTAGGCCTCGTCAAGTACCACCAGCAAGTTTGAGGGAATCCGCTCCATAAACGCCTCGAAGTCGACCGTCGAAATCGTCGTGCTTGTTGGGTTATTTGGGCTGCACAGCAGCATCATGCGAGTGCGGTCGGTAATCGCGGCGAGCATCGCTTCAAGATCGTGAGAGTGATCTGGGAGGTTTGGCACCTGCACTGAGGAGGCACCGGTCACAATGCCAAGCCCCGGGTATGCCTCAAAGCTTCGCCACGCGTAAATGTATTCGTCGCCGGCGCCAACGGCCGCTGCAACAAGCTGATAGAGCAGCGCAACCGAACCGGCGGAGACGTGCACGTTCTCGTCTGGAACCCCGTAGCGCTTCGCAAGCGCCGCGCGGAGGGCAGGAAGGGAGCCGTCAGGGTAGCGGTTAAAGTCGTTAACTCCGAGCGCTCGCTTGGCGACAGAAGGAAGCGGACCAAACGGGTTTTCGTTGCTCGAAAGCTTGAAGCCGCCTGGTGCGGGCTCCACTCCCTGCTTATAGGGAGGCTTCGCAAGGATTTCTGCGCGCAGCCGCACCGGTTCCTGATTCGTGCTGGTCATCCCACGAGTCTACCGACGGCGTATTCTCTCGGCGGTATTTTGGACCAGGTGATCCTAAGGATACGGAATCAGGGTGTTCCCCCATAGAACCGCATCGGTGGCGCGCGTAGGCTTGAGGTATGTCATTCATCGTTCGAGTCTTGATCAGCGCCGTCGCACTATGGTTCACCACCCTCATCGTTGGTGGCAATGGCGACAACGGAGTGTGGATCGACCCCATCGAGAACACCACCTTTGGCGTCGTGATGACATTCCTCATCGTGGCATTCCTGTTTGGCCTGATTAACGGCATCCTTGGGCCCATCATCCGCATCGTCTCCATCCCGCTCTACATCATCACGCTTGGCCTCTTCGCGTTTATCGTGAACGGCCTGCTACTGCTCCTCACCGCGTGGTTCTCTGACCTCTTCGGCTTTGGGCTGCGCGTTGACGGATTCTGGTGGGGCGTGCTCGGCGCGCTCGTGCTCAGCCTCTTCACGGGCGCAATCAATCTCGTGCTGAAGCCATCACAGAACCAGCGCAGCGACGAACGCCGCTAACGTCGAACGCATCAGCTCAGCGAGCATCCCCCGACCGAAAGAGCCCCGTGATTACCGCCGCAGAAACCCACAAGGTCAAGTTTCACATCACCAAGTTCCGCGCAGGATTCAGCCTCGACGAGGTTGATGATGCACTCGACTCGATAGCGCGCACACTTGAGATCTACGAGGGCACTCCCGGGATGCTCGCATCAAGCGGCTAGTGACTGCTGAACAGATTTTCGCGCTGCGGTTCACCGAAACCAAATTCCGCGACGGCTACTCAAAAGACGACGTCGACCAGTTTCTTGACAAGGCGGTACTCACTCTGCGCGAGTACGAAGCGACCAGAGCCGGGCGCTGAACAAACCGGGTGTGTATTCGGTGGCAAAGTACAGGACAATAGACTCTGTGCCCCAACCCGAAGCCTCCATCGACAGCGCGTTTCGCGTGTGCTTCGTCTGCACCGGTAACATCTGTCGCTCACCAATGGCAGAGGTCGTGTTTCGGCATTTGGCCGAACAGGCCGGCCTTGGCGAGAACATCATTGTGAGCTCGCGCGGAACCGGCGACTGGCATGTTGGCGAACGAGCCGACTCCCGCACGCTTGCCGCGCTCACCGCGCGCGGTTACGGCGGTTCAGAGCACAGGGCCCACGAGATGGATACCGTCGACTTCCGCACCAACGACCTCATTATCGCCCTCGACCGCACCCACTTGCGTGTGTTGAGCAGCCTCGCCCCAAGCCCAGAAGACCTCAGCAAGATCGAACTGTTGCAGACATTTGTTGGCAGCAGCGATGACGCCCTCGACGTGCCTGACCCGTACTATGCAGACGACCTGGCCTTTGCGCAAGTGCTCGCAACAATCGAGAAGTCTTGCGCCGCACTCTTTAACCAACTTGAACCCGCCATCCGACGAAAGAGATAACACCGATGAGCAACCTTCCACCCCAACCACTCAGCCCCCTTGACGGCCGCTACAGCGGTGCCGTCTCTGAGCTGGGCAACACGCTCTCTGAAGCTGGCCTCAACAAGGCCCGCGTTCACGTCGAAGTGAAGTGGCTCATTTACCTCACCGACCGGTCGCTGTTCGGTTCGTCACCGCTGCCAGAGGACAAGAAGGAAGCGTTGCGCGCCTTTGCCCGTGACTTTGGCCAGGCCGAGATCGATGCGCTCGCAAAGACCGAGGCGGTGACGCGTCACGATGTGAAGGCCGTTGAGTACCTCGTGCGCGAAAAGCTCTCTGAGCTTGGACTCGACTCCATCGCCGAGCTCACTCACTTTGCCTGCACAAGCGAAGACATCAACAACCTCTCCTACGGCATTACCGTCCGCGAGGCCGTGCACGGAGCGTGGCTCCCCCGCCTCCGCCTCGTCATCGCAGAGCTTCGCGCGCAGGCCGAGAAGTACCGTGACCTGCCAATGCTCGCCCGCACCCACGGTCAGCCGGCTACACCAACCACCCTCGGCAAAGAGATCGCCGTGTTTGTGTACCGCCTCGAGCGCCAGGTTGACCAGATCCAGCAGGTTGAATTCCTTGGCAAGTTCAGCGGCGCAACCGGCACCTTCGCCGCGCACATCGCCGCCGACAACACGGTGAACTGGCCAGAAGCATCCGAGGAATTTGTCACCTCACTCGGCCTCACCTGGAACCCGCTCACCACCCAGATCGAATCGCACGACTGGCAGGCGGAGCTGTACGCGCGAATTTCGCACACCAACCGCATCCTGCACAACCTGGCGACCGATATCTGGACCTACATCTCCATCGGATACTTTCGTCAGATTCCCGTTGCTGGCGCGACCGGATCGTCAACAATGCCACACAAGGTCAACCCCATCCGCTTCGAAAACGCGGAAGCAAACCTTGAGCTCTCCTGCGCAATCCTCGACTCACTCGCCGCAACGCTTGTCACTAGCCGCCTGCAGCGCGACCTGACGGACTCGTCGGCCCAGCGAAACATCGGGGTTGGCTTTGGTCACTCGATGCTCGCACTCGACAACATCCTTCGCGGACTCGGTGAGATCGACGCCGCGCCAGACCTGCTCGCTGCCGACCTTGAAGGCAACTGGGAGGTCCTCGGCGAGGCCATCCAGACCGTCATTCGCGCCGAGGTGACGGCCGGTCGCTCAACCATCAAGGACCCGTACGCCGCGCTGAAGGAACTCACTCGCGGTAAGCGCATTGGCGCCGCCGACCTCGCCGAGTTTGTCAACGGGCTCGACATCGGAGACGACGCCCGAGCCCGCCTGCTGGCCCTCACGCCAGCCGGCTACGTTGGACTCGCCTCAGAACTGTTGGAGTTCCTTCCAGAAGCTGGCTAGTCCCGCAAGACACAAAAAGGAGGGGGTGTTCCACGTGGAACACCCCCTCCTTTGTGTGAGGTCTTAGTGAGTGGTGTCGGGCGCCTTTGGCGTCCAGTCTTCCGTGTTCCAGTCGGGCTCGTCATTTTCCTTCATGCTCATACTCAGCATGGCAAGGGTCACGAGCGCAACGATGAAGCCAACGCCGAGGAAAATAACACTCAGCAGGATCTCGCGAGTTGCCATGAGTACAACAAGGCCAGCAAACACGCCAAGAACGGCAGAGAAGCCAACAAGTTCGAGCGGCTTGAGCTTGTCACGACGGCTGGGCTCAATTGGTGATTGGGTCATGACTGAACCTCCGACGATACGGTGCCGCTGGTTTTGGGCGACACGCCAACTGAGGCGGCGGCAATCCCCAGATAAACGCCAGCGAGTGCGAGATATCCACCAAGCAATCCCATAAGCGGGGCCGAAATCTCGGTATCGAGGTTCGACCCTGGGATGAAGGCGGCAAGCGCAAGGGCGGCGCCGAGAATACCAACCACAAACGAATCGGTTGGTGACCAGGCCGAGCGCATCATCCAACCGCCGAGTACATCACTCACGGCCATAGCTGCCGCCCAAATAATGACCAGCAGCATGAGACCAGAACCACCACTGAGCAGCGGCGTAAGGCTGACAACGCCAACGATCGCTGATGCCGCGACCTGAACAAACGCAAGGACACGAACTGGGGCAACACTTGTGCGCGTTGCAGCGACCATCAGAGCAACCGCAAGGATCAGGGTCAGCGCTGCGAAAAACACGTGACCAAACGACGCATCATGAAGGTGCGCGGTAAAGGCCAAGATCAGGGCGCCAGCCACATAGACGGCTGCGCGAGTGGCGTTCACTACCCGAGGAGCAGCACCGTGGACTGGCACCGAACCGGACAGCGTTTCATGCGAAACTGCGGACACGCTTATTTCTCTTCTCGTCTGGGGATTCATCAAGTCTACCTTCCCTTTTCCGAGCAGGTGCCCCTTCTCTCAGCCGTCCCCTGACTACAGTTATTCTGTGGGCACTCACCCACGGCGGAAGGAATAGTTTATGGAACCGACCCTCTTCATCCTGCTTGCGGTATCGCTCATGGTTGCGGCAGCCGTGTTCTCGCGACGTACCGGCGTTGCCACCCCGCTCATCCTGCTCGTGGTTGGTATTGGCATCAGTTTTATCCCGTCGATGCCAACCATCGAAGTCGATCCCGAATGGATCCTTGCCGGAGTACTCCCGCCCCTGCTCTACTCGGCAGCGGTCAACGTGCCAGTGCTCGATCTCCGCCGCAACTTCAAAGCCATCACCGGACTGTCCGTCACCCTCGTGGTCATCAGCGCCATCGTCGTCGGGTTTGTCCTGCACTGGATCATGCCAGAGATCAACCTTGCCGCAGCTATCGCCCTCGGCGCGGTCATTAGCCCAACGGATGCCGTCGCGGCAACATCCATCGGTAAGCGGCTCGGCCTGCCCGGCCGGCTCGTGAACATGCTTGAAGGCGAAAGCCTTGTCAACGATGCTACGGCTCTTGTGCTTCTCCGCTCGGCCGTCGCCGCAACGGCGGGTGCTGTGAGCCTCTGGGGCGTTGCCGTGGACTTTGTCTACGCGGCAATCGCGGCCATCCTTATCGGCCTGCTCATCGGCCACGTCACCGTGTTCATTCGCTCACGCCTGAACGACCCAGTGCTCACCACAACCGTCTCCTTCATGGTTCCGTTCCTCGCGTTCTTGCCGGCAGAGCACTTTGGCGCATCCGGTGTCCTCTCGGTTGTTGTTGCCGGCCTCGTGACCGGCCATCGGGGCGCAAAAGTACTTGCGGCCTCCGAGCGGATCAGCGAGCACACCAACTGGAGTACCGTGCAGTTTGTGCTTGAGCACGGGGTGTTCTTGCTCATGGGGCTTGAGCTGCACGGCCTCATCCTTGAGCTTGACCACGGCAAGGGTGAACTTGGCAATGCGCTGCTCATCGGCCTGCTGCTTGCGGTGCTCATCACGGTGCTTCGCGGGCTATTTGTCATTCCCCAGATGGCGCTGCTCCGCCGCGACGAAGAACGGCGCCTCCAGCAGTCCGACCAACTCGACCAGTTCCAAGCACGCCTCGAAACCTTCGAACCAAAGTCGAAGCGCATGGAAAAGCGCAAAACTAATGCGCAGCGCGGCATCGCACAGCGCACGGCCGACCTCGCCTTTATCGAAAAAGAGGGACTCACGAAGCGCGGCAGCATCATCATCTCCTGGGCAGGGATGCGCGGCGTGGTCACACTTGCGGCCGCCCAGTCGCTGCCCGCCGAGACCCCCTATCGCGCCTTCCTCATCGTTGTCGCGTTTACCGTCGCCGTCATCACCCTTGTTGGTCTTGGTGGATCACTTCCCTGGGTCATCCGCAAAACCAAAATCAAGGGTGACGACATGGACGAGCACCGCATCGAACTCATGAACCTGCTCGCCCAGGCCAATGAAGCGGCCCTCGCTGTCCTCGACGACCCAGAGCAGCTTGTCATCGACGGCGTCCCCGTTGACCCTGCCAACATCGAGCGGCTTCGTAAGCAGTACCAGAAGCGCAGCTTCAACCCTGACGCGGTTGTAGACCAAAAGCGCATGGATGCAAGGGAGCAGTCAATGCTCCTCCAGCGGCGCATGCTGCAGGCCGCGCGAGACGCGCTACTCGACGCTCGCGCTATCGGGTCGTACAGCTCGCATGCCATCAACCAGGCACAGGGCGTGTTCGACATGGACGAGTACCGCCTCGACACGATGAGCAAACCGGACTAGCCCGGCCTGCCCGGCCTGCCCCGCCCATCCGCGAGTGCCGCGAGTGCCGCGAGTGCCGCGAGTGCCGCGAGTGCCGCGAGTGCCGCGAGTGCCGCGAGTGCCGCGAGTGCCCGCAAATCGCCCTAAAAGCGCAGCTTTGGGTCGATTTGCGGGCACTCGCTAGGTTTACCGGCGTGAGATGACTTGAGTCAGCGTCAATCCGTGCGGAAAACCGTCAAGATAGCGTGGTGGTCACTCTTCCCCGCTGGCAATACCCGGTTCTCGACGGGTGTCAGGCCGCGCTCAAAAATATGGTCAATGCGAGCAAACGGCATATTTGCCGGCCAGGTAAATCCCCACGACGGCGTTGACTGATTGGGTTCACTCACGGTCTTAAGCAACGGCTTGAGCGCGGGATCAAAAATAGTGGCGTTAAAATCCCCAAGCACAATGACTTTCTCGCTCAGGTCTTGCGGGACAAGTTCTCCGAGGTTGCGCAGCATCGTGTCGCGATTTTCCTGGTCGCCTGGTCGAAAGGATGCCGCATGAATGACGTAGACGCTCAGGAGGCCTGTTGGCGTCATCACGTCGGCGGAAAGCGCCCTCCTCCAGCCGAGGCCCAATTCGAGCGGCTTCTCCTTCTCGATGGGATAGATACTCCAGAGGCCAACCGTGCCAACCGTATACGAATACGGGTGTGACTCGGCAAGCTCGATCGCGGCGGCTCCCCTATCGTCACCATCAAGCTCCACAAGCGCAATGATGTCTGCACCCTCCGCAGCAAGCGTGCGTGCCGATTCTGCGGCGGTGTTGGCGGATTCCTCGACATTCTGCGACGCGACCGTGAGGAGGCTCTCAGCCGGCACGTTCGCGGCAGAACCGCTCAGCGGCACCAGCACGGGAGCAACAACGATCAGCCAGACCAAGGTAGGCACAATGACGACAAGCCAGGCCCTCGGGCGCCGAGTAAGAAGCGCGCAAAGGACAAGCGCCGGCAGAAACCAGCCGAGCCAAGGCAACACTGTCGCAACGAGCGTGCCCACAGAACCAGGCAGCACCGAATGCAGCGCAATAATCAGCGTTAAAGCAAGGGAAAGGACGGCAATAATCCGCGCTCCGCGTGTGCGCCGACGAAGAGACTCCGCCCCAGAAGATGGGATGGCAGGAGAAACGGACACTCAGGCGATATTACAGATCCACCATGAGGATTCGCCCAACGGCATCCCCAGCTCGGCAAGATTGTCGCCGGATAGCTCGACGAGGCTAGGCGCCGGGCGCCATGTCGATAAAGCGCGAGAAGTGACCCTGGAACGCTACCGTGACCGTTCCCGTTGGTCCGTTACGGTGCTTTGCCACGATGAAGTCTGCCTCGCCCGCCCGCGGGTTCTCTTTTTCGTAGGCGCTCTCGCGGTGCAGAAGCACAACCATATCGGCATCCTGCTCAAGTGATCCGGACTCACGGAGGTCGGAGATCGCCGGCATCTTGTCGGCACGCTGCTCTGGCCCACGGTTCAGCTGCGAAAGCGCAATAACCGGTACCTGGATCTCTTTGGCAAGGAGCTTGAGGGCACGCGAGAACTCACTCACCTCTTGCTGACGGCTCTCGACGCGCTTACCACTTGTCATGAGCTGCAGGTAGTCGATAACAACCATCTTGAGGTCGTTCTTCTGCTTGAGCCGCCGACACTTTGCCCGGATTTCGACCAGGGTCATGTTTGGGCTGTCGTCGATGTAGAAGGGCGCGTCGTTGACGCGGGCCGTTGTGGAGGCGATGCGGGTCCAGTCGCGCGGTTCGAGTTTTCCTTTTCGCATGGCCTGCAGCGGGATTGCTGCCTCTGCCGAAAGGAGTCGCATGGCGATCTCGGCGCGGCCCATTTCGAGCGAGAAGAACACGGTTGACTGCCCTGCACCAACCGCGGCAGCGCGGCAGATGTCGAGCGCGAGCGTTGACTTACCAAGGGCGGGTCGCGCGGCGATAATGATGAGCTGGCCGGGGTGAAGCCCGTTGGTCATTTCATCGAGTTCGCGGAATCCCGTTGGCACACCGGTCATGCCGGAGCCTGCGCCCTCGGCCGCCTCAATTTCTTGCACGGCCGCATCAACGGCGATGTTCAGCGCAACATAGTCTTCAGATGTTTTTCCACCGGCCACAGCATAAATCTCGGCCTGTGCGTTGTTCACAAGGTCGGTCGCCTCACCCTCACCGGCGTAACCCATCTGTACGATGCGGGTTCCGGCTTCGACCAGGCGGCGAAGGAGAGCCCGCTCGCCAACGATTTCGGCGTAGTAGCCAGCATTGGCAGCAGTCGGCACAAGGCTCGTGAGCGTGTGGAGGTATTCTGCCCCACCGGCGCGCTGCAAGTTGCCGGACTTGGTCAGCTCGTCAGTGACGGCAATGACATCGGTTGGCTCGCCGTGCGAATACAGCGAGAGCACGGCATCAAAAATAACTTCGTGCTTTGGCACGTAGAAGTCGGTTCCTTTGATGGCGTCAGTGACGTCAGCGACCGCGTCTTTACTGAGGAGCATGCCACCGAGGGCGCTTTGTTCGGCAAGAAGGTCGTGCGGCGGAGTGCGTTCAGAGCCGTAGCCCTCGTGAACGGGCTCGTCGGGGATGCCCAAATGAGCGATCGACATCTCAAACTCCTTTTACGTCTTGCCAATGGTGCGGCGCCCACGGACCCCTCGTGACAGCGGCCCTGGCTGGGCCCGTAACGGAACGCGGACAACCTACTGAGCTTAGTTGGCTGGCCTGGGCATCACGTGGATGCTGTTAGGTCTACCAGGCGGGTCCGACATCCGAAGCGCAGCACCACAGCGATGACACAATCTCGTGCTGTTGGTGGTGCTCCCGAGAGTCTCGCGTACCGGATACCGGGGGCAAATCTGGCCCGTTGCTCAGCTAGTCTCCTTCACCCTAGGAAAGACTCGCTCACATTCCAAATTCACCTGTGGATAACTCTGTGGACAGATCGGGAGAAACGCCGGAAACTATGTGTACTATCTGTGGGAAACCCTGTGGAATGAAGGTTAAGTTTCTGCTCAATAATGTATTTGACCAGGCATTTTAGTTTCCCCACCCTGTGCAATTGAGTTTCTTTATAGTTCTTGTTGAGGGTTGGGGGTAACTCTGGGGAGAGCGCGACTCCCCGCATCCACGTCAGCCCCGAAAAGTCGGGAATTTTGGGCACAAAAAAGCGGATGCCGGGAGCCAAAAGGCACCCGGCATCCGTCAGTAGAGAAGAACTACTTCTTCTGAGCTACAACCTGCAGCGTGATCACTGCGTTGAGGTCATCGCGCAGGCGAACATTCGCCGTGTAATCTCCAACAACCTTGATGGCCGTTGGGATTTCAATCTTGCGCTTGTCGAGCTCGGCAATGCCAGCAGCCTTGACTGCGTCAGCAACATCGCCGGTCTTGACCGAACCGAAGAGGCGTCCACCGGTACCGGTCTTCACTGCGAGGCGCACCTTGGTGGCCTCGAGCTTCGACTTGATGTCCTGTGCTTCCTCGATGGTTGCGAGTTCGCGGGCGGCGCGTGCCGCACGGATCTGCTCAACCTGCTTCTCTCCGCCACGGCTCCACGCAACAGCGAAGCCCTGGGGCAGAAGGTAGTTACGTGCGTAACCGTTCTTTACCTCGATGACGTCTCCGGCACTGCCAAGACCCGCCACCTCGTTCGTCAGAATAATCTTCGACATGTGACTATCTCCTAACGGCCAGAACCGGCGTAGGGAAGAAGCGCCATCTCGCGGGCGTTTTTAACGGCCTTTGCGATGAGACGCTGCTCCTGAACAGAAACGCCCGTAATGCGACGCGCACGGATCTTGCCGCGCTCAGAAACAAACTTACGAAGTGTTGCGACATCTTTGTAATCGATGACACCAACGGTGATGGACTTTGCGGGAGCGAGGGTTTTTGCACCCTTGCCGCTGCGGCCGCCCTGCTTGCGGCTTCCGCCGCTCGACTTTCCAGCCATGGTTACCTTACTTTCCTAATAATTCTGTGGAGCTGAGCATTCGCTCTGCGAAACACGATGTGACTTAGAACGGTGCGTCTGCGCCGTCGAAGCTTGCACCTGGGTTTGCCCAGCCATCGTTAGACGCCGGAGCTGCAGCCCAAGGCTCGCTCGGTGCTGACTGCCCCTGGGATGCCGGTGCGCCGGCACCGGGGCCAACTGCACCTCCGCGGGACTGTGCACGGGTGATCTGCGCGGTTGCATAGCGGAGGCTCGGGCCGATTTCGTCGACGTCGATCTCCATGCTGGTGCGCTTTTCGCCCTCTTTGGTTTCGTAGGAGCGCTGCTTCAAGCGACCCGTGGCGATGACGCGCGAACCCTTCGTGAGCGAACTCGCGACGTGTTCGGCAAACTCTCGCCATACGCTTGCGCGCAGGAAGAGAGCTTCGCCATCTTTCCACTCGTTCGACTGGCGATCAAAGGTTCGCGGCGTCGAAGCGATAGTAAATGAAGCCAGGGCAACGCCACTCTGAGTGAAGCGCAGCTCTGGGTCAGCGGTGAGGTTACCCACCACGGTGATGACGGTTTCGCCTGCCATGGATCTAGGCGTCCTGCTTCGGAGCAGCCTTTGGAGTGGCCTTTGCGGCACGGGCAGCCTTGGCTGCGTCGCGCTCTGCCTGCTCAGCACGCTGAGCAATGCCCTCGTCGGCGCGCAGGACCTTTGTGCGAATAACAGCTTCGCTCAGGCCAAGCTGACGGTCGAGTTCATCGGTGGCCTCTGAGGTCGCAGTGAAGTCGACGACGGCGTAGATGCCTTCAGACTTCTTGTTGATCTCGTAGGCGAGACGGCGCTTGCCCCAGATGTCGACCTTGTCAACGCTTCCACCACTGTTGGTGATGACGGCGAGGAACTTGTCCAGGCTGGGTGCCACGGTACGCTCGTCCAGTTCTGGATCGAGGATGACCATGAGTTCGTATTGATGCGTCACTAACCCACCTCCTTCGGACTTAACGGTTACAGACGGTCTGTAACAGGAGGGTAAATAGCATCGTCGTTTGCTTCAGATAAAGCGAACAACCTTGTTATCGTAGCGTACTTTCGCAACTCCTGCGGAGTTTCTCGCGGATTCTCCCGGTCTGAGTGTGCAGATTGGTCGCAGATCCACGTTTGGGGCGGTGGTTGGGTGGATGATGTGACCAATGTGTTAACGCCGTACGACGGGTGAGGGGGTGGTGACGCACTCGTTGCTGGCCGTCAAGCCGAAAACGAAGTGCAGAGGGACGAGCGCGGAGGGACGAGAGTAAAGAGATACGAGTAGTTAACTAGCCCAGGGCCGAAGGAGCGAGGGCCGAAGGAGCGAGACGAAGAGTGAGCGACACTGGCTGAGAGCAACAGAAGAAGGATGAGCGCTAGAAGCTGAACGTGACAGACGGCTGAATGAGAGACACAAGCGGAAGTCTGAGCGCGAAGAACAAGAACAAGAACAAGAACAAGAACAAGAACAAGAACAAGAACAAGAACAAGAACAAGAACAAGAACAAGATAGCTCCACAGAGTGATGTGGGCGTCAGTGGCATATGGAACAGTTGTGGCTAATGAGAAACCTCAAGTTCACCGACCCGATCACCGGCCGCCCGAGCTTGCTGCTGTGGATTCTGCTCAGCGCACTCGCGGTTGCTCTGTGCGCCGTCAGCGTGCCAGTGCACACCGTGCTGTATGGCATCCCACTTGCCATCGCGTTTGGCGTTGGGATCGTGCAGATGGGGTCCATTCCGCTCGCAATCATCCGCCCACGCCTGGCGATTGTACTGACCCTTGTTTCGACGCTTGTTCTGCCGGAGCTGAGCCGCTCCTCTGTTGATGCTCCTTGGCCGTGGTCTGTCTCCTCCATGTTGTCGACTATTGCGGTTATCTCGGTGCTGGCGTTCACCTCGCGGTGGACGTACCCGCTGTTGACTTGGCTCTTGAGCGTCGCGGTATCCATCGTGGCGATCGCCACCTCGCCAACCCGATACGACTCGCTCGACCCATCCGTGACCAACAGCATCGTGTACATCGCGATCTCCGGTGGTGCCCTCGCGGTGGCACTACTGCTCGCCCAGCGTCGCGGGATTCGCGCGCAACTGGTGCAGGAACGTCAGATCACCGCGACCGAGCAGGCCAAGCGCGAACTGGTTGAGGAGCGCAGCCGCATTGCGCGCGAATTGCACGACGTGGTTGCCCACGGCATGTCAGTGATTCAGGTGCAAGCGACCTCGGCTAAGTATCGGCTCCCAGACATGAGCGATGAGGTTGCCGCCGAGTTTGACGATATCGGGGCCACCGCACGAGGTGCCCTCACCGAGATGCGGCAGCTGCTCGGGGTGCTGCGGGGAGCCGCCACCTCAGACTCGGCCGAAGCCGCCGAGCTCGGCCCCCAACCAACGCTGTTTGAGATTCCGGCTCTCGTCGAAACGAGTCGACGTGCCGGCGTTCCGGTATCGCTCGTGTGGCAGGTTGCTGGCGATGCTGCCCCGCCAGCATCCGTCGCCCTCACCGCGTATCGCATCGTGCAAGAATCGCTCAGCAATGTGGTCCGTCACGCCCCTGGAGCGGACACGACGGTGACCGTCGAGCAGGGCAAAGTGGCAGTTATGGTCACGGTCGAAAATAGGGCATCACAATCAGGTCCCGTCACCGACGATCGTGGCGGGCACGGCCTCATGGGTATGCGGGAGCGAGTACAACTCGTCGGCGGTCGCCTCGAACACGGTGTAACCAGCGAAGGCGGCTATCGTGTAGCTGCATCGCTTCCCATTACCTCCTAGGAATTCCTGTGAACACAACCGTAGTTATTGCCGACGACCAGCTCATGGTTCGGGCTGGGTTTGCCGCGATCCTTGGCGCCCAACCAGACATCGACGTTGTTGGCCAGGCGAGCGATGGCGTTGAGGCTGTTTCGCTCGCCCGTTCGCTGAAACCGGACGTGGTGCTCATGGATGTCCGCATGCCGAACATGAACGGCATCGATGCCACCCGCGAACTCACGCAGCCAACGTACGGTAGCCACCACATCCCAAAGGTGTTGGTGCTCACCACGTTTGATATCGACGAATACGTCAACGACGCGCTCAGGGCTGGTGCAAGCGGGTTCCTCCTCAAGGATGCACTGCCGGAAGACCTCATTCAGGCCGTACGCATCGTGGCCGCGGGCGATGCCCTCATCGCCCCGAAAGTAATGAAACGCCTCATCGAGCAGTTCACGCAGCAGCCAGCGGTAGCCGGCCAGGCTTCACGGGCCGTTGAACTCAACGGTCTCACCGACCGCGAGCGCGAGGTGCTTGTGCTCATTGGGCGGGGCCTTTCGAACCACGAGATTGCCGCGCAGCTGTTTGTGGCAGAGCAGACGGTCAAGACGCACGTCAGCAAGATCTTCATGAAGCTCGGGCTGCGCGACCGGGTGCAGGCGGTTGTACTTGCGTATGACACGGGTCTTGTCGAACCCTCACGATAGGGCCATTCGCGCGCGCTTCGGGTCATGTTTTGGATTGCGCTCCCGAGCAACCACAGCTGTACCGAATAGCGGCCACGAGGACCGAGCACCCCTACCACGGTAGGGGGTGCAAATCGCTCCCCCGTGTGATGCCACGGCAGGCACCAGGTTCTTAGTCTCTTCGTGTGATGGACGCCCCATCGCACAAAGGAGAAGATCATGACCGCCGTCGCCCAGCATCCGGGAGCCAACACACGGCCTGCGCAACGCGCCACCCGCACGGCTGCTGCGCTGCCGGCCACAACGTCAACTCGACCAGAGTCATCCCCCCAGCGGGCCGCACAGCCTCACCGCGACCGCAGCATCGACCTCGTCAGGGCCGTCCTGCTCGTGATCGTCGTCGCCCTGCACGCCTTCATGGTGGGAGTCAGCAACGGGGCGGAGGGCATTGTGCTCGGCAACGCAACCGAGGGGCAGGAGTGGTTTGTTCCGGTGACCTGGGTTGTGCAAATCATGCCGTTGTTCTTTCTGATCGGCGGCTTTTCGAGCATCACGCACTGGCGGCGAATGCGAGAGAAGGGTCATTCATCAAGCGATTACGTCATCAGCCGATTGCAGCGACTTGTGATCCCCGGCGTGGTGCTGGCCGCCGTCGTTGGGATTGGTCTGCTCGCGATGACCCTCGCGGGCGTTCCAGCCGACATCGTTGCGACTGCAGGATTCCGGATTAGCCAGCCCCTCTGGTTCCTCGGCGTCTACATCCTGTGCTCTGGCCTTGTGCCAACGATGGTGCGATTGCACGAGTGGCGCCCGGTGCCGTCAATGCTGGCGCTCATTGGACTCGCAGCGGCTGTGGATGTTGCGCGCTTCGCCACAGGCATCGACGCGATCGGCTTCGCGAACCTGCTCTTTGTTTGGCTCGCGGTGCAGCAGGCCGGCTTCTGGCTGGCCGATGGCCGCTTCGAACGCATCCGCCCACGCACCCAGCTCATCCTCGCTGGCGCGGGCCTTGTTGTACTCGCCATGCTGACGATTGAAGGGCCATACTCGGCAGATATGCTGCAGAACCTTAACCCCCCAACGGTCACGCTCGTTGCGCTTGGCACCACGCAGCTGTTTGTCTTCACGCTCATTCGGAAGCCCCTGCGGCACCTGGCAACCGTTCCCCGCGTGAGCAAGACCATCGACGTCCTCGGCGCCCACTCGATGACGGTGTACCTGTGGCACATGCCGGTGCTGATCATGCTCGCTGGCGGGCTGCTGCTGAGCGGCGTTGAGCTGGTCGAGCCGATGAGTCAGGGCTGGTGGGATTCTCGCACTCTGTGGCTCGCGGTCGTTGGGCTCGCGGTTGTTCCCGTTGCTCGCGTGTTTGGCCGCGTCGAGAAAGCCCGTTTTCAGGCACCGCGCGTTGGCAACTCTGCGTTCAGCGGTATCCTCTCGGCCGCAGCCGTGCTGCTCGGGGCCGGAGGGGTGCTTACGCTCCTCATCACTGGAATTTCGCTCGAGGGTGCCCTCATCGCAACCGGGCTCATGGCGGCATCCGTCGGCACGATCGTGCTCGCGCAGAAGCGTTCATATGCCCCGATTCCCAGGCCCACGAACTAGACTTTATGCCAAACGCCACCACCGTCATCTCCTCGTGTATTGCCGTTTACGCTCGTGAACCACGGCCAGATGCCTACCGAGAGAAGAGACGTCATGTCCCGCTACGAACATAAGCCTTGGCTCACCTCCTATGCCGAGGGTGTTCCCGCAGAAATCGATACCCCAACTCAATCGCTTGTTGACATGCTGGATGCGTCGGTCAAGAAGTTCGGCAGCAACACTGCGCTGCAGTTCTTTGGCGCGACCACGACCTACAGCGAGCTCGCCGAGCAGGTGGCCCGCGCGGCCGAGGGGCTCCGAAAGCTGGGCGTGCGCGCCGGTGACCGGGTTGCTTTGGTCCTGCCAAACTGCCCGCAGCACGTCATCGCGTTTTATGCCGCGCTGCGCCTCGGTGCCATCGTCATTGAACACAACCCGCTGTACACGGCCCGCGAACTCAGGCACCAGTTTGAGGACCACGGCGCACGGGTGGCCATTGTTTGGGACAAAGTACACGACACCGTGAGTGATTTCCCTGCGGATATTCCGGTCGACACCATCGTTTCGGTGAATATGTCGGAGGCCCTGCCGTTTGCAAAGCGCCTCGCACTCCGCCTGCCGGTGCCGAAGGCCCGTGCGACGCGGGCAGCGATGACGGCAGTCCCATCCGCAAAAAACGTATTCACCTGGAAAAACCTGCTCAAGAACCGCAAAATCTCAAGCCGTCACCCTCGACCAACCGTCGACGACATCGCGCTGTTGCAGTACACCTCTGGCACAACCGGTCACCCAAAGGGAGCCATCCTGACTCACAGTAACCTGCGGGCAAATGCCATGCAGGGACAAGCCTGGGTTCCCGGCCTGCTGCAAGGCAAGGAGACGTTCTACGGCGTACTCCCCCTGTTCCACGCCTACGGGATGACGCTCTGCCTCACCTTTGCCATGAGCATCGGCGCCAGGCTTGTGCTCTTCCCGAATTTTGACGTTGACATGGTGCTTGAGGCATCGCGCTCGACTCCCCCAACGTTCCTCCCCGCCGTCCCGCCCATCTACGAGCAGCTCGCGCGGGCATCCGAACGACGCGGCGCCGATCTATCAAGCATTCGCTTCGCTATTTCTGGAGCCATGTCACTTCCCGTTGCAACCGTCACTCGCTGGGAAGAAGCAACCGGTGGATTGTTGGTCGAGGGATACGGGATGACCGAGTCGTCACCGGTGGCGCTTGGCAACCCGATGGGGCCTTCGCGGCGGCCCGGCACCGTCGGCGTGCCGTTTCCGAGCACCAGCATCCGCGTGGTGAACCCAGACAATCCCGACGAAGACCGCGACGAAGGCGAGACGGGCGAGCTGCTCATTCAGGGTCCGCAGGTGTTCAAAGGATACTGGGGCCGCGACGACGAAACCGAGGCAACCCTGCTTCCCGGCGGTTGGCTGCGCACCGGCGACATCGTGACGGTTTCGCCCGACGGCTTTGTGACCGTCATCGATCGGGTCAAAGAGATCATCATTACTGGCGGCTTTAACGTGTCGCCATCCGAGGTCGAAGAGACCCTTCTGCGGCACCCAGACATCGAGGGTGCAGCCGTTGTTGGCCTCCCCCGCAGCTCCGGAGGTGAGGATGTTTCGGCCGCCGTCATCCTTCGCCCCGGTACGGTATTTGATTCCGAAGCCATTCGCGACTTCTGCCGAACCAACCTCGCAACCTACAAGGTTCCCAAGCGCATCGTGCAGGTTGACGAACTTCCGAAATCGCTGATCGGCAAAGTGCTTCGCCGCAAGGTGCGCGACTCGCTCATCGAGAGCCGCGGACGCTAATCGGTCACATTCCCCCCGGGTAGAGTTGGCTGACAGGGTAATTCGCCCGATGTTTCACGTGTAACACGAGGTAAGCCATACATGTCGGCCAACAGCAGCCAGCCAGTTCCTCTGCGTGTTGCCCTCATCTCGTCACACACCTCTCCCTTGAGCATCCCAGGACAAGGGGATGCCGGCGGCCTCAACGTACAGGTACTCTCGCTGGCAGTCGAACTCGTCCGGATGGGCCATTCCGTCGATATCATCACGCGAAGAACCCACAGGGAGCAACCGGCTGTTGAGGTCACCGCCGAAGGCATCACCGTGCGCGCGCTCACGGCAGGGCCACTCGCTCCCGTACCAAAAGAAGACCTCCCCGCAGTGCTCACCCACATGAGCGAGCGGATCGCCGAGCTCGGCCCATACGACATTTATCACTCGCACTACTGGTTGTCTGGCGTTGCCGCGCTTCCCGTAGCCGAGTCGCTCAACGCACCGCACATCCTGAATCTGCACACCGTGGCCGCCCTCAAGAATCAGCACCTCGCGCCAGGAGACAGGCCGGAGCCCCAGTCACGCATTGACGCAGAGCGCAGCATCAGTGAGCGCTCCGAGCTCATCACTGGCAGCGAGCGCGAGCGCCACAGCCTCATTAGCGACTACCACCTGCAGCCAGCCCGGGTACATCACATATCCCCTGGCGTTGATACCGCGCTCTTTCGGCCAGCTCTCCCCCGGCATCCTGCACTTCTGGATGCCGGGCCGTACGTCGTGACCCTCGGGCGGGTGCAGCCGCTGAAGGGGCAAGATTTGGCGGTCGAGATCCTTGCCGCACTTCCGAAGAGTGTCCGCCCCCTGCTTGTCATCGCCGGCGAACCAACCCCGGGTAATGAGGCGTATGCCGAGTCGCTTCGTGGGCTCGCGGCACGCCTTGGTGTCACCGACTCCGTGCGATTTCTACCAGCCCAGACCAGGGAGCACGCCGCGCAGCTACTGAGCGGGGCGGAACTCGCGATCGTCCCGTCCCACTCCGAAACCTTTGGGCTCGTGGCCCTCGAGGCTGCGGCGGCAGGCACTCCCGTACTCGCGCAGCGCATCACGGGCCTCGCCGAGTCGGTTGTCAGCGGCGTAACCGGCATCCTCTTTGAGGGACGGGAACCAAGCGTCTGGGCAGAAAAAATCGCTAGCCTCCTCAACGACGAGGCGAGCCTTGTTTCGCTGTCGACGAGCGCGCGCACCGCGGCCGAGTCACGGTCATGGCCACGGCACGCCCGCCGCGTTTCTGACGTGTACCTGGCAGCGCTCAACCGCTAGTCGAACATCCGCATCCGTCATTCGAACTTTTGATGGATGCCGACTCGAGCGACCTCGGGAAGCATAGAAGTGGAGCGATTCAGCGCTCATCATCGCAACTCTGAGGAGACACCCATGAAACGCCTATTTATCGCTGCATTCTGTTACCTCGTTGTTGGTCTCGCCTCTGGCGTCTACTACCGAGAGATCACCAAGATCAACGATTTCTCTGGCGAAACGCAGCTTTCAGTGCTGCACACCCATCTCTTGACCCTCGGCGTCATCGTCTTGCTCATCGCCCTCGCTCTTGAGCGCGTGTTCAACGTGTCCCACAGCCAAAAACTCAACACGTGGTTCTTCTGGCTGTACAACGGAGGGCTCATTGTGACGGTTGCCATGATGACCATCAACGGAACGTTCCGCGTCTTTGGCACAACAACGGGTGCCGCGGTTTCTGGCATCGCCGGGCTTGGACACATCCTCATGTCAGCCGGACTCATTGTGTACTTCGTTGCGCTTGGCCGCAGCCTGAAGCGCGTCGAAGCTGAAGCTGCCTAGCCTTCGAAGAGCTCGGTGCGACCGATGGCCTGGCGCTGCCCTCCCGAATGCACAAGGTCGTCACCGTCAACGGTGAGCTGGGTGCGATGCTGGCGCAGCGCCTCTCGTTTGGTCTCAAACCAATCACCCAGTTCATTCCGATAGACGGGGATTCCGTCGGCCGGCACGTGGGATTCGGCGGTATCCAGCGGAATCACCTGCAGCAGCCTCGCACCGGTTTGCGAGGCAAGGGCAACGGCAAGTTCGTAGCAGCGGACGTGGTCTGGATGCCCGTATCCGCCGATCGAGTTATAACTGATGACAACGTCTGGTTCGACGTCTTTGGCCACCTCAAGCAGGTCGTCAAAGGCCTCGTCAAAGGATGACAGGCAAAAGGAATCGGCCGACGCGGTTGGGTCAGCAATGGCCAAGCCATCAGGACCCCACTGCATCCCAGAATCCCGATAGACCCTCGGTTCGAGCCCGTCTCGGCGGGCACGGGCAGATCCGAGAAAACGCTGATCGCTCACGCCGAGCACTCGAAGCGCCCTCGCGAGCTCGCCCTCGCGATACGGGCCAAGCTCGGCCGTGCCCTCAAGCGCGCTCAGGGGCCCATCGACCACTTCACCCCGCTCGCCACGGGTGGCCGTCACGAGGGTGAGGCCAATATCGGTGGCAGCGAGCATCGCGAGTGTGCCGCCAGTTGCGATCGTCTCGTCGTCTGGATGCGCGTGCAACACGAGCACATGCCGTGCGGCGGCCCACGGCGCACCTGCTGACGTGCTCAGGCCGCTTCGTGCGGAATCCTCGCGGTGATTAGGCGTCGAGCGTGGCATACCATTCCTTCAGACGGCGAGTGGCTTCCTCTTCACCGAGGGGTCCCTCGTCGAGCCGCAACTCCAGCAAGAACTTATAGGCCTTACCAACGATGGGGCCGGGAGCGATCTCAAGCAGCTCCATGATTTGCTCACCGTTGAGGTCAGGTCGAACGGCCTGCAACTCTTCTTCCTCGCTCAGCACGCGTATGCGTTCCTCAAGGTCGTCATAGGCAAACGCCAGGCGGTCGGCCTTCCGTACGTTGCGAGTCGTGACATCCGCACGAACGAGGATGTGTAGCTGTTCAAGGTACGGACCGGCATCACGAACGTAGCGGCGCACGGCCGAATCAGACCAGGGCGCATCCGAATAGCCAAAAAAGCGCAGGTGCAACTCAACCAAACGGGCGACCGCTTTGATGGTGTCGTTGTCGTAGCGAAGCTCCCGAAGGCGCTTCTTTGCCATCTTTGACCCGACCACGTCGTGGTGGTGGAACGTCACAACCCCGCCGCCTTCAAACCGGCGGGTCGGAGGCTTGCCGATGTCGTGGAGCAGGGCAGCAAGACGCAGCACCAGATCGGGCTCGGCATCAGGGAAGCGCTCGTGCTCAAGATCAATCGCCTGGTCAACAACCGTGAGGCTGTGCTCGTAAACGTCCTTGTGCCGCTTGTGATCGTCCTGCGTAAGTTTCAGCGCCGGCACCTCGGGGAGGAAGAGTTCCATGAGTCCGGAATCGACAAGGAGCGTCATTCCTGGCCTTGGGTTATCGGTGCACAGGAGTTTGCTGAGTTCCTCGCGGATGCGCTCCATCGAGATGATCTCGAGGCGCTGAGACATGTGCTCCATGGCATCACGCACATCGTCGGCAACTGCAAAGCTGAGCTGTGAGGCAAACCGCGCCGCCCGCATCATCCGCAGCGGGTCGTCGCTAAACGATTGCTCTGGGGTTCCTGGCGTCCGTAGAACGCCGGCAAGGAGGTCCTCAACCCCACCAAACGGGTCAACAAGCTTGATTTCCGGCAAAAGCAACGCCATCGCGTTCACGGTAAAGTCTCGGCGGCGCAGGTCCCCCTCGATGTTGTCGCCAAAGACAACCTCGGGTTTACGAGAGTCTGCGTCGTAGCTGTCAGCCCGGTAGGTCGTGATCTCAACCGTTTCGTCGCCAACCTTGGCCGCGATCGTGCCAAACTCGCGGCCAACATCCCACTGTGCTGAAGAATGCGGCTTCACAATGCGCAAGATTTCGTCGGGGTCAGCTGATGTTGTGAAGTCAAGATCGTTGACCGGACGGCCGAGCATGGCGTCTCGAACGGGTCCACCGACGAGGGCCAGTTCGTGACCCGCCTCAGCAAACGCTTCTGAGAGCGTCGCGGCGACGGGGGACGTGGCAAGTTGTTGGAGCGCAGACAGGGCGTCTGCCATATTCAGCATGGATTCAATGTTAGAGGGTGTTTGCCGCACATCGATGGCCTCAGCGCAAGCCCCCATACAAATCACACGCAAGAACGTAAAATTCCGCTACCGTACTCAATTTTTGCTTGCGTTCTACTCAGGTTTTGCCAGCCGCCCACTCCCAAAACAGGTGCTCGTTAGTGTTACTGCACATTCGTTTTTTAGGGGATTCAAATGTTTCAAACTTCTTCGTTTTTCACGCGACGACGGACGGTCTTCACCGCCGCACTCGCCGCTCTTATCGCCGTACTGATGGTGTTTGCCGGAAGCACAGCGTCTCAAGCGACGCCGTCAGGTACGGCCACCAATTCAAACAAGGGATCGCTCTACGGCATGCCTCAACCCGACGGGAGCGTTGCGGGCAAAAACGGTGACATGTTCAAATTCACGCTCAAGGATGATGCCGGCGTGAGCAGCACCTTTTTCACGTACTGCATCGAGGGCAACATCCCGATTGGCGTCGCAAAACCATACGGTGAAAGTGGATGGTCGAGTGTGCCATACAACTCGTTCATTCCAAACGCAGGAAAAGTACTTTGGGTGTTGGGCCACGGGTACCCAAATCTCACCGGAGCGCAGCTCGCTGCGGCAAGTGGAATCGCAGGGGTTACCGACCTCGATGCCATAACCGCTACCCAGTTTGCGATCTGGAACCTCACCGACCCGAGTATCGCAGGGGGCCGCCTCTTCCCGTCCCCGGCTACGGTTCCCCAAGACCTCGTCACGTACCCACGTTCAACCATTATCCAAAACCTCATGGTCTGGATGCTCAACAATGCCGTTGATGGTGCCACTGAGCCAACGCCAAGTCTGACGGTGACACCGTCCAGCCTTACGGCGCCCCTCTCCGGCCATGCCGGCCCATTTACCGTGCACACAACGGCAAGTACCGGCGCAAGCATAACCTCGACGGTTGCGATCGTTGATGCCACCGGCCAGCCAATAACAGGCCCGGTTCTCAACGGCGGCCAGTTCTATCTTGACGCCAGCGGTCTCCAAGTGGGCGAAACAGTATCGGCTTCTGCCACTGCAACCTCTGCAACGATTAGTGTCGGCCGGGTGTTTGTGCCAACTGACCCGGCCTCCCGCTGGCAAGGACTGATCGTGGCAAGCCAAGACACCGTCGGGACAGCTCAGACGACCGCATCGCTCACCGTAACGGATGCCCTACCAGGCGCCCTCGCCATCCATAAGCAGGATGCACAACACACGAGCGTCTCACTCGGGGGTGCTGTCTTTCAGGTGTTCAACGAGTCCGGAGCTGTCGTCACTACGTTGACAACGGACGCCGATGGAAACGCACAAGCTGACGGGCTTGAACCTGGAACGTACCGGGTTGTGGAACAATCCGCTCCAACCGGTTACGCCCTCGATGTGACTCCACACGAAGTAGCCGTTACGGCTGACGCAACCGAGACACTTATCGTGGATAACACCGCGAGCGCGGTGCCGTCCGGTGCCCTGTCGCTGCACAAGCAGGATGCGGCAGACGCGACCAACAGCCTTGAGGACGCAGTATTCGATGTCATCAATGCCAACAACCAAACGGTAGCGACCATGACAACGGATGCGACAGGCAACGCGTCAGTAGACGGGCTCTCCCCCGGTTCTTACACCGTTGTGGAGCGGACCGCCCCGACCGGTTACGTCCTTGATATCACGCCACACGAAATAACCGTGCTTGACGGGACGACCCAGTCGACGACCATCACCAATGCGGCGGCCCCAGCCCCAACGCCCAAACCGACGGACAGCGTGACACCAAGCAGTGGGCCATCAGCGACACCGGAGGGAGGGACAGCCCTCGCGGTCACCGGCACCAATCAGTCGCCGTACGGGCTCGCAGCCATCGCGTTTGTTCTTGGTGCCATCGTTCTCGTGGCGAACGCGCGGCGGCAGCGGCAAACGCGCACGGTCTAAGTCGGTATGAGAAGGGCTCAGGGGCGTCGCGTCTTGCGCGAACATACGCGGCGCATCCTGCCGTTCACGGTACGGCACCAACCTAAAACCCAGGCGGGCATCATAGAATCACCGTATGTCCGCTGCGCGTAAAACCCGTTCTCGCGTGCTCTGGTATCCGGCTCTTGCCGCAGGCGCGGCCGTTGTTGTCGCGTCCCTCGTCGCAATAGCCCCCATCAGCTCCGCGACACAGGCCACAACGGCGATGCGGGTTCCAGCAAGTGGACCGGTCGCGGTAGACGGTCAGGCATCCCCGGAAGCGCACGTTCTCATCTCGTCAGATAGCACCGTGCTCACGACCGATCAAAACAACGTTTCGGCGACCATCGAGGTCACCAACACCGGCGAGAACGAGCTCAAAGACCTCCCCGTTGCCCTCTACATTGATCGCGACCGCATCAGTGACGAAGCAGATCTTGGTGACATCCTGGATAGCGACGAGTTCACGGCTTCGCAGCTGGGAACGCAGGTACACACCAACATTCTTGAACGGGTACCTGCTGGCGAGACGCGCACGCAAACGTTCACTGTTCCCGTCAGTGCACTCGGCCTGAACCCTAGCGAACCAGGCGTGTACGCGCTTTCGGTGACGGTCCGCGGCGCGGGAGATCCGCTTATTGATCGCACAAGCCTCGTCTGGGGCGGCGTCAACGAGGGAGTCTCAACCGTTGTCAGCGTTGTCCTCCCCGTCGTGTTGCCAGCAAGCATCGAATCACTCGCAACGGCCGAAGAACTCAGCACGCTGACGGGTCCCGACGGTTCACTCACCCAGATAGTGGATGCCGCAAGCTCAAGCGGCGGCATCCTTGCGATCGACCCGAGGGTCATCGCATCCATTCGCGTTCTTGGCAGTGCAGCACCGGCGTCCTCAACCGACTGGCTCAAGCGGCTCGCAACACTCAAGAACCCAAGCTTTGCACTCCAGTTCTCGGATGCCGACCTTGCGGTACAGGCGCAGCTTGCGTTGCCAGCCCCACTCGCTGTGACGAGCCTCAACTATGCGAACCAAGCATCCGCCGACGAGAGCACCACACCGTTAACCGTTGACGAGTTGACCAAGTGGAACTACTCGTACGGCCCAACCGTATGGCCAGTTGCCAACTCCGTTTCTCCAACTGACACCGACTTTTTCAAAGCAAACGGTTTCTCAACCATGCTGATTGACGGTGACAATGTCTCCCAGCTCCCTGCCATCACCACGTCGACTCGTGCAACGGTTGGGAGCGTCTCATCAATGGTGCTCAATAGCGCCATCAGCGAGAAGACCATGGATGCCCTCGATGCGAAAACTGATGTTGAGTTTTCGTCGGCCCGCAACAGAATTGCAGCGGAACTCTCACTCGTAGGAAATGCCGGTATTGGGACAAAACAGCATCTGCTCGTTGGCCTCGACCGCACCACAATTGGCAACAGTGAACACATCGTCGACACCGTCAATGCGATCAAATCGCTCCCCTGGGTGTCAGTCACTTCAGTTACCGACGGTGAAGCCGCGTTGGCCGAAAATGGTGTAGCCCCTTCCCCGCTCGGTTCATTCGAAATTGCAGACCGTTCTGTGCCGGAGGCACGCCTCAATGGCGTCTCACAGGGCATTGCCGGTGAAGCCGACATCGGCGCGTTCTCCGCAGTTCTCGAAACCCCACAGTTACTCGTCGCCGCTCAGCGCGTGCGCCTGATGAACCTAGCGAGTGCCGCCCATGCGACGCCGCTGACCTCGTTCAACACGTTTGCCACCGGATACTTCGAGCGGGATGCCGCCATTCTGAACAGCGTGTCTATCACCCAGTCGACGCCCATCAACCTGCTCGGCTCGGAGTCTAAGATTCCCGTCTACGTCAACAATGCGCTGCCCTTCCCCGTTGTGGTGAAGGTGCACACCGAGGCATCAAACAACCGCCTCTCAATCAGCGATCCCGACGAAAACACTCGCATCGAAGCTGCCTCGCAAAGCAGCGTTAGCGTTCCCGTCAAGACCCGCGTCTCAAACGGGGACGTCTCCATCAACGTCACCCTTCGCGCTGCAAACGATCAGCCCGTCGGACTGCCTGTCAACATCCCAATCACCATTCATGCCGATTGGGAGGTGATCGGCATCGTGGTTCTCGGAGTCTTGGTTGTGTCATTCTTCGGATTTGGCGCCTGGCGCAGCGTGCGCAACAAACGAAAGAGCCGAGCCCTCAATGCCGGCAACCACGAAAGCGAAGTCGATTGACCACCCCTACCGACAACATTGGTAAAGCAAGCGTTTGGTTAGCATCAGGTACGGTCGTTTCTCGTCTGCTTGGTTTTCTCAAGATCATGGTGCTTGCGCAGACCATTGGTTCGGTTGGTGTCGGAACAAACGCCTTTGCACTCGCAAACTCGCTCCCAAATAACGTCTACCTGATCATTGCCGGTGGTGTTCTCAACGCCATTCTTGTCCCGCACATTGTCAGGGCAGCGAAGGGCTTCGACGGCGGAGCAAGTTACATCAACAAACTCGTTACCCTGGCAATTGTGGTGCTTGGCGCAACAACAGCCATTGCGGTTGTGCTGACTCCGGTCATTGTCACGATCTACTCCGCTGCATCCAGCGAAGCGGGTACGGATGGCGCTGGCCTTGCCCTTGCCATCGCCCTCGGTTACTGGTGTATGCCGCAGATTCTGTTCTATGGGCTCTATACGGTGCTCGGCGAAATCCTCAATGCACGACGGATGTTTGGCCCGTTTACCTGGGCTCCCATCCTCAATAACGTCATCGGCATCCTTGGCCTCATCCTGTTCACCGTGATGTTTGGTGCGGACCCAAACGGTGACGCCACCGTGGCCGACTGGACTCCCGACCGAATCGCTGTGCTTGGTGGAAGCACCACCCTTGGGGTCATCGCGCAGGCGGCAATCTTGCTGGTCTTCTGGAAGCGAGCGGGTCTCAAGTTCAAGCTCGACTTTAAGTGGAAGGGCGTTGGGCTTCGCAGCGCTGGCCGCGCCTCGGTATGGGCGTTTGGCATCATGATCGCTGCTCAGCTCACCCTCATCGTGACCACAAACGTTGCATACATCACGTACGACACCAAGTTGCCGTCACTCTTCATCTCCACGACGGCCTGGCTGATATTTGCGCTTCCGCACTCCATCATTACCGTGTCAATTACAACGGCCCATTTCACCAGGATGAGCGAACATGCCACCGCAAAAGACTTTCCTGCGGTTCGAAAAGACTTTTCAGAGATCGTGAGATCTGTCTGTCTCCTCATCACGCTGACAATGTTTGGCATGGTCGTACTCGCGATGCCGCTCAGTAAGCTCTTTGTGAAAGAAGACAGTCAGCTTGTTGGCATGACGCTTGTGCTCATCGCCAACATGATTTGGTTGGTATTCTTCACGATTGTGTTTGTGGCCCAGCGAACGTTTTACGCGCTCGGTGACACCCGAACGCCGTTCTTCTTCTTCCTGTTCCAGTATGCGCTGCAAGCGATTCTCTCCGTTGGCGTTGGGATGTTCGTTCCCCACGAATACCTGGTTGTTGGCCTTGCCATCGCCCAGGGAGTTTCAACGCTTGCTACGATGCCCATTGCGTTGGGTCTGCTTCGCAAGCGCATCCCAGGCGGCCTGGATGGAAAGCGTGTCACCCGAACGCTTCTGCAGTATTTCTTTGCTGGTGCCGTCGCAGCCGTGGTCGGTTATTTTGTCACGAATCTCTTGGGTGGCAACACCCCTGGCGCTTTCGGAACGGCCAACAAGGTCACGGCAATTATCGTCATGAGCGCTGTTGGTGTTGTCATGTCGGCAATCTATTTCGCCATCCTCCACTTCATGCGCTCGTCCGAGCTGAAGGAATTTGCCGCCCCAATCATGCGCCGCCTCGGCCGCTAACCGGCGCTATGGCCTCCACCCCATTCTGTTCGCCCCAAAGTCCGCTCTTTGGTCGCCAAAAACCGGATTTTGGGGCGAACGGATGCGCGAGTCGAGCGTCATGATTCTCTGCGCATGCACGCAAGGACAACGCCGATTGCCGCTAGGCCAGCGATGAGTGATGTGCCACCGGCAGAGACAAGCGGGAGCGGCACCCCAAGGACCGGCAGAAAACCGAGGACGACCGAAATGTTCACGACCATCTGAGTCGCGAACCAGGTGAATGCACCACCAAGGATCACCGCGGGAAACGTCTCAAGTGGGCTACGCAGGAGCCACGCAAAAATACCGCCCATGATCACAAAGAGCAGCAGCACAAAGACTGCTCCGATGAGCCCGGTCTCCTCGCCGATCATGGCAAAGATGTAGTCAGTCTCAGCCGCAGGAAGCCACGACCACTTCGCCTTCGATTGGCCAAGACCAACCCCAAAGACTCCCCCATTTGCCAGCGCCCACAGGCCCTGCATGGGCTGCCAGCACAGGCCGTGCAGTGCGTCAAGGTCGCGCACACAGTCGGTCTCAAGATAGTGCACAACGCGCATGACTCGGTTTGGCTTCATGAGCGTCATCACGGCGATGCCAAGGCTCCCGAACAGGGCAAGAAGTGCAAGTATCCGCAACCTGACCTGCGCGAAGAACAGCGCCCCAAAGAGCACTGCCGTGATGATGAGCACGGAGCCAAGATCGCCGCCAGCCACGTTGATTGCTACCGACAGTGCGACTACGGGAACGACCGGGATGATGACGTGCTTCCAGGATCCGAGGAGGCGCTCCTTTGCGGCAAGCACCGTGGCCATCCAAACCAAGAGCATGAACTTCATAATTTCCGATGGCTGACCGGAAATTGGCCCAACGCGAATCCAGTTGCGATTGCCGCCCGCCTCGTAGCCAAGCGGTGTATAAACGAGCAGCTGCAGGAGAAACCCAAGGCCAAGCCCAACCCAAGCAAACCGCTGCAGCGTAGCAATGGAGCACCGGCTGAGGGTCAGCATAATCACAAGCCCAACAGCCGCAAACAGGCCCTGCCTCTGGATGCCAACAAGCGGATTCTTGTCGGCGGCAATTGCGACCACTGAACTCGCCGACTGCACCATAATGACGCCGATCAGCACCAACATCACGGTGACTGTCACAAGGGCGATGCCAAGAGGTGGAAGCCGAGCCGCCGGCTTCGGGAGCAGTATCCGGGCCATGGTGATATTTGGGAGCCGTGTCCGCGCCTCAATCGGGGCGAAGCCACCATCACGGCCGGGCGCCGACTGGTTCGTGTCCGTCCGCCGCGCCACAGTTCTGCGTTCAGCCGTGCTGCGTTCAGCCGTGCGCCGGTCAGCCCCGCCTAGTTCACGCACGGCAGGCTGCCGGAGTGCAACGGCTCGTCCCAGGTGCTGTACGTGGCGGTTCCGTTTGGCTGAGGATCGCCGTCGGCGGGAACAGCCGGGTCGTCGACAACAGCATCCTCCCCCGCGTAGGTCGATTCTTGCGGTGCCTCAAGCAGACCGTCATCAGCGGCGGCATCCCCGGCATCCCCAGCATCAGTCGTTCCGCCGAGCAGTCCTCGTACCATTGCCTGCACCTCATCAACGTCGACAATATTGACCGATTTCCCGTCGATCATGCCAAACTCAACGATTGGCAGCGTCACGAAGGTGAGATTGCCACCGGAGAGTTCTGCGGCGACGGAGCCAAAGCTCAGCAGGTCGAATTCGGTATCCATCGCAAGATACTGCTTGGCCGTATCGATGAGTTGTTTGAGCGTCGCCACGTTCGTCAGCGTTCCCTTGTCCTTCAGTTTGTTCGCCAATGCCACCATGAAGGCCTGCTGGCGCCGAGTGCGGTCGAAGTCGGTCAGATCGACGCCGTTGTTGTATCCAGTGTCGCGACGTTGACGCACGAAGCTCATCGCCTGGGCCGGGTCGAGTTCTTGGATGCCAGCATCGAAGTCGGCACCTGAATAGGCATCCTCCGTCGCGTTGTTGAGGCAAACGGTGATGGGTGCGACCGCATTGGCGATGCTGTAAAAACCAGCCATGGTCATTTCGATGAAGTGATCAATACGCACGTCACCGAGAAAATGGGACACCGTTTCGATCTGGGATTGCCGCCCGGCAGCCCGTGCCTCTTGGTACGCGTCTTCGTCGCTCAACTCGCCGGTGTTCACGAGCTGCGACATCCGCTCCGCAAAGGCGAGGCCATAGGCCTCTTTGATCTTGGAGTATGCAACTCCCGAAGGGGCTCCAACAAGCTCGACGTAATCATCGCGAGGGATCGAAATACCAACCGCCTGACCCCCGTCGGCCGGGATATGGATCAGCATGAGCACGTTTGCGTTGTACCCGCCGTCGTTCTCATCACCGGCACGCAGTGCCGTGTAGACCTCTTCGGAAAGCGCGTTGCCCTGTTGATCGCGCCGGCTATCGAGGCCCATCACAAGGATATTTTGCTCCCCCTTTGGCACGGCGTTTGCGTCTGCCTCCGCAACCTGCGGCAGGCTAAAGTCGGACCGGCTTATTCCGCTGTTCACATCGTGATAGAGCGCGGCAATCGCGATGCCACCACCGCCAAGTACAAGCACGAGGGCTGCGGCGGTCCCAACAAGAATGCGCCGTCGCCTGAACATTCGGCGACGGTTCGTTGCATGACGAGGAGGAATCTGTTGTTCGGCAGAGGGTCGCGGGCGAGATGGATACGTCTTCATAATTAATTCCGTTCAGCAGGCTGCTGGCGTCGGCGCGCGGCTCCGCATTCTGCCGTCGAACGGCACACAGGAGGCCGCGGCGGTGGTCGCCGCAAACGTAACAAGATGATGTGCCAATGAGGCACGAGCTCACGCGCATAGGTTGCGCGGATATGGTGTCCGTGTGGACACCGGGAAATTAGCTCAACACCACGTCTGGCGGCGGAATCGGAATGTCTCTGGGTCTCTCTACCAGTGGCGGAAGTTGCTCGGCAAAGACAACGTCAGCTGACTCGCGTTCGGTTAGTGTCCAGAACGGGGCCAGATACGCAAACTGGTCGTGCGCCATGGTCTGGTCAACGACCGGATCGGTTGTGCCAGACGAACAGCGGTCGTCTTTCTCATCGTGATCAAACACAACGGTGCGGTTGACCCGCTGCTCGTCGTAATACACCGACTGAGAACTGTCGATCTGGTTCGACTCCGTTGCGTCGCTGCTCTGCAGGCTACTCAGCAACCAAAAGGCAGGCACCACGATGATGAAGGTCAGCAGCAGCGCAAGCATTCTGCGCGCAGACACCCCCGCC